>NZ_JACVWH010000002.1:0-552457 GCF_020658495.1 Clostridioides sp. ES-S-0048-02
ATGAGGCACAGGAGCAACAGGAGTAAAGGCAAAAACTAGAGGAAAAGGACGAGAAGGAGCAACAGGAGCAACAGGCCCAACAGGAAATACAGGAGCAACAGGAGCAGATGGAGTAACAGGAGCAACAGGGGCAATAGGAGCAACAGGTCCAACAGGAGCAGATGGAGAGGTAGGTCCAACAGGGGCAGTAGGAGCAACAGGTTCAGATGGAGCAATAGGTCCAACAGGAGCAAATGGAGCAACAGGCCCAACAGGAGCAGATGGAGCAGTAGGCCCAACAGGAGCAGTAGGTCCAACAGGAGCAGATGGAGCAACAGGTCCAACAGGGGCAACAGGAGCAACAGGAGCAGATGGAGCAGTAGGTCCAACAGGAGCAGTAGGAGCAACAGGTCCAACAGGAGCAGATGGAGCGGTAGGTCCAACAGGTGCAACAGGAGCAACAGGAGTAGATGGAGCAGTAGGTCCAACAGGAGCGACAGGAGCAACAGGTCCAACAGGAGCAACAGGTGCAGTGGGAGCAACAGGCCCAACAGGAGCATTAGGAGTAGCAGGAGCAACAGGTGCAACAGGAGCAACAGGTGCAAATGGAGCAACAGGTCCAACAGGAAATACAGGAGCAACTGGAGTAGCAGGAATAGCAGGAGCAATAGGGCCAACAGGTCCAACAGGTGCAAATGGAGCAACAGGAGCAACAGGAAACACAGGAGCAACTGGAGCGAATGGGGCAACAGGTCCAACAGGAAATACAGGAGCAACTGGAGTATTAGCATCAAACAATGCACAATTTACTGTATCTTCTTCGAGCCTAGTGAATAACACATTGGTTACATTTAACTCATCATTTATAAATGGAACTAATATAACTTTACCAACAAGTAGTACTATAAATCTTGCAGTTGGAGGAGTGTATAATGTATCTTTTGGTATACGTGCTACGCTTTCACTTGCAGGGTTTATGGCAATTACGACTAACTTTAATGGAACAGCTCAAAATAACTTTGTAGCAAAAGCAGTAAATACACTTACCTCATCAGATGTAAGTGTAAGTTTAAGTTTTTTAGTTGATGCTAGAGCAGCAGCAGTGACTTTAAGTTTTACCTTTGGCTCAGGAACAACAGGTACTTCTCCAGCTGGGTATGTATCAGTATATAGAATACAATAATTTATATGATAAATAAAGAAAACTAGATTATATAACAATAAGTGAAATAATATCTAAGAGAATATTTATATGCAAAAGAAAGATATATAAGTTATAAACTTTAGAAATATGTTAAAATCTCAATCTATTAAGTATTCAAATTTTCAAATATGGATATTTAACTAGATTGAGATTTATTATGTATAAAAAAATTATCCTAATATATCTGACATTTTATAAAGTCCAGACTTTCTACCAACTAAAAATTTAGCTGCAACTATAGAACCATCTGCAAAGACTTCATCAGATTGAGAATGGTGACTTAATGTAAGAACTTCATTATCACCTGCAAATATAACATCATGGTCACTGATTATATTACCACCTCTTATAGAGTGTATTCCAATTTCATTTGATTTCCTTTTACAATCTCTACCATATCTTACATATCTATTTTCACTTTCAGGTAAGACCTCTTTAATTGCATTGGCTATCATATTAGCAGTACCACTAGGAGCATCTTCCTTTCTGTTATGATGCTTTTCTATGATTTCAATATCAAAGCTTTCTAACATTTTTGATGCATCTTTAACTAATTTTATTAAAATATTTACACCTAGAGATGTATTTGAGGATAATAATATAGGAATATTTTTTGATGCTTTTTCTATTTTATTTAATTCATCCTCATCATATCCAGTAGTAGCTAATACTACAGGGGTATTGTTTTTTAGTGCGTATGATAAGATTGGGTCTAAAGTTTCATGATGTGAGAAATCTATTATAACATCAGCTTTTTCAGTTACATCAGTCATTGTCTTAAAAAGTTTCGTATCACCATGATAAGTATTTTCATCAGCAGACCTAGCTACACCACAAACTAACTCTAATTCACTATCTTTTTTTACACATTCTGCTAACACTCTTCCCATCGTTCCATTATAACCGCTAATTATAACTTTTAACATAAAATCCTCCTATGAAATTAATAAAAATTTGTTATATTTCTATAAGTTTATTTTATCACTAATATAATTTATATAAAATAATATTAGTCATAATAAACTTATAATTTGCTGGATATTAAAAAATTTTATTTATATTTAACATATATTAAATATAAGTTTGTATATCATAAAATTTACTTAAAAATCAATATTATTATATTAAAATTAATAAAGATGCATCTTTAAAAATATATAAATTTAGAGTATTAATTTTAAACCCAACAATTTGAGCATTAAAAGTGATATTATTAAATTAGAAGTATCTTAACTTAATATAATAAGATGGGAGAGGTGGCTATGTTAAATGAAGAAAAAACTTATCAAGAAAAGGATGCTAAAGCATTTAATGGAGTAGTAGCTTTGATAATGATTATCTTGTTTTTAGTAGTTTCAATAGGTGTTATGGTTTTTGGAATAATAAAACTTGACAATGGATTCACTGGAATAGGTTCGTTTATGTTAGTTTTAAGTATTTTATTTATAGTGATAGATTTTATACTGTGCTTTGGACTAAAAATGATTAACCCAAAAGAAGCTATAGTTCTAGTTTTATTTGGGAACTACTATGGAACTATAAAAAAAGAAGGATACTATTGGGTAAATCCATTTTGTTCAGCAGTAAATCCAACATCATCAGGAATTAATGTATCAAAATCTTCATCTACTGAAAAAGTAGATATATCCTCTAATCCAAGAGGAAAGAAAGTATCTTTAAAAACAATGACTCTTAATAATGAAAAACAAAAAGTTAATGACTTATTAGGAAATCCTATTATAATAGGTGTTGTTGTAATTTGGAAAGTTATAGATGCAACTAAAGCTGTATTTAATGTTGATAATTATAATACTTTTTTATCAATTCAATGTGATTCAACTATTCGTAATGTTTCAAGACTTTATCCATATGATGTGTCTGAAGATGGTGATGAAAAATCTCTTCGTGGTAGTAGTCAAGAGATAGCAGATAAATTACAAAAAGAATTACAATCTAGGGTAGATATTGCAGGAATTGAAGTATGTGAAGTAAGAATTACTCACCTTTCTTATGCACCAGAGATTGCAGCGGCTATGTTACAACGCCAACAAGCAGAAGCTATAATAGCAGCACGTAAAAAGATTGTTGAGGGGGCTGTAAGTATGGTAGAGATGGCATTAACTAATTTAAGTGAGAATAATGTCGTGACTTTAGATGAGGAACATAAAGTAGCTATGGTGAGCAATTTATTGGTTGTTCTTTGTGGTAATAAAGATGCACAACCAGTAGTAAATAGTGGCTCAATTTATTAGTATAAAAGTAATATCATTAAATTAAGAGTATTTAATTAATATGTAATAAAATCAAGAGTGCTTAGCTTGTATATAAGAAAATCAGTAAATTAAGGATATTTTAATTAGAGTGTAAGAAAATCAATAAATTAAAAATGTTTAAATTGCATGCAAGTAAATTAAGGTGATGTAACAAAGATAAATTAAATAGCTATAAAAAAGAGGGTGTCTCTAATGAATTAAATTCATATAGAGACACCTTTTAATCAATAATATTATTTTATAATTAGTCTAAGCTTCTAAGGTCTTCCATAAGTTTAGTCTTGTCAGCCGTTTTTTCGTCTTTCATTTTTATAACTTTAGCAGGAGAACCAGCAACAACAGCACCAGCTTCTACATCAGTAGTTACAACAGCACCAGCTGCAACAACAGCACCTTTACCGATTCTAACACCTTCAAGAACAACTGCATTAGCTCCTATTAAAACATCATCTTCAACTATAACAGGAGTAGCAGAAGGTGGCTCTAAAACACCAGCAACAACAGCACCAGCGCCTAAATGAACATTTTTACCAAGAGTACCTCTAGCACCAATAACAGCATTCATATCTACCATAGAACCTTCACCGATAACAGCTCCTATATTTATAACAGCTCCCATCATTACAACAGCATTTTTTTCTATAGTAACCATATCTCTTATTATTGCACCTGGTTCGATTCTTGCATGTTCACTTAAAGTATTTTTTAGAGGAATAGCAGAATTTCTTCTATCATATTCCACATGAGTATCTATTATATCGTTACCATGTTTATCTAATACTTCCATTATATCTTCATAGTCACCTACAAATACATAAGAACCATTGTTTCCAAATACTTTAAATTTATCAGTTGATTGGAAATGTAAAGAGTTAGTATTTACATATACTTTAACAGGTGTTTTCTTTTTAACTTCTTTTATATATCTTGCTATTTCATAAGCATCGTTTAAATTTACCATTTGTTAATTCTCCTTGTATTTCATTATATTTCTTTTATTATATACTCAGATATACTAATTTATCAACTTTAGTATATACTTACTACTATTTATTTTTTAATAGCATTATTGTTTTAGCATAATATTGAGTAAATTTATTTGTTATATCATATATTTTTACTTGTTTATATTTTTTACTTGTGATATAGATTTTTACTATCCTAACATGCTATCCATGTTATAAAATCCTGGTTTTTGTTTAACCAAGTATTTAGCAGCAGCTATAGAACCACTTGCAAAAATACCACGAGATTGAGCTTGATGACTTATTGTAAGGACTTCATTATCTCCAGCAAATAGAGCATCATGTTCACCAACGATATTTCCACCTCTTATAGCGTGGATACCAACCTCATTTGGTTGTCTTTTTGCACTACGCCCATATCTACCATAATTATTTTCAACGTTTGGTAAAACCTCTTTTATAGCGTTAGCAATCATAACAGCTGTACCACTTGGGGCATCTACTTTTCTGTTGTGATGTTTTTCTATTATTTCTATATCGAATCCTTCTAATAATTTAGCTGCATCTTTAACCAATTTCACTAATACATTTACACCAAGAGACATATTATATGATTGGAATACAGGAATAACTTTAGCCGCTTCATGTATTCTATTAATTTCTTCATCATTATATCCAGTAGTAGCAATTACTAAAGGAGTTTTAGTTTTTAAAACATAAGATAAAATATTATCTAAATTAGAGTGATGAGAAAAATCTATAACTACATCAGCTTCTTCAACTATAGTATTCATATCTTCATAAATTTTAAGATTGCCTTCACAGCTATCCATACCTCTAGCTGCAACACAAACTAATTCTAGTTCACTATCATCTCTTATAGTATCGGCTAAAATCTTGCCCATTTTTCCATCATAACCAGTTGCTATAACTTTTAACATAATTTCCTCCTATGATTAAGGGCTAACTTTTGACCAAACTTAGTCTTTTATCATGCATTAATTTGTACTATGCATTAACTTTTAGTCCAAAGTTAACTAATTCTTTCTTTAATACCTCTAAGTTTGCTGGGTCCATTTCTGCTAGAGGAAGTCTTAAATCTCCAACATTGAATCCTAATAAATTCATTGCAGTCTTAACTGGTATAGGATTTACTTCTATAAATAAAGCAGCGATTAAAGCATCCATACCAAGTTGTAATTTTCTAGAACCTTCTATATCGCCTTCAAAGAATTTAGCCACTAAATCGTGTGTTTCTTGAGGGCAAACATTAGCAAGTACTGATATAACTCCTTGACCTCCTAAAGACAATAAAGGAAGTATAGTATCATCATTACCAGAGTAGATAGCAAAGTCGTCTGGAACTAAGCTAGCTATTTCTGCAACTTGTCCTAAGTCCCCACTAGCTTCCTTTACAGCAACTATATTATCTATCTTAGCAAGTTCAACTATAAGACTAGGGCTTATATTAACACAAGTTCTTCCAGGTACATTGTAAAGTATAATTGGAAGTTTAACACTGTTAGCGATTGTTTCAAAATGACGTTTAAGTCCAGCTTTATTGGCTTTATTGTAATAAGGAGTTATTATTAATAGAGCATCTACTCCTAATTTTTCAGCTTCTTGACTTAAATTAACTGAGTGCATAGTATCATTAGAACCACTTCCTGCGATAACAGGAACTCTTTTATTAACTTTTTCAACAACATACTTAATAGTAGCAAGTTGTTCTTCATCAGTCATAGTATTAGCTTCACCAGTAGTACCACAAGCTACTATAGCATCAGTACCGTTAGCTATTTGGTATTCAACTAATTCACCTAATTTGTCAAAATCAACTTTGCTATCCTTTGTAAATGGAGTAACTAGAGCAACAGCAGAACCTTTAAATATCATAAAAAATCAATCCCCTCTTTTTTAGTTTTGTGTTTTATATTACAGTTACTTCTAATGCTTATCTTTACTTATTATTAATATTTTACAAAATCATATATTTATACAAATTTGTATACTATACTAAATCATATGATATAGCCATTTCAGCTATTTGGATTGCATTAGTTGCAGCACCTTTTCTTATATTGTCAGCAACAACCCAAAGGTTTACACCATTATCAACACTAAAGTCTCTTCTAATTCTTCCAACAAACACTTCATCTCTATCATCAAATTCTACAGCAGTTGGATATTCATTTTTAGCAGGATTATCAACTACTACAACTCCTGGAGCTTCTTCAAGTGTTTTTACCAAGTCTTCTAATTCAAATGGATTATTAAACTCAATGTTTATAGATTCACTATGACCATTTTTTACTGGAACTCTTACAGTAGTTGCAGTTATTTTTAAGTCGTAGTTATCAAGTATTTTCATAGTTTCGTTTACCATTTTCATTTCTTCCTTAGTATATCCATTTTCAGTAAATGAATCTATATGAGGAAGACAGTTATAAGAAATTTGATGTGGATAGAATCCAGTAGGATTACCAGTCATTCCTTTTTCTAAATCTTCAACCCCTTTAACACCAGAACCAGATACAGCTTGGTAAGTAGAGTAAACAACTCTCTTAATTTTGTATTTGTCATCAAGAGGTTTAAGAGGAACCATAGCTTGTATAGTAGAGCAGTTTGGATTAGCTATTATACCTTTATGTTTTTTTATAGCTTCTGGATTTACCTCAGGAACAACCAAAGGAACATCTGGATTCATTCTCCATTGACTAGAGTTATCTACTACCAAGATTCCATTTGATGCAGCTATTGGAGCATATTTTTCACTAATGCTTCCTCCAGCAGAGAATAACGCTATTTGTATTCCTCTATCAGTAAATGAAGTTTCTTTTAATTCTTCTACTATATATTCTTTACCACAAAACATTACTTTAGAACCAGCAGATTTAGAAGAAGAGAATAAAAATAGATTTTCTATTGGAAAATTTCTTTCTTCTAATACTTTTAAAAATGTTCTACCTACCATTCCAGTAGCACCAACTATTGCCACATTTACTTTTTTCATATTAAATTCACCCCAATTTTTAATTATTAAAACATTATTTGATTTTAGCTATACAAGTAAGATATGTTAATATTTTTATATGTCTAAAAACTTTAATATTATATTAACAACTTTAATTATATACAAAAAACGTACAAAGGTATACTTTGTACGTCTAGTTTATCACTCAAAGTAAACCCTGTAGCTCATCACCTATACAAATAAGTGACAGTATTACACATCTTATGTGTAATCCCAGAAAATATTATTGCAAGAAATATTTTCTTCGGCTATAAATCCTTTTTCCAATCATTAACGCTTGCCAGCTCCTATTGGATACTCTTATTTACAGCTACCTCTACCCTAGGTTAATAGGATATTAAAATTTGATTATTCTAATAATAATACATATTTTAGAAAAAATCAACTTATTTATAGAAATATTGCTAAAATTTAAATCCAAAATTTGTCAATTCTTGTTTTAAGACATTAAGATTAGCTTCTTCCATTTCAGCTAAAGGAAGTCTTAAATCTCCAACATTAAAACCTAAAATATTCATAGCAGTTTTAACTGGAACTGGATTTACTTCTATAAATAAGGCGTCAATTAAAGTATCCATATCAAGTTGTAATTTTTTAGAGCCTTCAATGTCACCTTCAAAGAATTTAGTTACTAAGTCATGAGTTTCTTTAGGGCATATATTAGCAAGTACAGAGATAACACCACTTCCACCTAATGATAATAGAGGTAGTATAGTATCATCATTACCGGAGTATATAGCGAAGTCTTTAGGCACTAATTTAGCTATTTCTGCAACCTGAGCTAAATCTCCACTAGCTTCTTTCACAGCAACTATATTATCTATTTTAGCAAGCTCAGCCACAACAGATGGCTTTATATTTACCTTAGTTCTTCCTGGTACATTATATAAAATAATTGGTAATTTAACGCTTTTTGCTATTGTTTCAAAGTGAAGTTTAAGACCTTTTTCATTAGTCTTATTATAGTAAGGAGTTATGATTAAAAGACCATCCACTCCCAATTTTTCAGCTTCTTGGCTCATATGAACAGACAACATAGTATTGTTTGAACCAGTACCTGCTATAACTGGTATTCTCTTGTTGACTTTTTCAACTGTATATTTTATTACAGCAAAAATCTCAGATTCACTCATAGTAGTAGCTTCACCTGTTGTTCCACAAACAACTAGTGCATCTGTGTCATTTTCAATATGGTATTCGATTAATTCACCTAATTTTTCAAAGTTGACATTGTTATCCTCCATAAATGGGGTAACTAAAGCAACAGCAGAACCTTTAAATAACATATAATCAAATCTCCTTTTTTATTTAAATTTAATTTTTTAAGTACAATAATAATTATAGTACAAATTAATTAATTTTAATAGGTATAGTTAATATCTTAACTGTATAAAGTAAGATATTTATATTATATTAATATTAAAAAAATTTAAAATAAATGTTTTATTCTCAAAATATGCATATTAATTTAATAAAATATACCAAAATGGAAATAAAAAATAAATTTTATGCGAATTTAATAACTAATAATTAATATATTTAGGTTATAATAAATATGTGCGTAAAAATAAATAATAAGCATTAACATAGAAAATTTAGGAGGAATAATATGGATACTTTAAAGGAACTTTTTAAAATAGGAAGTGGACCTTCAAGTTCTCATACTATGGGGCCACAAAGAGCAGCGGAAAGATTTAAAAATGAAAATCCAGATGCAGAAAGTTTTAGAGCAATATTATATGGTAGTTTAGCTGCTACAGGAAAAGGTCACTTAACAGATTATATAATTGAAAAAACTATAGCTCCAAAGAAAGTTGAAATCGTTTGGGAGGAAGATATAATAAAAGATTTTCATCCAAATGGAATGAAGTTTGAAGCTTTAGATAAAGATGGAAATGTGACAGCTGAATGGACTGTATATTCTGTTGGTGGAGGAACTATAGCAGAAGAAGGTCAAAGAAACAGTAAAAGCAATAGTATATATCACCTAGACACTATGGATGAAATAGTAAAATGGTGTAAAGAAAATAATAAAACTTTAGTTGATTTTGTGTTAGAATGTGAACCATCTGATATAAAAGACTATATAAAAACTATAAAAGATGCTATGAGAAAATCTATTGATGATGGACTAAGTACAGATGAAGTAATACCAGGTAAATTATTATTAAAAAGAAGAGCAAATAATTTTTATAAAGCGTATCAAGAAGATAAAAGTTTTTCAACACTTGTATATGCATATGCACTAGCAGCTTCAGAGCAAAATGCTTCTGGTAATATAATAGTTACAGCACCGACTTGTGGTTCTGCTGGGGTAATACCAGGAATATTCTTTGCAATGCAAGATTTTTATAAATACGATGATGAAAAAATAATTGAAGCATTACTTGTAGCTGGAATAATTGGAAATATAATAAAAACTAATGCATCAATATCTGGTGCAGAAGTAGGATGTCAAGGTGAGGTTGGAGCAGCTTGTTCGATGGCAGCAGCGGCAGTAGCATATTTAAAGGGTGGTACTATAGACCATATTGAATATGCAGCGGAGATAGCACTTGAACATCATCTAGGAATGACTTGTGACCCTGTATATGGATATGTTCAAATTCCATGTATAGAAAGAAATGCAATGGCAGCTCAAAGAGCTTATGATGCAGCTAAGTATGCATTATTAACTGATGGCTCACATTCTGTCTCCTTGGACCAAGTCGTTGAAACAATGAAAGAAACTGGTATCGATATGATGGATAAATACAAAGAAACTGCAAAAGGTGGACTTGCTAAACACTTCTTCTCTTGCTAAAATTAAAAATTTTTCAATAATAATTCCCCTGTTTTGATTTATGAAACAGGGGAATTATTATTAATGGTGAATTATTTAATAATGCAAAATATTTTTATATTCAATTTAGTTTTTTATTTTTAAATATGAAAGTATATTATATAATATTTTAATTATAAGAGATATAGAAATATTTTTATAATAAATTATAATTTGGAGGAGATTACATGAGAGAGGCATCGTATTTACAAGAACAACTTTACAAGCATAGGAATGCATTAAATCCTATTGCAGAAATTGGAAGAAAAGAGTATAAGACTTCAAAATATATAAGGGATTATCTTGATAAAATAGGAGTTGAATATGAAGTTTATTTAGAAACAGGAATAGTAGGTGTGATAGAAGGTAAAAGGCCAAGAAAAGATATAGCTTTTAGAGCTGATATAGATGGTCTTCGTAGTGAAGAAGGTGTAAAACATTTATGTGGCCATGATGGACATGCTACTATATTGCTTGGATTAATTGAGTATTTAAATGATAATAAAGAAGATTTAAATGATAATGTTGTATTTATATTCCAACCAGCAGAAGAAGGGCCAGGTGGAGCAAAAGCATTGATAGATGCAGGTGTGCTTAGAAAATACAATGTGGATGAGATATATGGGCTTCATATATACCCAGAATTACCAGAAGGTTATGTAGGTACAAGAGAAGGATACTTCATGGCTCAAATAGGAGATATTGATATAGAAATAGTATCTAAAAGTGGACATGGAGCTATGCCACAAAATGGAATTGATGGTATAGTGATAGCTTCAAACTTTATAAGTTCACTTCAAACTATAGTATCAAGAAATATAAGTCCAATAGACAATGCAGTGTTGACTATAGGTAGAATTGAAGGAGGGGCTAGAAGAAATATAATAGCTGAAAATATAAAGATGGAAGGCACTATTAGATGTTTTAATCCAGAAGTGTATGAGAGAATGAAACTTAGAGTTAAAGAACTTGCTAGAGGCTTTGAATTGTCTTATAACTGTAAGGTAAATATAAATATTATGGATGATTATATAGCTGTTAAAAATGATAAGGACTTGTATAAAGAGTTTGTAGAAGCTGTTGGAAAGGATACAGCCATAGAATTAGACCCACTTATGATATCAGAAGATTTCTCTTATTATCAAAAAGAAGTTCCAGGACTGTTCTTTATGTTGGGTTCAAGAAATGAAAAAAAAGGATTTGTAAATGGACTTCATAATATAAACTTTAACTTTGATGAAAAAATATGTGTGAATGCACTAAATGTCTATGCAAAACTATTAAAATATAAAAAAGCAATAGATTAAAATATATTCAGTTTTGTAATGAATAAGTTGTAGATAGCTTATATAAAAAGGTCAATTTTTTTGGTAAGACTGTAAATAACATATATTAAAATTATAAATAACACATACTTAGAAAGAATAATTTTAAAAAGTCATAAATTTAAAATACTTACATTTAAAAACATATGAATTGATAAATACCCCTTACTTATTTGTATAAATTTCTTTTAATTGACAAAAATACAAATAAGAAGGGGTGATTTTTTTGAAAGAAAATATGAAAAGAGAAAAGAAGATAACTAATGGCAAGAATACTAAAATATTGACAAATGATGATATAATGAAATATGAGATAGCCTCTGAACTAGGTCTTATGGACAAAGTTGGAGAACGTGGGTGGGCAGGACTTACAGCTAAAGAAGCTGGAAGAATTGGAGGTATGCTTACATCACGCAAAAAGAGGCTGAGAAAGATTGTGGAGGGGCAGAATAAAAAGGATGAGTCAATATAGTGATTTTGCGTTTGTATATGATGAACTTATGAATGAAGTTGATTATGATGGATGGGTTAAATATATAGAAGATATAATAGCTAATGAAGGTGTAAAAGTAAAAAATATATTGGAATTAGCATGTGGTACAGGTAATCTCACAATTCCATTAACTAAAAAGAGCTATGATATAGCTGGAATTGATATATCTGATGAAATGCTTAGTGTAGCAAGAGAAAAGGCAGAAAAAGAAGGCGTAGAGTTAGTTTTACTTCAACAAGATATATCAGAGCTGGACTTTGATATATCCGATTTGGATTGTGTACTTTGTGCTTGTGATGGATTTAATTATATAACTTATGATGATGATTTAGAAAATGTATTTTCAAAAACATATGAATTATTAAAGAAAGATGGAATCTTTATATTTGATATAAGTTCATTTTATAAATTAGCCAATATATTAGGAAATAATATGTATGGAGAAAACAGAGAAGATATAGCTTATATGTGGCAAAATTACTTTGATGATGAAGAAAATTTGATTGAAATGGAACTGACATTTTTTATTAAAGATGAAGATGGAAAGTTTGAAAGATTTGAAGAAGTACATCAACAAAGGGCATATACTGAGGATGAAATAATTGATATGCTTAAAAAATCTGGATTTAGGGATATAAAATCTTATGGAGATTTTACATTTGAAAAACCTAATGAAGAAAGTCAAAGGATATTCTTTGTATGTAAAAAATAAATATTTTCTTGTTGTGTACAAAAAGAAGTGTTATTAATATAAAATATTATTGATGAAAATATAAAATGTTATTGATGAAGATATAAAATATTATTGGTAAAAATAAAAAAGGTAAAGTTTTCTGTATTAAAAATTAAAGTAATTTAAAGTAGTAATATAGAAAAAAATAATAGTATAGAAAAATAGTATGATTAACAAAATGTGGAGGAATACAGATGAAAGATTATGTACTAAGAGCGACATCAGGAAATGGTCAAGTTAGAGCATTTGTTGCAACTACTAGAAATACAGTAGAAGAAGCTAGAAGATTACATGAAACTACAAAAGTAGCAACAGCAGCACTTGGTAGAACATTAACAGCAACATCTATAATGGGATTGATGATGAAAAATGACAGTGATAAATTGACTGTAATAATAAAAGGTGGTGGACCAATTGGAACTATCATCGCAACAGCAAATTCTAAGGGGATAGTAAAAGGCTATGTAGGAAATCCTCATGTAGAAGTTGAAGATTATCCAAATGGAAAGTTGAATGTTGCAGCAGCAGTGGGGACAGAAGGTGTTGTAAAAGTTATTAAAGACTTAGGTCTTAGAGAGCCATATAATGGAACTTATCCATTAGTAAGTGGAGAAATTGCAGAAGACTTTACTTATTACTTTGCAGTGTCAGAACAAACTCCATCAGTGGTGGCTTTAGGTGTTCTTACAAAAGAGGATGAAGTTGAGTTTGCTGGAGGCTTTATAGTTCAATTAATGCCAGATGCAGAAGAAGAAACTATCGCAAAATTAGAAGAAAATGTAGCTAAATTACCTTCAATAACTAATATGTTAAAGGAAGGAAACTTACCAGAAGATATATTAAATAGAGTTTTAGATGGTTTAGAGCCTAAAGTACTTGATACTTGTGAAGTTGGATTTGAGTGTGAGTGCTCAAAGGAAAGAGTGAAAACTGCTTTAGTGGCAATAGGGAAAAAATCTTTGGCTCAAATAATAGAAGAAGATAAACAGGCAGAAGTTGGATGTCAGTTCTGTAACGAGAAATATATGTATAGTGAAGAAGAGTTGATTGAAATTTTAAAGGAAATGTAGAATAAAAGGAATGTGGAATATTAAAATAGTAGCATTAATAGTGAAATATTAAAATATCAGTATTAATATAGAAATTTAAATATAATTCATTAAAAATAAGAATTATATGTTAAAGATGTTAAGAAAGAAATCTAAGATATGTTGAGAAAGATAAACTTAATAAATTTTAAGAATTAAAGGGCTTTCTAATTGCAGTATTTGTAATATTGCGATTGGAGAGCTTTTTTAGTTTATTGTGCCTTGTGTCAAAGATTGTATAAAGCTATAAATTATTGTAAAATGATTTGTGTATTTTAACCTATTTACAACAAAAATTTACAAGATATTTGAATTGATAAAAAGGAGAAAATTTTAAGAATGGAAAACAAAAAAAAGCACATAGTCATAAGTATATTAATACTGTTTATGATATTTATAATGGCTATTAACCTTAATGGTAAACTTGAGACACCTATTCCACAGAGCAATAGCAGAAAATTTAAATCTAATGCTGTATTTTACCCACAGCATCAAGATGATGAAGTCTTATGGGGAGGAAGTGCTATTGTTAATGCAATAAAACAATGTGGAACTGATAATGTATATGTTGTGTTGGTATCAGATGGCTCTGGAGTGAACGTTTTTAGAGCTAATACTAAATTTAGAAATTTAACTAGGAAGCAAAAGGAAGAGCTTAGGAACAATGAATTTAAGTCAGCACTAAAAGAGCTTGGAGTAAAACAACAAAATATAATTATACTTGCTGATATAGATAAAAAAGAGGGGACACATTATAAGTTAATGGAAAAGACAATATTAGATTTTGAACATAAATTTAAGGGTGATGTCACTCATATAGCTCATCATTATAAGTACGATGACCATATAATGCATAGAAAAAATGGTGCAGTTTTAAAGAAACTCAAACGTGAACGTAAGATAAAAGATGACTTGTATTTTATAAAACCAAAATATGTAAGGTACATACCAAGAAATGAAAGAGCTATTTATAAAGCAACTAATTTTAATGATTATAGTAAGGTCAAAAGTGCGTGTTATGAATATAAGGTTGTAAATTCAAAACGAAAAATGTATGGTATAGGGTATATCTCAGCACATAGCTATTTTGAAAACCTTTTAAATGATCCTGAACTTACGTCTGTGTTAAGTGAAGATTAAAGTAATTTACATAAAGGTATCTTAAAAATATTATTTACTAATGATAAAAAAGTATTTGAGGATAATAAGAATATATTATGATTAGACAAGGTTTAGTATCTCAGTTATGATTTTAAAAATCATTTTGAGGTACTTTTTTTATGCTCTTAATAAGTTTATATAGACTTTTTATATGAAATTTTAAACCCTACAGTATACAACCAAGGGATAGGTCACGTGCTATAATTTGCTATAAAAACAATTTAGGAGGTTAAAGTATGGGTAATGAATTTATAGTTTTAAAAGGATGTAAGGAAAATAATCTAGATAATATTTCATTAAAAATACCAAAAAGAAAAATAACTATATTTACAGGTGTATCTGGTTCTGGAAAATCATCTATTGTTTTTGAAACAATTGCAAAAGAATCACAACGTCAATTAAATGAGAGATTTAGTACTTTTGTAAGAAGTTTTTTACCTAAGTATGGAGAAGTTAAAGCTGATTGTATAGAAAATTTATCAACATCGATTATTATAGACCAAAGTAGACTTGGAGGTAATTCAAGGTCAACCTTAGGTACTATCACAGATGTAAATTCCTTTTTAAGGGCTTTATATTCTAGATTTGGAAGCAAGCATATAGGTAATGCTAACATGTTTTCCTTTAATGATGTCAATGGTATGTGTCCAGATTGTCATGGGCTTGGGAAAAAACTAATACCTAACATGAAGCATATTCTTGATATGAATAAATCGCTAAATGAGGGTGCTATCTTACTTTCAGGTTTCGGAGTGGGTTCTTGGCACTGGAATATATTTGCCGAATCAGGATAATTTAATATTGATAAGAAAATATGTGATTATTCAGAGAAAGAGCTGAAAAAATTTTTATATGGTGAGCCAGAAAAGATTACAGTAGAAGAAACTGGAAAAATAAATATGACATATGAAGGCTTAATGGTTAAGTTTAATCGTCTATATCTAAGTAAAGAAGGAGAAATTTCTGAGACTACTAAGAAAAAATTGAGTAAACTCCTTATAGAAGACAAGTGTCCTGTTTGCAATGGAAGAAGACTTCATGAAAGCGTATATAAATCTTTAATTAATGGCTACAATATTGCAGACTTGACAAGTATGCAACTTGATGAATTAGTTAAGGTTATTAAAGATATAAATGAGCCAGAAGCACAACCTCTACTTAAAGGAATACTAGAAAAACTAAATAACATCATAGATATAGGTCTAGGGTACTTAACTTTAGATAGGGAAACATCATCACTATCAGGTGGAGAATCTCAGCGTGTAAAGATGGTAAAATATTTAAATAGTAACCTTGTAGATTTGATGTATATTTTTGATGAGCCAAGTATAGGTCTTCATCCAAGAGATGTTTATAAATTAAATAATCTTCTAAGAAAATTACGTGATAAAGGAAATACAATTATAGTTGTTGAGCATGACCCAGATGTTATTAAAATTGCAGACCACATTGTAGATGTAGGTCCAAAAGCTGGTAGGTATGGGGGTAAAGTTGTATATGAAGGAAGTTATGAAAAGTTGCTTTCAAGTGGGACATTGACAGGAAATGCCTTAAATAAAGCTCTTTCTATTAAGGAAAATGTAAGAGAAGATAGAGGATATTTAGAGGTTAAAGATTGTAATCAAAACAATTTAAAAAACATATCTATAAAGATACCTAAAGGTGTATTAACTTTAGTGACAGGAGTAGCAGGGGCTGGTAAGAGTACATTAATTAAACATGAATTTTTAAAGCAAAATACAGATGCTGTATTAATAGACCAAAGCCCTGTATCAGCTAATTCTAGGTCAAGCTTAGCAACATATAGTGGAATTATGAACGATATAAGAAACAGTTTTGCAAAAGTAAATGGTGTTAAAGCGTCTTTGTTTAGCTCAAACTCAGAAGGAGCTTGTAATAATTGTAAAGGCTCTGGAACAGTACAAACAAACCTTGCATTTATGGAAAGTATAAAAAGTACTTGCAATATTTGTGAAGGAAAAAAATTTAAAAAAGAAGTTTTAGAATATAGATTTCAAGGGCAAAATATAATAGAAATTCTTGAAATGTCAGTTTCAGATGCGATTGAATTTTTTAGTCTAAAACAGATTAAAAAGAAATTACAGTGCATTGAAAAAATGGGAATCGGATACCTTACTTTAGGGCAAACTCTGGATACATTATCTGGAGGAGAGTGTCAAAGATTAAAGCTTGCTAATGAATTAAATAAGGAAAGTTCAGTGTATATATTAGATGAGCCGACAACAGGTCTTCATATGGCTGACATTGAAAATTTTATAAGTATAATTGAAGAGATTGTAGATAATGGAAATACAGTTATCATAATTGAACATAATATAGATATAATTAAAAGAGCAGATTGGATTATTGATATGGGTCCTGAGGGAGGGACAAAAGGTGGGAAAGTAATCTTTGAAGGAACTCCAAAACAATTGTCTAACAATAAAATATCGCTAACAGCAAAATATATAGTATAATAAATAAAATACAATAAATATAGATGATATATGAGTAAATATAATGGGTATATAATATGATAGTTAAGTTTAACAATAATAAATAATATGATAAATATTCAAATTTAATTAAATATAGTGTCAGAAATCCGTTTAAATAGCAAGTTTTTAACGGTTCTGACATTTTTTATTATTTTCATGAAGATTGACAAGGTAGGATTTTCTATTAGTTACTTTTTAGTGTCTACTTGAAAGTTTTATATTATGACCTTAACATGTAATTTATGGAATAATTTACTTAGCGTAGTAAGATGCAGTCTATAACTAAACTATAATTTTATAATTTGAATCTTATTAAGTAAAACTCATAAAAGGAGTGTAAGTAATGCTAAACGATATGCTAACGCTATTATCTGAAAGAAGTGATTTTTTTATAAAACTATCCATCGAGCATTTGACAATTTCTATTATTTCTATAATAATTGCAATTGTTTTAGGTGGTATAATTGGTATCATTGTAAGTGAATTTCACAAGTCTTCTAAGCCCATCTTGGGGACTATCAATTTTCTATACACTATACCATCTATTTCTATGTTAGGTTTTTTGATACCATTATCTGGAATTGGAAATACTACAGCTGTTATTGCTCTTACTATATATGCATTATTACCTATGGTTAGAAATACATATACTGGAATTACTAACGTAGATAAAAATATACTTGAAGCAGCGAAAGGTATGGGAAGTACAGACTTTCAGATACTATATAAAATAAAACTTCCACTAGCCTTACCTGTTATTATGTCTGGGATTAGAAACATGGTTATTATGACAATTGCATTGACTGGTATCGCTTCATTTATAGGTGCTGGTGGTCTGGGGGTAGCTATATATAGAGGAATCACAACAAACAACACAGTAATGACAGTCACTGGAAGCATTCTTATTGCTCTATTGGCTTTGTTATTTGATTTTATTCTAGGATTAGTAGAAAGATTTTTACAAAGAAAAAGAAAAAAGAAAAATAGGAAAAAAGTATTTGCCATTCTAGGAAGTCTTATCCTCATAACAACTATCTTTACATCTTATTTTTTTAACTCTGCAAAGACTCAAACTATTCATATTGCTACAAAACCAATGACTGAACAATATATTCTTGGTGAAATGTTGGATATTTTAATTGAAAAAAATACAGATTTAAAAGTAGAAATTACACAAAGTGTAGGCGGAGGAACATCCAATATTCAGCCAGCTATGGAGAATGGAGAATTTGATATTTATCCAGAGTATACAGGGACAGGATGGAATATGGTACTGAAGAAAAATGAATTATACACTGAAAATATGTTTGAGAAATTACAATCTGAATATAAAACTAAACTTAAAATGCAGTGGACTGGAATGTATGGTTTTTCTAATAGTTATGCGTTGGCAGTCAGAAAAGAAATTGCAGATAAATATAAATTAAAGAATATCTCAGATTTGAGAGATATATCTTCTAAATTGACATTTGGTGCAGAGTATGATTTTTATGAAAGAGAAGATGGCTATACTCCACTATGTAATACCTATGACTTACACTTTAAAAACACAGTTGATTTAGATATTGGACTTAAATATCAGGCAATCAATGAGGGAAAAATTGATGTAATGCCTATATTTACAACTGATGGTCAGTATAGTGTTTCAAATATTGTAGTTTTAAATGATGATAAAAGCTTTTATCCATCTTATCAATGTGGAAATGTTATTCGTTCAGAGGTGTTAGAGGAACACCCAGAGCTTTCAAAAGTATTCCAGATGGTTAAAAATATTTTAACTGATAAAGAGATGGCTAAATTGAATTACGATGTAGAAAATAATAATTTAGAGCCTAGAGAAGTTGCACATGAGTTTTTGAACAAAAAGGGACTTTTATAATTGGAGGAAATATAATGACACCTATTATACAATTTAAAAATATTGAAAAACAATATAATGATAAAACAATCATAAATAATCTAAATTTAGATATAGAAAAAGGAGAATTTTTAACTGTTATTGGGTCATCTGGAAGTGGAAAAACAACACTTCTAAAAATGATTAATGGTCTTATTTTGCCAGATGGAGGAGATATTTTAATTAATAAAACAGACATTAAAAATGAGGACTTAATTAAATTAAGAAGAAAAATAGGCTATTGTGTGCAGGGAAGTGTTCTTTTTCCTCATATGACTGTTGAAGAAAATATTTCATATGTGCCAAATCTCCTTAATCGAAAAAATAAGTTAGAGATAAAAAATGCTGTAGACAAATGGATGCAAATCGTGGGATTACCAAATGATATGAAAACAAGATACCCATCTGAATTATCAGGTGGTCAGCAACAGCGTGTAGGGATTGCACGTGCTTTAGCTTCTTCACCAGAAATCTTATTGATGGATGAACCTTTTGGAGCTGTTGATGAAATTACACGAAAACAGTTACAAAAAGAGATAAAAGAAATTCATAAAAAAACAGGAATTACGATTATCTTTATTACACATGATATTTATGAGGCCTTGATTTTGGGTACAAAAACTTTAGTATTGAATCATGGAGTCATTCAACAATATGATACTCCTGAAAATATTTTAAATGCTCCTGCGAATCAATTTGTAGACCAATTACTGAATGTAAAAAAATCTATAACAAGTTATGATGACTTAAAAGAATAAAGTTAATCCAAAAATTAAATTATGATAATACTGAAAAGCTATTGACCTTGAGTTAACTTTAAGTCGTATACTAAAAATGTAAGAATAGTTAAGCAAGGCATAGGAGGTATTAAATATGGATAGAGAAAGAGATTTAGGTACAGGAGCAGTTTTCCCTATTGGGGAAGAAAACAAAGCATTTGCACAGTATTTTACAGGAGAATGTTATTTAAATATGCTTACTACTAAGGGTGTGGGAATTGGTAATGTGACTTTTGCTCCTTCTACAATCAATTCATGGCACATACATCATAAGGGTGGACAGATTTTACTTGTAACTGGAGGTAGAGGATATTATCAAGAGTTTGGAAAATCAGCTCAGGAATTGCATGCAGGTGATGTAGTTAATATACCACCAGATGTAAAACACTGGCATGGAGCTGCACCAGATAGTTGGTTTCAGCATCTAGCTGTAGAAGTACCAGCAGAGGGAGCCTTCAATGAATGGTTGGAGCCTGTATCTGATGAAGACTATGGTAAACTAAAATAGAATATTTATAAACTTATAAAAAATGAAGAGTGTATATTAGTTAAAATTACTAAATATACACTCTTTTTATTTTGAATTAATGAAAACTTAAGAGAATAATAGTTTTTTAGAAAATAAAATTAGTATAATAAAATAGGAAACTCAATGATTTAATGTGTATAAAAAATATGGAGGAAATAAAATGGAAACTATAATGGTTGTAGAAGATGATATTATGCTTAATAATGGTATATGTTTTAACTTACAAAGTGATGGATTTCGAGTTGTACCAACATATAGTCTAAAAGAAGCTAAAGAGAAATTTGAGAAAGAAAAAATAGATTTAATGATATTAGATGTAAATCTTCCTGATGGAAATGGATTTGACTTGTGCAAAGAAATAAGAGCTAGTTCAAAAGTAGGTATTCTGTTTTTGACAGCATGTGATATGGAATCTGATATTGTAAATGGATTTAAGATAGGAGCAGATGATTACATAACAAAGCCATTTAGTATAAACATATTGATACAAAGAATAAAAGCACTGCTTAGAAGATGTAATGTTGAAATACAAGAAGAGGTCTTATTTGAGGGAGAATTTGAATTTAATTTTGATAATATGACTGTAACTAGAAATAGCGAAAATATAATCCTTTCACCTATAGAATATAGAATTCTAAAGAAATTGGTGCAACATAAAAATGAAATAGTTACAAGACAAGCATTGATAGATGCAATATGGGACAATGATAGTGAGTATATGGAAGAACATGCATTGACTGTAAATATAAATAGATTGAGAAAGAGAATAGA
The DNA here is from genome assembly GCF_020658495.1 of Clostridioides sp. ES-S-0048-02. NCBI lineage: Bacteria > Bacillati > Bacillota > Clostridia > Peptostreptococcales > Peptostreptococcaceae > Clostridioides > Clostridioides sp. ES-S-0048-02. The sequence goes on from NZ_JACVWH010000002.1 coordinate 21,551, forward strand.
CCAGAAAACATCAAAGCATAAGTACATAAGAACTATTTATGGAATAGGTTATATGTGGGTTGGTGAACAAGATGAAAAATAATAAAAGTTTAAATAAGAACTATTACAAGAACATTTCTATTATATATTTCATAGTATCATGTTTATCCTTAATAATAATAAGAATGCAAACTAACAAAATTTTATATGTGCATCCTGATTTAGCTGAATTTATTGTAAATATTAATTGTATAATTTTAATTTTTATAGTTACTATGTTTTTTATATCGTTATTTTTTGTATATAAAATAAGAAAAGACATAGTTGAATTTAGTAGCAATATCATATATAACATAGATGAATTTATATCGGGTAATAAAAATATGCACTTTGATTTAAATAAAGATACTTTAACTGCCAAAGTTCAAAATAAAATTAAATATATGATAGAGGTTATGGAAGTTAAAAACAGCAAGTATTCAGAGGAAAAAGAAAATATAAAAACTTTAATATCAGATATATCGCATCAAATAAAAATACCAATAGCTAATATATCTATGTATAATGAGACTCTAATGCAAAAAGAGTTAGATAGAAAGAATCAAGTATTGTTTTTAGAAAACATGCAAAGTCAGGTAAATAAATTGGACTGGTTGGGAAAAGCACTTATAAAAATTTCTAGATTAGAAACTGGTATTATATCTTTGAATACGACTAAAAGCAGAATAAGTGATACTATTGCAAGTGCATTAAGTGGAGTGTTTTTAAAATTAGAAGAAAAAAATATATTACTAGAAATTGATTTAGATGATAAAATTGAAGTTTGTCACGATAAGAAGTGGACTAGTGAAGCTTTATTTAATATTATAGAAAATGCAGTAAAGTATACCAATGAGGAAGGAAAGATAAGTATAAAGACTGATAAAATGGATATATTCACTAAAATTATCATAAGTGACAATGGAATGGGTATAGATGAGAGTGAAATAAACAATATATTTAAAAGGTTCTATAGAAGTAGAGAAGTTGGGAATATAGAAGGTATTGGAGTTGGATTGTACTTAGCAAGAGAAATTATAAATAAACAGAATGGATATATAAAAGTAGATTCTCAAAAAAATATTGGAACTACATTTAATATTTATATGAAAAATTAGACTTAGCATTTATTTAAAATTGATGTTTATAATATATAACTTGAAAATAAAATCAAAAATTCTTAGAAGTAGTGTATATAGTGTTTATTAGATAACATTATATGCACTATTTTTAGTTTCACTTCAATAAATATCACAAAATATCTCAAAATTGTTATAATTCATATCTAAAATATAACAGCACTGTGAGGATTGGATAGGGGCTTACATGATAATATCTAAGTAAGGAATCAATAAGCGTGAAAGTTTAATATACAATTAAAAAATATATAAAATAAAGTAAGAGGGAGATTTGATTATGAAAATACTGGAGACTAATAATTTAAAAAAATATTATGGAAAAGGTGAAAATATAGTAAAAGCTTTAGATGGAATAAATATAAGTATAAATAGAGGGGAGTTTGTAGCGATAGTTGGGACTTCAGGTAGTGGAAAAAGTACCTTGTTACATATGATAGGGGGACTTGATAGAGCAAGTGATGGAAAAGTAATTGTTGATAATAATGATATATTTGCTATGGATGATGAAGAACTTACAATATTTAGAAGACGTAATGTAGGCTTTATATTTCAAAATTATAATTTAGTTCCAATACTAAATGTTTATGAAAATATAGTATTACCTATAGAACTTGATGGATGTAAAATAGACACTAAATATATAGATGAGATAATAGAAGTTTTAGGACTAAGTCAAAAAGTGGATGACCTACCAAATAATCTATCAGGAGGACAGCAACAGAGAGTAGCTATTGCAAGAGCTTTAGCAACAAAACCATCAATAATACTAGCTGATGAACCAACAGGTAATTTAGATAGCAAAACAGAACAAGATGTGCTAGGACTTTTAAAAGTTACTAGTAATAAGTTTAGCCAAACTATAATTATGATAACTCATAATGAACAAATTGCTCAAATGGCTGATAGAATTATAAGGATTGAGGATGGAAAAGTTGTAAATAGAGGTGAGAACAATGTTACAGAATAACAATAAGGAAATTATAAAAAAGTTAAGTAATAGAAGTTTCAAAACAAATAAAATGAGAAATATAGTTTCAGTGCTTGCAATAGTATTGACAACAGTTTTGTTTACATCATTGTTTACAGTGGGATATAGTATGTTGGACGCTTTTAATAGTTACAAAGCTATGGAATATGGGACAAAGAACCATGTTCAATTTCAAGCTTTAAGTAATAGACAAATTGAAATTATAAAAAAAGATAGTTCAGTAGACAAAAACAGTATTGGAATAGTAAAAAACATAGCAAGTTTAAAAAATCCAGAGTTTTCAACTCAGACAGTGAATTTAACCGTTTATGATAAAAAAAGTCTTGAAAATGCTGCAAATGTAGAGATGATTGAAGGGAGTTTACCAAAAAATAATGATGAAATAGTCATGCCTACAAAGATATTAGATATGTTAGATATACCTCATAAAATAGGTGCTGAAGTAAAATTAATAATTCCAAAAACTAAAGATGGGGTACTAACTAATGAAAAAGAAACGTTCAAATTTAAACTAGTTGGATATTTTGAATACAAAACAGCTACAGCAATACCTCTTCATGATGTATTTACGAGTGAAGCTTTCTATGATAATTACAAAAAAACAAATGAAGTAGCTCCTACAAGTGTATCCTTTAATTTTTTTAATGATAAAGATTTGCAGTCTAAATTTGATAAACTAACTGAGAAAATCCAACCTTATTCAGGAAAATCAACTATAAATCCTATATATTTAAGTAAACAAGCAACTACTTTCAAAGAAGTTGTTAAAAATGTATTACCAATAATCTTAATTGTAATGCTTATACTTTTAAGTGGATATTTATTAATTTATAATATTTTTTATATTTCAGTTGTTAAAGATATAAAATATTATGGATTATTAAAAACAATAGGAACATCGCCATATCAATTAAAAAAATTGATTATTAAACAAGCTAATAGATTATGTATAATAGCTATACCAATAGGTTTATTATTTGGATTTTTAATAGGAATAGTGTTTGTTCCTCTAGTTGGTAAGTTTATGGATGGATTAAATAAAACCGCATTTGAATATTTTAATCCGTTAATATTTGTATTTGCCGTTGTATTTTCATATGTAACTGTTAGATTGTCATGCAAAAAACCTGCTAAGATTGTAAGTTCTGTATCTCCTATAGATGCTGTAAGATATAGTGATAAAAGTAATAAGATTAAACGTAAGTCTAAAAGAGGGAAAAGTGGTTCTAAAATTCATAAGATGGCATTTGCAAATGTATTTAGAAATAGACGCAAAGCTATTTTAGTTTTAGTTTCTATGTCACTAAGTTGTATAATATTTTTGACTGTATCTGCAATTATAAGTAGCTCTAATCCAGAAAGAGCTGCTGAAGGTATGATGTTAGGGGATATAGAAATACGTCATGGACTTGCAGACACTGCTAAATCTGAAGATAACGAAGTTGCTCCAATTGACGAAAATCTTATAAAAGATATTAAGAATCTTGATGGAGTGAGTAATGTAAGTAAGGTGTACAAGGATTTAAGTTATATAGTTTATGAAGGAGATTTAAAAGATGAGATATTGACTCAAAAAGTAGATGAAGAATATAAAAAGCAATTTCTTCAGGGCAGAGACCCAAAAGAAATTGCAGAAAATAATGGTTTTTTAGCCTCAGATACAGTTGGATTATCTTCAGGTAGATTATTAAGTAAACTATCAAAAAACAATATTATATATTCTCAAAAGAATTCTAAAATACTGTCAGGTTCTATAGATGAGAAAAAATTTGATGAAGGTGGATATGTAGTAATTACTGGACATGAAGGAAGTAAAATAAAAGCAGGAGATAAAATTAAGTTTAGATATTTAAAAGGAGATACTATAGGGAAAGGATATATAGATAAAGAGTTTAAAGTCATGGCAGTTTTTGATGGTGCACAAAATTTTAATATGGGGATGTACATTAATGAAAATGACTTTAAAAATATGGTTATAAAGCCATATATAGAAAATCTGGTAATTGATATAAATGGTGATGTGAAGTCTGTTGAAAATAAAATAAATAATTTGAATAAGAAATACAATAATCCATATACAAAAGTTTATTCAAAAAATATCTATATAGAAGAGGCAAGAGAGAGTCAAAAGGTTATAAAGATTGTAGGTATGAGTGCGGTATTTATAATAGGATTGATTGGAGTGCTAAACTTTATAAATACTATGATAACAAATATAATGTCTCGTAAACAAGAGTTTGCAATGATTGAGGCAGTAGGAATGACAAGAAAACAGCTTCAAAGAATGATAATGCTTGAAGGTTTTTATTATGGGGTGATAATAACTATTGTAAATCTTACTTTTGGAAGTATCGCAACATTTTTAGGGTTTAATATTATGAAATTAAGATATTCTGTGTATGCTTATCCATTAGGGGCGCTTATAATAAGTTTATTAATAGTATTTTTGATAACGTCTATAGTGCCTTTAATAGTTTATCATAATGTTTCTAAGGATAGTATTGTTGAAAGAATTAGGGAAGCTGAATAATAGTTAAATATAATAGAAACTGAATAATGGTTAAATATAATTCAAGCTAAATAATAATTAAATGTAGCATAAAAAAATATTTTTTATATGCACAATAGAAAGAGGATGTCTCAAAATGAGCTTTTTGGTTCATGAGGCACTCTTTTTTTGTATGAAATCAAATATATTTTCATTATTTAAACAATGAAAAAGAGACTTATCCCTATTTTGAGACAGCCCCTTTTTAGAAGTTGTTTTTAATATAGTATTTTAAGCTTTACATGATTTGTATAGATTTGTATGCATAATTTTAAAGACAAATAAAATACTTATATCTTATGTAAAATTTATTTTAATATTAATTTTTTATTTTCTTAATATATCACTTTTAGTCAGTCCATTTGATTTACCTTGAGGAGTCCAATGATAATTAGACATAGATTTAAATAGAAATCTAGGAAAGTTAGGTGATATAAAAATATTATCTTTACTAGAAGTGTTACTATCTATGTTGTTACTAAGTATATTCTTTGATAGTTCTCCTAATGAAGTTCCTAAGCTTTTTTTTGGACCTTTACCTAAAGGAGTAGATTGTAATGAACCTAGCATTTCTCCTCCACCAATTCCTATCCCTTGAACCCATGTAAAGTTAACCCTTTTACACCAATTTTCTATCATTTCAATTGCTAAATGAGTTTGTTTCCCTTCATAGAATCCACAGTTAACTATTGCATATACTGGAATAGATTTTTTATTTAGTTTCTTCGCACATTCTTCACATTCCTCTAAAAAACGAATTAAATGAGAAGGAATGCCATCTACATAAAGAGGAAATGCAATTATTAACCTATCACAAGTAAGTATGGCTTCAATAGCTTTAGGATATTTAGATACATTGTCTATTTTAAATGTGAGAATGTCATTATCCTTTTGTATAAGTTTTTCTACTTCAGATAAAAAGTATTGTGAATTATTTTCTTTTACTTTTGGGCTTCCATTTATCATTACTATATTCATAAAGATTCACCTCTTACATCTTGTGGATTTTTAAAAAATGAAACAGAATGTTCCTTCATATTGAGATTTACAGCATTTGCACGTACTAGATTAGTAGCAGTGTCTTTTTCAGTATCTGTAATACAATCCCCATAGAATAAAGCCTTTAAATTTATCTGTTTTTCATATCTATTTTTATGATGCATTTCATTATTCTTTATTACAAAGTATGGAAGGAGATAGTTTATACTTCTATCAAGTATATTCTTAATAAATGGGCTAAATCCACCGTAACAACATCTACTTATTATAATAAGTTCATCAGAATCAGCTATCAATTTACCCATATTTCTGTAATAGTCTTTTATGACACATGTAGTAGGTGTTTTAATCCAACAACCAAAACAACCAATACACTTGTGGATTTCTTCAGTGTTTGAAAGTATTTTTATATTGTTATCAAGTTTAAGTAATAAATTATCTAAATCTTTTTCAGTTAAATCATGTATTAAAAGTCTCATAAGTTTTACCCCTTTATATTATGTAGGTTGACTTTTGTAATTCTATCCTACAATTTTTTTAATAAATCATTACACCAATTAATTACAAAACTATAATAGTCAACGCCATAAATCATTGTGAAATACATACATGTGTATTGGTCAATACAACAATTTTGTTCTACCTCAGTTTTTTGTGCATCTAATTTATTTAAAAGTAATTCAATTTCAGCTATTAACATTTTTAAGTTTGTTTCAATTATTTCCTTAGGTAAGTACTCATAAAAAAATATGTTAACAAGGTGGTTATGCTTTGTCTTAGAAAATTTAATTGGTTTTTCTAACCACTCGAGAAAGTATGATTTCCCTATATCAGTTATGGAATATAGTTTTTTTAATTTACCCCCATCTATAACTTCGCGATAGTAGATATAATCTTTTTCTTCTAATCTTTTAAGTGCAGGATAAATACTACCAAAACTAGCATCAAAAAAGTATGAAGTACTTTGTGACATCTTTTGTTTTAAATCATATCCACTTAATTCTTTTTCCATCAGAAATCCTAAAATAATGTATTCTAACATAGTGCCTCCTAATATCGTTTATGTATATATTGTTTAGTTATATATCGTTTTGATATATTAATTATTACAAATAATGGGTAGACTATCAATATGTTTTTCAATTAAGTTTTAAACAGAAATACAGATTATCGCTTAAACACTAGGTTTATTATCAATATCTTAAGTTTTAAGAGTTGAATTTACCACTTACATAAGAACTTTGATATGATAATATGATTAAAAGCATATAAATTATTTGAATAGTGCACAAAACCGCAGATTGTATATAATTCACTAATTAGTGAATTATATACAATCTGCGGTTTTTATTCGCTGAATTTATAGCCAACACCCCAAACAGCCAATATATTGTGGATTGTCTGAGTCAGTCTCTATTTTTTTCTTAGTTTTGTACAAATGACGACGTTAGATTATTAACCTTTTATGGTATTGTCATAGCTCCAGATGCTTTCGTATAGCTGTTTTTTTGCAAATTTAACTACTTCCATCCAGTTATAACCTTCTAGTCAATTTCAAATTTTCTAGTCAGTCAATGATAAAGATAAACTGAAATTTGGGAACTCCATGTTATGCCCATAATAGATTTACTTGCTAGATAACAAAAATAATTTTTTTGTAGTGCTGGCATTCACTTTTATCGTTGCTTTCACTGGAAAAAGAACATTTCCGCTATTGATATAGGTGCTAACATTCAAAAATGCCATACCTTCAAATGCCGCCTTTAATAATGGCATTGACACTTTGTTTTTACCACTAATGTTTATGACACGAAAAAGAGCAATATATTTTTCCAACTTAAAGAACCTCCATCTATTATAAATAATCTTTGCTTCAACTTTCAATTTGCATTTACACCCAACGCTTAAATACTACAATTTCAGCATCAGAATCATAAACGCTATACTCAGATACCATGAGATATTTTTCATCAGCAATAATTCCATAATATCTGTCACTGTCTTTTTTGCTAAGCTGATTTCCAAAGTAAATTTTATTATCGTCCCAAAACTTTACAAGCTGCCCTTTTGGCAAGGTATATTCAATGTTAATGAAAGAGCCTTTCAGTGCATTAAGTTCTGTGACTTCTTCCATATCTTGTATATTAAGTGCATTAAATGCTGCAATCAAATTCTTTTTGAATTTGTATAGAGCATCTTTACCTTCTTTCAAACATAATGCAACCAAGCACTCTGAACCAAAAGGATGACCTTTCGTTTCAGCACATCCATTACAAGTGTTACTCAATTCGCATTTCCTACAATCAACTCCGCAAATAGACTTAGTCATTTTTAATTTTCCTCCTTAAATTTTATTTTATCGAGTACGTCTTATCTACTTAGTTTGGATTTTACAGTGGATAGGCGTACATCTTTTTCACAGGTCTAATGTACTTAAAATACTGGTCTGGGTTATAATAAAAGTACATGATTCTTCCAGGGGTAATATCAGGACAGTAACCCTTACCAATGTAATCAAAAGTTGCCATAGCCATTTCAATCTTTTCTTCAACACTACAATTTTCCTGTTCATAATTAAATGGACCATGTTCAAAGATGATATACTCGGCTTCAGGAATATCAATCATAAGCATTTGTGGCGGAAGTTCCCCTTTATAATCAAAAGGAAGTCGTACGCCCCAACACTCTGTACGGAGAATACCCCAATCGCAGAGCCTGCCATCTGGACTGTTTATATAAGCCATAATCTGACCACTTCCACAGTTAGCTTCGCTTCCACCATCATCATCCAATTTACCCTTGATGCTGTCGAGCAAACCACAAATTGTTTCGTGGTCCTGTCCTGGAATAAGGTTTTGTTTTCTCCAAAAATCCCAATACCCGTTACTCTCATTGTTTTTAATGTACAAAAATTTATGTGCAGGTATGGTTGCAAAATAAATCTTGACACCATCTGTTGATTTAATCATTCCTATTTCTCCTAATCCTAAAAAGTAGCGGTCAAAAGGGGTTATTTTTGTACGAAGAACGACTGGCTTAGGATTTTTTCGATATTCACTTGGTGTTACACCATAAGTTCTTTTGAAAGCTCTGGTAAAAGCTTCATGTGATGAAAATCCATAATCAAAAGCAATGTCCAATAGACTCTTATCACTGTCCCTAACCTCTTTTAATGCAAAGGCTAATTTTCTATTCCGCAAGTAATCTCTAAACTGCATACCCGATATTTCTTTGAATTTTTTCGTTGTATAAAATTCAGAATATCCTAATTTGCGAGAAAGAAAGCGTAACGTTAAGACTTCGCCGTTGTAATTTTTAATACATTTGTCAATCTCGTCAATGATTATCTGAATTTGTTGTTGCCACTCATACATTTAACTATTCACCTCGTTTCAATTACCCTACATTCATTATAACGAAATAGAGAAGTTATGGCTTGATTTTACTTGTTGTCATTTAATTTTAATTCTGTGGATTTGCATCTTGTCTAATTTACTATATTATGTCACATTGACATGACAGCTTAAAAGGAATTAAGAATTAGGAACTATTGACAAAGTGTAAATTTAGCAGTAAAATAATTGCATGAGCAAATAGATTGTTGCGCTCGCAACAAAAATATAAATAACAATATTAAGGAGAGAACATGAGAGAGCTATTAAAATGGGTTTCCATTATAAATAGATATAACGCAAACTATATTGATAGGAAATTGGCTGATATTGGAATTAATAATAGCCAATATTTTTATGTATTACACATATGTAGTAATCCAGGTATTACACAGGATACTATATTTAAAAGAATTCTTGTAAATCCTAGTAATATAACAAGAGCTTTGGCAAACCTAGAAAAAGAAGGGTTTATCACTAGAGAACCAAGTGTTAAAGATAAAAGAACATGGCATCTGTATCCTACAGAAAAATCTTTGGCATGTTATGATGAAATAATAAAAATAACGAATGGATATGTAGAGGAATTGTTAAGTTCATTTAAAAAAGAAGAGCAAGAGTTGTTCATGTCAATGTTAAAAAAGACTGCTTTTATAGCTATTGATATGAATGAAGAAGCAAAATTGGAGGCGAAGGAAGATGGAAGAAAAATATAAAGAACCATTGGAGTATGAGAAAGTTTCAAAATTATTGACTAAGTATGCAATACCTAGCATTATAGCAATGTTAGTAAGTGCGTTATATAACATAGTTGACCAAATTTTTATCGGGCAAGGTGTTGGAGTGTTAGGTAATGCTGCTACAAATGTTAGCTTTCCACTAACAACAATATGTACTGCAATTGCTTTATTATTAGGTATTGGTGGAGCATCTAAGTGCTCATTAGAATTAGGTGCTAAAAATTCAGAAAAAGCTACAAAATCAGCGGGAAATTCTATTTGTCTAATGGCTATCTTTGGAATAAGTTTGTTTATAATAGTATCAATATTTTTAACACCACTATTGAAATTCTTTGGTTCCACATCAGAAATATTACCTTATGCACACACATACACAAAGATTACATCAATTGGATTGCCATTTCTTATAATGTCTACTGGAATGAGTAAGTTGATACTTGCTGATGGAAAACCAAAAGCTTCTATGTTTTGTATGTTGGTAGGAGCAGTTATTAACACAATTTTAAATCCACTATTCATATTTGTGCTTGATATGGGAATTGCTGGGTCTGCTTTAGCTACTGTTATTGGTCAACTTATATCTTTTGGCTTTAGTGTTTATTATGTAATGAATTTTCAACATATTAAACTACATAAGAAAAGTTTTAAATTAGAGAGTATAATTTATAAACATATATTTGCGCTAGGTTCAAGTTCATGTTTTAACCAATTAGCAATGACTGTAACACAAATAGTTATGAATAATACGTTGGCATATTACGGAGCTAGGTCAGTTTATGGAAGTGAAATTCCACTTGCTTGTGTTGGTATCATTATTAAAGTAAATATGATTTTTATATCTATAATTATTGGTATATCACAAGGGATGCAACCAATTATAGGATACAATTATGGAGCTGAAAAATATAATCGTGTAAAAGAAGCATATAAGTTAGCAGTAGGAAGTGCAACTGTTATATCTGTTATTGCATTCTTATGCTTCCAATTCTTCCCACGACAAATTACATCTATATTTGGTAATGGGAATGAAACTTACTTTATATTTGCAGAACATTATTTTAGAACTTTCTTGTTCTTAACATTTATAAATGGTGTTCAAATAGTATCATCAACTTTCTTTACATCAATTGGGAAATCAGTACTGGGACTTTTTACTTCTTTGACTCGTCAGATTCTGTTTTTAATTCCATTAATAGTGATTTTACCAATGTTTATGGGTATTGATGGAGTAATGTATGCGGGGCCAATAGCGGATGCCGCTGCTGCAATGGTATGTATATATTTTGCAGTTCATGAAATGAAATCATTGACTATAAAGCAAAATAAAGTAGTGAGTAATCATAAGGAGATTGTAGAGGTATAAGATAATCTTCAATAGTTCTAACAGCATAGTAATCAAATTATTTTTTATGGTAAGTAAATTGTTTTTATTGAATTTACTTACCATATTTTAATTATAAATAGTTATTTATCTCCATTCAGTTACATCATTTAACTTTAATCTAGGTCTTTTTGCTGGTTGTTCATCAGGATAACCTAACAATATTGCTGCAACCAATTGACTATCTGTATCTAACCACTCACATAATTCACAATATGCAAAGTACACATCACAAATCCAAAGACTACCTAAACCTAATTCTACAGCTGTAAGAGACATATTTTGAATTGCAGCTCCGATTGATTGTATGTTTGCCATTTCATAAAAACGTTCTTCAGCAGATAAGTTTTCTAAAGGTGATTTTCCCAACTTGTTTAAAATAAAAATTGTTATGGGAGCTTGTTTCATAATTTCAACAGTATAATTTGCTCCTGCAATATGTTGACGACTTTCTGGAAGAAGTCCATTGCTATCAATTTCATTTTGAATACCTTTGCTCATAGCTCTAAGCATAGATTCTTTTTCTTTTTCAGTGACAACAATAAATTTCCATGGTTGTCTATTTTTAGATGAAGGTGCATCTATTCCAGCTTCAATTATTTTTTCTATAGTTTCATGTGAAATATTTTGATTTTTATATTTTCTAATGCTACGTCTTTTCGATATAGAATCGCTTATCATTATAGTAACCTCCATTTATTTTTGTTAATTTTTCCAAGTAAGGTTTTTATTTAAAAGATTATATTAGTTTTAAAAATCTATTTATATAAAATCTATTTACGTTATGTTTACAAAAAACATATTCACATATAGAAGAATTGTTTTAATTATTTTATCATTAATTTAGAAAAAAGTCATTGTCTTTAGAAGTAGAGCATGAGAATTCTGGTAAAAATAACACTGAAAATTTAATGTAGCTTTATCAAGGTATTAGTACTTGTATATTTACAACCTAGTGCAGAAAGTCCACTCTTTTAGGTGTGGATGGATAGCATAGATAGTGTATAAAAATATTGACATTAAGAGATTAACATACTATAATTATTTAAACATAAACATAAACATAAACATAAATACTTATGAGGTGATGTAATGAGATTTGATATGGATAATCTGTTATATATACTAATTTATATGACATTATTAGTATCTATCCTTGGATGCATAATTTACTTTTGTAAAGACCTCTTATATCATAAAATTAAATATGTTTTAAGGAAAAACATATTTATAAATAGATTTACATATTCTGAAAAAAGATTGCCTAAGCATTATATTGTTTTTCAAAAATATGATATTTGGAGGTATTATAGTATATTTTAATTTGAAATGATTCTATTACAGTTCAAGAATTTAAAATAAAAGGAGAGAATAGAATGGATTTCATTTCAAATATACTACAAGAGGTATTAAATATATTATTTAGTTTTACAGGAGATTTTGGGATTGCAATAGTACTTATAACTTTAATAGTAAAGTTGATGCTAATGCCATTGTCATTAAAACAAAGATTTTCTATGAAAAAACAACAAGAATTGGCAGAAAAGATGGAACATATAAAAGAAAAATATAAGGATAATGCTAAAGAACTTGAAAAGCAACTACAGATGCACTCTGTGGAAAGTATGAAGAGTATGATTGGGTGTTCCACAATTTTACTACAAATGCCAGTAATATATGCACTGTATCATGTATGCTTAAACATGCCAAAGGGATTTACAACAGTTATAATTCCTTGGATTGCTAATTTAAATACAGCTGATAATTTATTTATACTACCTTGTATATACACATTAACTATGCTAGCTCCAAATTTAATAAATTATATACCATATTTTAAGGTGAGTTCTCAAAGAACATTTAATAAACAAACGATTATAATGACTACTATAACGAGTCTTATAATAACTGTTAGAACTCCAGTAGCCCTAGGTCTATATTTTATAACAAGTGCAATTTATGCATTAATTGAAGAGATTTGCTTTAGAATATATTTTAATCAAAAAAATAAACTAGTATTAAAATAATATAATAAGTATTTTATAAATTCTTAGCCTGCCAACATGAATCAAAGTTGGCAGGCTATTTTTATAAACATATTATTTTCTAAAAAATAGTTATAAAATAAATTAATATAAACTAAAATAAAGTTAAAAAACTGAGATGATAAAATAATAATGGCTAAAATATTAGTAGTAGAAGATGAAAAAAGAATGCAAGATATCATTGTAGAATATATGCAAAAAGGAGGATATACTTGCATAACTGCTGATGATGGAGTAGAAGCACTTACAATAGTGAAGAATAATGATATAGATTTAATGATATTGGATATTATGATGCCATATTTAGATGGATTCTCAGTATGTAGAGTTTCACGTGAAATGACTAATATACCTATTATTATGTTGACAGCTAAAGGTGAAGAAGAAGATAAATTAAAAGGCTATGAGTATGGGGCTGATGATTATAAAATGTTATGATGTATGAGAGTATCTCATTAAAATGATTTTTTATAAAAAGATTGTTCAAAAACTTCATGATTTCAATAATCACAGATTTAGGAGTATAGAGAAGCTTTTTATCAAGAATAGGAGAAATATTTTATTTTCAACATGGTATAGTGGGGAAGATGTAAGCCTTAAATGTAGTTAAAGTAGAGTAGTTAAAGAATTAAGAAGACTCAATAATTAAGAATATTATAGAAAGGAATAATGTATTATGAAAATGCCCAATAAGATTGAAAATATTATGTTTGCTCCCTGTGGGATGAACTGTAAAGTCTGTTATAAACATTGTTATTCAAAGAAACCTTGTCAGGGATGTTATGCAGGTGACTTGGGGAAACCAGAACATTGCAGAAAGTGTAATATAAAAGAGTGTACAAAGATAGAAAAGATTACATACTGTTTTGAGTGTGAAAAATTTCCATGCAAATTGGTCAAAAACTTGGAAAAAAGTTACAATAAAAGATACGAAGAGAGCCTTATAAAAAATAATATTTTAGCTAAAGAGTCTGGAATAACTACTTTGATGGAAGCAGAATTAAAAAAATGGACTTGTATTTATTGTGGTGGCATTATTTCTTTACATGACTCTGAATGTTCTGAGTGTCATGCTAAAAAGGAATCAAAATAATAATAGCCTTATTGACATATAGCTTTTCTCCGTTTCATTTAATTCTTGATGAAAATGAATATGTAAATGAAACGGAGGTCTATAAAATTTGAACTAGGTTAATTAAAACTATCGTAGTGATTAAAACTATCTTAGTGTATTATGTATAAAAATCAAAATAGAACAATTAAAATTTATCTAGTATATTACCTAGTTTATTTAGTGTATTACTTAATTTTTTTAGTATATTACTTAGTTTCTTTAGCATATTATTTAATTTCTTTTGATTTAAAGATGCCTTGCTTATAAAATTGTCCTGAATAAGGAATAGATAAAGCAAAAAATGCAATTATTACACCTGAAACAATAATCAAGAAATTAATAGATACCATATCAGCAAGTGGTCCAAAGAGTATCATCCCAAGAGGTATAAGACCAGTATATATAATAGTAGGTAAGCCCAATACACGACCTTGCATTTCTGGTACTACATGTTCTTGCAACATGGTCATAGCTGTTGCTTGAATAATTGGGATTGAAAAACTGGTAAAAAACATGAATATGAAAAATTGCCAAGCTTGTGTAACAGACCCCAAAATAATAGAAAAGATAGCATAAGATAACATTGCCAAGAAAAATGTCTTATTTCGATTTTTAAAGCCACCAAATATTCCTATAACTAATCCACCTAGAACCATACCTGAAAAGCCAATCATTTCAATAATAGATAGATAAATATACCCCTTACCAAATGTACGCTCAATCAATAATCCTATAAGAAAGCCTGATGGTACACAAAGAAAAATGAAAGCGCCATAAGTAAAAACTACTTTTCTAATAAATTTATCCGAAAAAGAGTATTTTATTCCAGATATCATGTCTGCTAAAAATGATACTTTTTCAGTTTGTTTTATTATATTATGTTTAGGTATTTTAATGAAGCAGAGTAATACAATAGCAATAATTGCAGTAATAATATCAAGTAAAAGTACTTGAGATATTTTATTTCCTAGACCAAGAATTGCTGCGGATACAATAGGAACTATAAATTGAACTATAGATTGAATACTGCCATTTATACCATTAAAACGCATTAAGTGTTCCTCTGGCACAAGTTGAGGAATCAGTGCATTTACAGCAGGTGTCTGTACACCACTTCCTAAAGAACGAATAATAGATACAACAGCAATTGCGATTAATTCATTTTCTCCTTTAATTCCTGACATCATAAGCATAAGTAGTATTAGTGTAGAAGCAGCGATTATAGCATCAGATACAATGATGAGTATTTTTCGATTATAGTAATCTGCCCATACACCTGCCAAAAAAGATATTAGCATTTGTGGTATGAAGGAGCATACGGTTAAGATTGTTACCCATATGCCTGATGACGTTTGAAGTGTGATATACCATATCATTGCCATCTGTACAAGTGATGAACCAAATAGGGAAATATATTGGCTCACTAAAAAGGTAAGGATTTTTTGCTTCCATGTAAAATGAGTATTTTTGTTTTCCATTCTATTCCTCCTTTGATTTGTGTGTTTAATTTTTCTTGCTCTTAAGAATAACACACAAATCAAAGTATGGAGTTAGAGTGGAGGGTTAAGAAAATTGTTCTTTCATGCTTTGAAGATGAGATTTCATTGTTTTTGCGTTGTATTCCGCCTCTTTCAATGAGGTTATCAATTTGTCACATACTGAGATAATTTCATCATCGTCTTTTGGAGTGTCAATAACAGTTTTAATATTAGCATTGGGATTACAAGACAAAGCATTTAACATTCTTAAAATAGCTGAAAGAGAATAGTTTGCAGAGCGTAACGAATTAATAATTTTAAGGCGCTTTATATCTTCATCAGTATATACACGATAACCATTTTGCTTTCTTTTTACTTTTAACAACCCGTTCATTTCCCAATTTCTTAAAGTATCTATTGTAACCTTTAAGTATTCTGAGGTTTCTTTTCTAGTTAAAAATAACTTGTCTGTCTCTTGTGTGTTTCCATTTAAAATTTCTTTAACAATATTGATTGCTTCCTCAGCATTTGATTTTTCTATTTCTAATTGTTGTAAATAATGACTAACAAGAGAAATAGCTTTGTCAAAATCTTTATTTGCTGATGTTCTGACAATCTCAATTGCATTTTTTCTCAATCCTCTTTGCGTAACTTCAATTTTTAAGGCTGTACGAGCAAATTTAAATTGCTCTATATGAAAATCGTTAAAAATACGATAGCCATTAGGATTACGCTTAGGTTTAGGTATTAGTTCAAGTTCTTCATATAAACGTACTGTATTAGGATGTATACCAATTAAATCTGCTATTTCTGATGTTGTGTAGGTATTCATTTATATTCAACTCCTCTTGTGTGTATATAGCATCAACAATAATATCACTAAACGAAAGTCTGGTGTTATAGTGGAGGGTTGTTATAATCATTCCATATACAACTATTCTATTATAGAAGTAAGTATATGTTTTTTAATAAGCTGCCATCTATCACGAGGTTTAAAAACTATCTTAGATGGTATTGCTATAACCAAATCGTACTTTGGTATACAACAGATGGCATTTCCTCCAGCTCCCATTGCTGAATACCAAAGAGTTCCATCTTCTTCACATAGCCACCATAGATAACCATACTCATTGGAATTCATTTTGGTTGATTCTTCAATCCATGATTTAGATATAATACATTTATTATTCCAAATACCATCATTTAAATACAGAGAACCAAATCGTAACATATCTCTGGCACTCAATGTAAGTCCCCAGCCACCAGCAGTATTACCTTGCCTGTCTTTTGCCCAACCTTTAAGATTTTTTCCAAATAAATCTTCAAAATCAAAATTTTCTATATCATAATCGGGTATTTCTCTCATACCAATAGGTTTGAATAGATGTTCATTAGCAAACTCACGAGCACACTTTCCTGTAGTATTTGTAATAATAGCTGAAAGTAGGTGAACTCCAGCTGAAGAATATTTGAAAGTTCCAATGTTTTTGTTTTGACCAAGTTGATTTAGGGCATATTTTACCCAATCTCGTTGTTTAGAAAGTCTCTCTAATGATTCAGTTGTATTTTTAAAAGGGTATGGTGCAGTCATCGTAAGCAAGTGGCGTATAGTTACTGCTTTTTTGTATATATCAGCAGGGCTACAATTATATTCAGGAAAAAAATCAACAACTTTTTGCTCAACATCCTTTATATAACCCTTGTCTATTGCGATACCAATTAGGGCTGATATGATACTTTTTGTGACAGATGCAACATGAAAAGTATCGTCAGCATTATAACCATTATAATATTTTTCAAAGACGATATTTCCTCTTCTCGCTATGATTATTGCGTTTATATTGCTATATTGTGAGATTATTAAAGGTTCAAGCTGTGAAAGTTTTTTTGAATCCATTCCAACACTTGAAGGGTCTATATTTTCAAATTTCAAATCTAAGCAGTAACCTTTATCCATTATAAATACCTCCCTGTTATAGACTTTGAGTTTTCTTTTAGTTGTTGAGGAGAACCCTCTGCAATGATATATCCGCCTTTGTCTCCTCCTTCTGGACCAAGTTCAATAATCCAGTCACAAGTATTTAGAACTTCTATATCATGTTCAACAACAATTACAGAATTTCCATTTTCGATTAATTCATCCAACAATTGAATTAGTTTAGCAGTATCATACAGACTTAGACCAGTAGTGGGTTCATCCAACACATAGAGGATATTGCCTTTTCGTTTTTTACCAATATCTTTTGCAAGCTTGATTCTTTGAGATTCTCCACCACTTAAAGTAGGGGTAGGTTGACCTAGTTTTATATAACCCATACCAATTTGTTCTAGTACTTTTAAGTGTGAAACAATATTTGGAGTATCTTCAAAAAAAACAACAGCTTCAGATACACTCATATTTAAGACATCATAGATATTTTTATTCTTATATTTAATGGATAGGGATTCATCATTAAATCTTTTTCCATGACACTCATTACATATACTGTCCATACTTAAATTATTTCCCAACCAGATTTTTTCATATCCACTACCACTACACTTAGGACAAGCACCTTTTGAATTGAATGAAAAATGCCCAGCAGTGAAATTTTGTTTTATTGATTCTGGTTGACCTGCAAATAAAACACGTATCTTATCCCATATCCCAATATAAGAGGCAGGAGTTGAGTTCATATTTCTACCAATAGGAGTTTGAGATATTTCTGAATATCCAGAGATATATTGTGTACCACTTAATTTATCAGCAATAGTTTCTACAATTGTATAATCATCCTCATTACTTACTTCATTTTCTTTAATAGTGGTTTTATTATTACTTGCTTGATTGTTGAAGTAACTTCTAAGAAGAGGGAGTAATGTATCTGATATAAGGGAACTTTTTCCACTACCAGATTTTCCAGCTATTCCAACCATAGCACCTAAAGGTAATGATGCAGTAATGTTTTTAAGATTATTTGTACTTGCATTTTGAACAACTATACAATGCATTTTTTCAATGTCCGTAATATTTTTAGATGATGTTCTAGTAGGCATGGAGTATTTTCCTGAGATATATTGTCCAGTAATTGATTCATTTGACTTAAGTAGACCTTCTAAATCTCCTTGATATATTAATTGTCCACCTTCAATACCAGCTTTTGGCCCTATATCAATAATATGTTCTGCCATATTAATTGTATTTTTGTCGTGTTCAACTACAATGACAGTGTTACCTAAATCTTTTAAATCTTTAATGGATTTTAGAATGTCGATTTTTTCGGATTCATGTAATCCCGCAGTTGGTTCGTCAAGTACGTAAATTAATGAGTCCATCTCTGAATCAAGGTGAGAATTTAAAAATAGCCTTTGTATTTCTCCACCACTTAAAGTTGACATCTCTCTGTATAAGGACAGATGACCTAGTCGTGCCTTTATTAGATTATTTGTCTTAATTAAAATATCAGCTATTAAATTTTTACCTAGAATAGTTAGTTTGTCTTGATTCAATAATGACTTTAGGAATTCATGAACTTCTAAAATGCTCATCTTTCCAAGTTCACCAATATGCTTTCCATTTAATAAAACTTGGCGTGCTTCTTCACCAATTTTAAAACCATGGCACTCAGAACAAGTAGTCATGCTATAAATACCATTTAAGTCTTCACCTCTTTGGTGACGACCATGAAGTACTTTTGCTAAAGAAGAACTTTGTTTTCCATTTTCATAGTGACCATATAGTACCTCGTTTTGTACTTCCTCAGGCAATTGTAAGAATGGTATATCTAAGTAATCTTTGAATTTTTTAGATAACACTCTCAAATATCCTGGTGTGATTTGGGCTCTATCCAAAACTTTTTTTAGGGTAGTGCGCTTATCCAAGATAAGTTTTTCAATATTAATCTCAAAGTATGCTCCACGTCCAGAACATTTCATACACATTCCATCTGAAGAGGTATATGAGAAATAACTTGGTCTTAAGCGTTCTTCTTTATTACCACAATTATTACAAATAAGATTGTTGTCTACAGGAGTGTTACACGCAGAACATATTACTTGTCCTTCTCCTGCATATAATAGTGTAAGCATACTAATAATATTGGTTCTAGTACCTACTGTTGAACGAGGATTACTCTGACGGATGATATTTTGTTTAACAGCTATAGTAGGAGCTAATCCTTGAATATTGTCAAATTTATTCTCATTATCAATGCCTGAAAGTATGCCTAAGGACTGTAAGTACTGTTTACGCCCTTCCTCAAATACAATATCGAACATAAGACTGGATTTACCTGAACCACTAACACCTGTTGCAACTACAAGCTTATTTTTGGGGATAGAGATATTTATATTTTTTAGGTTATGTATTTTTGCACCTTTGATTTTTATTTCTTTCATTAATTCACCTCATTTTATTAATTTTATCAAACTATAAAATTAGTATGTTTTAATCATTAATATAAGAAGAGGTTAAGCGAAATCATAGTATTAAAAAGGCTCTATAGGTAAATATATATCAACTATATGTTTATTTTGTGGGTGACTATTTGGGTCATTAAGATATACTTCAAAAGGAAAAGAATTACGTAGTTTATGCTCATCATTTGATAGCCATTCATTATACATAAAATCCCAAGCATCACTATATTCATCTTGAAAAATACTAAAATGTCCCACCAGATATTTCCCAGAAGGTATTGTAATATTGCCAAGGTCGCTATTTTCTTTGACAACAATATTATCTGGAATTGTCATACAAATACTAGTCCTCAAATGATGTTCTTGTGTAAATTGAGGATTATCATGATAAATAGCTAATATCTTTGTCTTTTCAAGTTCAATTAGATTCTGCTCATTTGCATAATCAAAGAGTTTTTCTACAATCTTTGGAAAGTGACTGGCCAAATTTCCATATGACCCAGTGTATCTAATATAAGCTGTATTTACATTATCAAGTTCTAAGATTTCAATTTCTCCCTTAACCTCTCTCTTATTTTTAGATTTAAGTTTTGATATGTGTCTATTATACTGAGAAATTTTATATGGTTCTTTGCAATTCTTGCTATAATTGTTTCTATATTTTATAGGGCTTATCTTATAATAATTTTTGAAGGCTCGCGAAAAAACTGCGGAATCAGTAAAACCGAAATAATGTGCAATATCAGTAACTGTCATATCAGTACGATGAATAAGAAAAGAAGTGGCTCCTTCTAGTTTTAACCTATTTACATACTGTGACAATGTTTCTTTTTCTATCGCTTTGAAAATTCTATGAAAATGAAACTTTGAAAAACCTGCTATATTAGAAAGCTCTTCAAGAGAAAGAGAATCATACAAATGCTCTTCTATGTAGTCTTGTACTTTGCAAATACGACGTAAGTATTCTTTTTTAATTTGGGAATCGGTCATAAGTATACCTCCTTATTGTAAAAATATATATTTTAAATACCCTTATTTATAGTAAATAAAGCGTTGAGTATGTGAAATTTAAAGTAAAAAAATGTTAAATAGATTTTTTATTAGGAGTTTTTCTTATATATAACAACAATTTATATTATAAGAGAATTTCTATCTTACTTTGTAACACTTAGTATAACATAGTGATATATTTTTAGATTGTATATTTGATTATACATTTATATAAAGTTAGAGACTATAACATAGACAAAAACTTAATATCTAGTAGGGTTGTAAACTTTGATACTAAGAACAATATATCAATTTTAAGAAAATGTTTACTAAATAATAAAATATTTATATTAAAAAAATTATTAAATTTATTGTTTAAATAAAAAAGTTAAATCTCATCTATTAACATAGAGCCTTTAAAACTTTAAAATGAAAAATATAGAAGAATGATTTTTAATAAAATATAATCATCTAATAAATTATTAAGAAATACAAAAATACTTACAAACAACTATTTATTTGAATTGGGGGAATAAGAATATGAACAATGGTTTTTATCAATTAAATTCAGCAGTATTATATTTTAACGAGCGAAGTGATGTAAACAAAATAAGGTTTAATCACTATATAATGAGAAAAGAAAACATACAAAGATTAAGGGGAACTTTACCAAGGGGACAGTTTATGATGACTGTAAGAAAGGCTGCATCTGACCTTGATTTATCAATATCTACAATAAGTAGGCTTGTAAATGAATTTATAGATTTAGGAATATTGAGACTAATAAGTCGAGGAGTGAAGGGAAATTGTTGCTCTGTATATAGTTATATATGCTCTGAAAGTAATGATACAGGTGTAATAAAGAAACGTAGAAGTTTTTTTGAAGATATATTAGAAAATATTAATGAAACAAATAATAGTAGCCAAAAGGTATCAAAACATGAATATAAGTATGACAAAGATAAGACCAGTGATACCAATATGTATAGCTATGTAGATAAAGAGTATAGACAATGGGGTTATGACCCAGAACTTCATACTGTAGATGAAACAGAAGATGTAACAAAGAAAAAAGAATTATTAAAAAAAAATTTAAAAAAAGAGTTATTAAAAAAGAACTCCAAGAAAAATACTGATGTGGAAGAGGAATACTGCTATATAGAAAGTATTTATGAAAATATTATAAAAAAGTTAAATAAAGAGTCAGGGGAAAGTTTTAGGTTTGATTCAGAAACAGATAATAAACTTATAGCTGAAAGAAGAAAAGAAGGCCATAGCTTAGAAGATTTTTATAAAGTTATAGAATCAAGAGTGAAGAGCTGGAAGGAGACTCCTACGCTAGTGGATATAAAGCCAGAGATTCTATTTGGTCATGAATTCAAGACTTACTTAAATAAAAAGTGATTATAGTGGATAAGAGATATAAGTGGATAAGAGATATACTAGAATAGATATTATGAAAAATCTAAAATTTAGATATAGTTTATGTTCAGATATATTATATGTATAGAAAATAGGATTATTAGTGTTATTAATAATAAAAAATATTACTGGAATTTTTAAAATTCCAGTAATATAAAATTTAAATTACAGTAATAAATAAGAAAATTTTTATAAACTATATCATTAGAGTTATATACTATACTGTATCAACTTCATATTCTAATATTTTTCCAGTGATTGCACTGATTGTTATATCATATTCATTATTTCCCTTTATTATTTCGCCTTCATATTCTTTATCATCTTTATCATATTCAAATTTTACTATTTTACCACCAGGTACTTTGTTTAGCATTATTGACTTAGCTTTTTCAATGCTAATTATAGAGTTATTGTTATTAGAATCACTATTATTGTGATTATTATCAAAGTCATCATAATCATTATCATCATAATCATCGTCCATATCAATATCTATAATTCTTCCATCAAATGCATTTATCTCTATTTCATATGTTTTATTATCTTTTACAACTTTAGCCTCATATTCATTATCGTCAGCATCATATTTACAGTATATTAAATTACTATTAGGAATGGCATCTAGTATTATAGATTTAGCTTTATCTAAAGATATATTTTTGACACCTAAATTATTATTTATATCATCATCTTTTTCAATTTCTATTATTTTACCAGAGTAGGCATCTATTTCTACTTCATATACAATATTATCCTTTATAACCTTACTGTCGTATTTATTATCATCTTGGTCGTAGTAACAAACTAAAACATTACTTTCTGGAACAGCTTTTTTTAATATTTCCTTAGCTTCAATTAAAGATATTTTTTTAGTTTTATTTCTTATATCGACATTTTTTAGCTTTAAGATATCCTCAAATGCTTTTTGGTTATCACCTCCGCCAACTTGTGTTACTTCTTTTATGTCTTTATTGTTAATAAAATCTTTTTGGCTGTTTACAAGAGTGCCATTAGATATTATTACAGGAGAATTTTCTTTGGCTGCCAATACTCCTATTGATAATGCGTCTACTAGTGCATTTTCCTTGTTCATACCATCTTTAGTAACAAACACATTTTTTATACTTTTGGTTTTGTAAAATTGTTCAATAATTTTGGCATTGGTATTGTTTCTATCTGAACCACTGATTCTTTCTTTATTCGGATATTTTTTTACTGTATTGTCTGATAAAATCTTATTTCCACCAACTATATAAGATTTTTTTATAGACCTATTGTTTAAGAAATTTATACTGCTATTATTGCTGTTTTCCTCTGATACTAGTATTATAGGCATATTATGTATTGCTGATGGAGAAGCTATGCTAACAGCATCAGATAACCCCTTTAATCCATTTACAACTGCTACATTTTCCACTTTTTTTATTTTATCTATTTCTTTAAGTAAATTTGTAGACATTTCATAGATATTATTTCCTACTATTTTATTTACCTTTATGTTGAGTGATTTTATTTCATTTTCTACTTTATTAGATATACTATTTCCACTGTCCACTATATATACATTATCTACGCCAAGTCTTTTAAGTTCAGTTTTAGTTGAACTTTCTATACTATTATCATTTACTAATAGTATAGGAGCATTTTTTAATTTAGCAAAAGGATTTGCACAAAGTGCACTTTGAATAGAGTTGCCATTGACTATAATTGCTACTTTTGATTGAACCCATCCTAATTTACTCACTTCTACAGCCGTTTCATATCTTGTTTTACCTATTAATCTTTCTTGCTTTGTTATGTTGTTTGCAAAGATTACTGAAGAGCTAGAAAAAAACATCATACCTGCCACTAATATAGCTAAGTTTTTCTTATTCATATTTTTTACCTCACAATCCTTATATTTTATTATTTAGTATGAACTAGTAAAATATAATCTTAAAATCAAGTTACTATTAAATGTAACATTTTAAAATTAACAGATAAGAGTATTCAATATAAAGCTTTTATTTTACTATTTAACATTGTATCATAAATCTTTGGGAAAATGTTTTCGATATTGAATATATGTAAATCAGGATGGATTATTTTTATCATTTGATAAATAGGTTTTTCCCCATTATTTCATGTGTTCTAAAACAGGGACAAAGTTTATTCCTAAATCTGTTAGGAAATATTCTACTTTAGGTGGAATTTCTTGATAAATTTTTATAGTATTTAATTAAAAAATAAAAAAACTATTGACTTGAAGTTAACTCTAAGTAGTAAAGTATAATTATAGAAAATTTATAAATATTTAAAAACATAAATTAAAGTAGAGAATACATAAAGGGGGAAGCAGGACAATGGAACAAAAAAAATTAGGGTTTGGGTTAATGCGTTTACCAATAAAAGACGAAAATGATGCTACAAGTATTGATATGGATTACTTAAATAATATGGTTGATACTTTTTTAGAGAGAGGATTCACATATTTTGATACAGCATATGTATACCATATGGGTAAAAGTGAAATAGCACTTAGAGAATCTCTAGTAAAGAGACATAAAAGAGAAAGTTTTACAGTAGCTACAAAACTACCACTAATGGCTTTAAAAACAAAAGAAGAGCAGGAGCCTATTTTTAATGAACAGTTAGAAAAATGTGGTGTAGATTATTTTGATTATTATCTTTTACATAACATTGGTGTATCACATTATGAAATAGCTAAAAAATTTGACAGTTTCAAGTTTATTGAAGAAAAGAAAAAAGAAGGAAAAATAAAAAATATTGGTTTTTCTTTTCATGATAGTGCAGAACTATTAGACAAAGTATTGAATGAGCATCCAGAAGTAGATTTTGTGCAGTTACAAATTAATTATTTAGATTGGGATAATGAAAGCATACAATCTAGAAAGTGTTATGAAGTAGCAAAGAAACACAATAAACCTGTTATAGTTATGGAACCAGTAAAAGGTGGTACACTAGCAAAAATACCAGAAAGAGCAGAAAAATTATTTAACGATTATAATCCAGATATGTCAGTGCCATCATGGGCAATTCGTTTTGCAGCAAGTAAAGATAATGTCATGATGGTTTTAAGTGGAATGTCAAATATGGAACAACTATTAGACAACACAGGTTATATGCAAAATTTTGAACCATTTGTACAGGAAGAATATGATGTTATAAATGAAGCGGTGGAAATTATAAATGAAGCAATTGCAGTTCCATGTACTGCTTGCCAGTATTGCGTAGAAGGATGTCCAAAAAATATCGCTATTCCAAACTATTTTGCTTTATACAATGCAGAAAAGCAAGCTCTTAATACTGGATTTTCAACACAAATGGTTTATTATAATAACTACACTAAAACTTATGGAAAAGCATCAGATTGTATTGGATGTAAACAGTGTGAAAAAAATTGTCCACAACATATCAAAATTGTAGAATCTCTAAAGAATGTAGCAGAAATATTTGAAAAATAATTGCTACTATAAAATAATTAATGATATATAAAGAACTTGAAGTTAATTAAGTATAAGTGAAATAATTAATGTTATATAGAAAAGTTGAAGTTAATGAAATATAAGTAAAATAATTAATGTTATATAGAAAAGTCGAAGTTAATGAAATATCAGTTAAACTATTTAATCCGATTTTAAATTATACAGTATCAAGAAAGGATGAGGATTTGTATGACAATTTCAGAAGTAAGTAGAAAATACGAACTTTCAGCAGATACTTTACGATATTATGAACGAATTGGTTTAATACCACCTGTAAATAGAAATAAGAGTGGAATTAGGTCTTTTACAGAAAAAGATTGTGAGTGGGTTAATTTCATCAAATGTATGAGAAGTGCAGGACTTTCCATTGAGACATTGATTGAATATGTAACTATGTTTCAACAAGGGAACAAAACTATCAAAGCGAGAAAAGAACTTTTAATAGAACAACGAAATCAGCTTTCTAGAAGAATTGAAGATATGCAGAAAACTTTAGAACGATTAAATAGTAAAATTGATGGATACGAGGATAAAGTTATTGAAAAAGAAAAAACATTAAAAAATAATAGTGAGAGTCAAAGAACGGAGGTATTGTCTTATGAATAAAAGTGTACTTGTATTGTCTGCAAGCCCTAGAAAAGGTGGTAATTCTGATTTATTATGTGACCAATTTATGCAAGGGGCATTAGAATCTAAAAACCAAGTAGAGAAAATATTTTTAAAAGATAAGGATGTTAAATATTGTATAGGATGTGGAGTCTGTTACGAGAAAGGTGGAAACTGTTCACAAAAAGATGACATGGAAGAAATTCTTGAAAAAATGATTAAAGCAGATGTGATTGTTTTGGCAACTCCAGTTTATTTTTATACTATGAATGCACAGATGAAAACTATGATTGATAGAACTTGTTCGAGATACACTGAAATTTCTGGAAAAGAGTTTTATTTCATCGTTGCCGCAGCCGACAATAGTGAGCAGGCTATGGAAAGAACATTAGAAGGATTCAGAGGATTTACGTCATGTCTAAATGGTGCTAAGGAAAAAGGTATAGTGTATGGCATAGGAGCTTGGCATGTAGGTGACATCAAAGAAAGTGTAGCAATGAATCATGCCTATGAAATGGGCAAGTCAGTGTAGTGAAGAGAGATTTTTAAGAGTATCAGATTTACTAAATTTTATTGATAGAGTGAGTTCAGAATAATCTAGACAAAATAATCTTGATAAAATAAATAGTAGACTAAAATGTATTCTACCATTTAGAGGCTGTAAGTAGATTTGTGTAAAACAAATTTACCTACAGCTTTTTGTTGTATATAATTGGTAAACTAGATAATTAGTTTTTTCATCCATAGCATCAGTCTTCATATTTTATTATCATATCATAAATATAAATACTAATTTTATAAAGTGAATAAATTATAAAATAAATATAAATAAATTATATATAAAATATAAACGATTTATAAACAAATCAACTACTGATAAGATGAATTTTAATGATAGCATATAACACTTCAAGGAAATTCTTATTATGGGGGAGATGTTCCAGAATTAAGTGAAAGTGAAGAAGATAAAAAACCATTCATAGGAGCAACAAATTTCATAACTAGAGGCTTTTCTAATATGAGTATTGTCACATTGACAGAGACAAATCAGACTATAAAAAACATTAACTTTATATACATCATTTTTTCTAGACAAAATTTCTATCTTTTCAAGGTTCTTAAACACTTTCATTAACTGGTCAACTAATTCGATTTCCTTTATTCAAGCCTTTAAGTATCTACTTTTATTCTTTTTGATATAGTTTTCTAATGTCATAGAATAATTATCTTTACTATAAATATATTTTAATATATGTTATTCTGTTGCGGATAAAGTAATATCATTTTCAAATAACTCATTAAGCTTATGCATCTAAAACTTATTATATGATAAAGTCGATATTGAAATGTAACATAGATGCTTATGATTATATAATAGAAGCAGTACATGTAGGAGGAAATTTAAGATTACAAAATAACTTTAATGATTATATAGTAAAAGCAATACATAAAGGCTATAATTAGATTTACAGAAAAGTAAATTTATCCACAGCCTTTTGGTATCCACAGTTTTTTTATATGCACAGAATTTTGATATACATACAAATCTATGCACATTTTTATCATTTATTTGATATCTAAATTTATGTGTGTTTTAGTAGCATATTAAACAGATTTCTGCATAATATTATTCTCTTTACTAATTAACTTTTTTAGATTTTTCCAATCTATTTCTTCCATATTAGCAAAATAATGTCCACTTCCTACACAAGTTAAATAGGACTTGCCATCTAATTCAAATGAAGAACCCCCAATACATTTTGGATTACATTTTTTACAAGTACGAGTTTTTGTAATACTATCTTTAATAGTTTTAGAACATTCCTCCACAGTATCTCTATATGTATTTAGATTATAAAGGTTTGCTTTAACTCTCCATTTTTTCTCATTACATTCAATAGTAAATAGACTACGCTTTGGTTTTTTAGTTGAATATAATATACGATAAGAACGAGCTCCTGTTCGTGGTTCAATCTTGCAACCTAGTAATTGACCAAGCTTATGAAAATCATAAGCAATATTATAATCTTTCACACTTAGTACTTTTAGCATTTCTTCTGTTGTTTCTGCTGTTAATGGACTTTTGTTCATAATTAAAAACCCCCTATATAAATAAAAATTTTGCATATAAATAGTAGCTTTATATACAAATAAAAACTAATAATAGTATAGTCAATCAAGTTATCAAAATCAATAAAATAGCTGTAATCTTACATTATTAGGCATGAAATGAGAGGTATTGTTTTGTAGAGGTAAAGACTTAATAGTATGAAAATTCACTCAAACATGATACAATCCTATAAAAGATTTAAAAAATAAGAAGGGAGAAAGTTGCTGAAATAATTTTATACTTTACTTATATTTTATAAAATAAACGTATATCTTATAAAATAAATGGGGTCATTAAAAAATAGTTTTGTAAGTTTTCAGCAGCAGTAGTGGAATGATAATTTTTTGGTTACTATTATACTTGGCTATTATATTTTCAATAGGTTCTATGATAACAAAAGTAAATAAGGTCTGGATTAAAGTGTTGCTATTTGTAGCAGTAGGATTGTCAACCATAGTTCTTTCATACATGATAGCATAATAACTTAAAACTTTAGAACTATTTAAATAAAATTCGCAAATTCTCAAAACAGGAATTCTCAAGTTGGTAAAATTCCAGATATGAGAAAAAAATTAGTACTATAAAAAAACTATTTTCGGATTATTTTTTATGGAAAGGTTTCAATTTAGGTGTTTTAAGTGGTTCTATAAAGTTTTATGAATAAAAAGAAATTGGCATGCTAATTGCTTTAATAAATATTAACATGAACACAAATAAATATAATAATCTGAGTATTGATTATTTGAAACTTTGGACTTGATTTCTTGTCTAGAGGTTCATATTAATATTGGTGTTTAGGAAATTTTATTTTCCTGTAAATATAACTTAATAATAGGAGGTGAAATCATGTCAAAAGTAGTAATAGCTACAGAGAAAGCTCCAGGAGCAATTGGACCATATTCTCAAGCAATACAAGTTGGAAATATAGTTTCTACATCAGGTCAACTTCCAATAGACATGAAGACAGGCGAGTTAGTATCTGACCCAAAAGAAGCAACAAAAGCTTCTTTAGACAATGTAAAAGCAATACTAGAACAAGCTGGTACAACTATGGATAAAGTATTTAAAACTACAGTTTTCGTAAAAGATTTAAAAGATTTTAATGATATTAACGAAGTGTACGCTACATATTTTAAAGAAAATCCACCAGCAAGATCATGTGTACAAGTTGCTCAATTACCAAAAGATGCAGTTTTAGAAATTGAAGCAATGGCAGTATTATAATAATAAAACCAATGACAAAACTAATGAAAATTAAAAACTAATAAAAAAAGTCTACAATTAAAAAGTTTATATTAAAAAAGTCTATATAAAAATCTATCTAAATATTTAACTATTGAGCTTTTCTTATATAACATATATTTTTGTGCCAAAAATATATTTGTTATAGGAGGAAAGCTTTTTTTATTTTATTATTTGTGTATTATAATTAAAGTAATCCTAATATAAAACAATCTTTTTATAATTATTATTATGTATTTCAATGTAAATATATAAATAAGTAATGTTTTATATATATTTTAAAAATTAACTATATGTTAAAATATAGTTAAACTGATAATTTAGTAAATTAAATTCTAATGGGGGAAACTATGGTAAGTAAATTAAAGGAATTTCAACAGGAAATGATAAAATACACTGAAACAGTAGCTAGCGTGTTAGATGTAGATATTGAAATAGTTGATGATAGATTAATAAGAATTAGTGGCACAGGTCTGTATAAATCAAAAATAAATGAAAGCGTTGTTACTGAAGGTTTTCTTTATGATAAAGTTATACAGACAGGTCAGGAATTAGTCGTATTAGATATATGTGATAATCAGCTTTGTATAGAATGTTCCCATTACATGAAATGCCTAAATAAAGTAATAATAGCAGTTCCAATAAAATATAATAATCGTACTATAGGAGTAATTGGTGCTATTAGTACAGATAAAACTAAAAAAGTAGAAATAAGTGCAAAAATAGATAATTATTTGAAGTTTGTCAATCATATATGCGATTTAATTTCTATGAAGATAGAAGAACATGAAGTGTCAAAAAGTAGCAGTAGAAAAATGAACATGATGATAGAAATAATTGAAAATGTTGAAAAAGGTGTTGTTATATTAGATATAAATAGCAAAATATCTTATATAAACAATATTGCTTTGAAAAAATTAGATATTGGAAAAGATATAATAGAAAATACAGTAAAAATAGTATCTGTTGAATCTTCTTCAAATGGACATGAATTACTAGAAATTGATATTGATAACAAAATTTATAATATAAATGCCAAAATAATTCCTGTATATCCATATATAAATCAATATGACAAGATAATTATATTTGATAAGACATATATAAACCATAAAGGACATGGGAAAGTCAATAGTGGATGGGGAAATAGTGATATAGAGTCTATAATTGGGAACTCAGAATCAATGGTGAAAGTTAAAGAGAGAACTAAGAAATTAGCAAAGTCAAATTCAACAGTTCTTATAACTGGTGAAAGTGGTACAGGGAAAGAGCTAATTGCTAGAGCTATACATGCTGAAGGAAGTAGATGGAATAAGCCATTTATTGCTATAAACTGTGCTGCTATTCCAGAAAACCTTCTTGAAAGTGAGTTATTTGGCTATATAAAAGGTGCATTTAGTGGGGCTAGTAGTGGAGGTAAGGTTGGTAAGTTTGAACTTGCAAATGAAGGTGTCATATTTCTTGACGAAATGGGAGACCTATCTATGCCTTTACAAGCAAAGTTACTTAGAGTTTTGCAGGAAAGAAAATTTGCAAGAATTGGCTCAAATAAACTTATAGATTTAGATATAAGAGTAATTGCTGCAACGAATAAAAACTTACTTAAGTTGGTGAATGAAGGTAAGTTTAGAGATGATTTGTACTATAGGTTAAACGTAATTCCTATAAATTTGCCACCTCTTAGGGAAAGAAAAGATGATATTGAAACTATAATGATGAAATTTGTTTCCAAGTATTCTTTAGAATTAGATATAAAATTGAATCAAATAGAAAAAAATGTAATGAATATGTTGGTTAATTATAATTGGCCGGGAAATATAAGAGAATTAGAAAATGCAGTTGAATATATGATGAATTTAGTTGGAGAAGATGGAATAATCTATAAAGATATGCTTCCATTAGATATTTTGAACTATTATAATATTGAAGGAAATAGTTTTAAGAGTAATAATAAGGTAACAAAGTTTGAAGATGATATAGTCGGGGGAATAGTAGAAAACCAAGAAAAAATACTTTCAATTAAAGAATTGGAGTTAACTTACATACATAAGTTGTTAAATAAATATGGAAGAGATACAAAGACAAAAAAGAAAATAGCAAAAGATTTAGGGATAGGTTTAGCTACATTATACAGAAAACTAGAAGAGGAACAACAATAAATTAAACATAGAAAATAGTTTTAAATGTATGGTAATGTGATTTGTAGGTCAATAAAAATAAAGCCTCTATAATAGAAGTGTCACTAGAAGAGACTAATATAGTAATAATACTATAGAAAAATAAAATTATAAGCTTGTAAGATATTGAGTCAGTATAAATAATAGAAAATAAAAGTTTGAGCTTATAAAGTGCAAATATGTAAAACATAAAAATAACAGTATTATAGAAAGCTAAAATAAAAACATAAAATATAGAAGGTTATAACAATATAAATATAGAAGGTAAAAATAGTAATATACAAGCCAAAATAACAGACATATAGAAAAGTAAAAGCATAATAAAGGAAAATAAAAACAAAGAAACGGTTTCTCGAAATGATAATTCTCGTATTGATAAAAATTTCCCAATATGAGAATTTTTTCTTTTATAAATCTTATTTTTCACACTCAGATTTTACAACATTTAAATAAATTTGAAAAAAGTATGTAATTCCAACATAAAAAAAATATTTTTAGAATAAATAATATTGGCACAGTAATTGCTTTATATAAAGACACAAAGATAAAAAATTAATAATGACATCGAAAAATTTGAAAGGGGAATATAAAATAAATGAGAGAAATAAAATGGAAATTAAATAACTTACCTAAAGCAGAGGAAAAAGAAAAAGGAATTGAATTTTTAAAGGACGAAGAAATTGCAAAAGCTAAAGCATTTCATGAGAGTTTTCCACAATATGAAAAAACTCCTTTAGTTAAATTAGATAACTTAGCAAAATTATTAGGAGTTAGCGGAATATATGTTAAAGATGAATCTTATAGATTTGGATTAAATGCATTTAAAGTTTTGGGTGGTTCTTACTCTATGGGTAAATACTTAGCTCAAAGATTAAATAAAGATATATCAGAGTTAGGATATGAAAAATTAACTTCAAAAGAAATAAAAGACCAGTTAGGAGAAATAACTTTCTTTACAGCTACAGATGGAAATCATGGTAGAGGAGTTGCTTGGACAGCTAATAAATTAGGTCAAAAATCTGTTGTATTAATGCCAAAAGGTTCTTCTGAATTTAGATTAAATAAAATCAAGGGAGAAGGTGCAGATGCTAGTATAACAGACTTAAATTATGATGATGCAGTAAGATTAGCTAATGATTATGCAGAAGCTGATGACCATGGAGTAATGGTTCAAGATACAGCATGGGACGGATATGAAGAAATACCAGCATGGATAATGCAAGGATATGGAACTATGGCTAAAGAAGCTATAGAACAATTAAAAGAATATGGAGTAGATAGACCAACGCATGTATTTGTGCAAGCAGGAGTTGGTTCGCTTGCTGGTGCAGTTCAAGGATATGTTGCTTCAATATATGATGAATGCCCAATAACAGTAGTAGTAGAAGCTGATGAGGCAGATTGTTACTATAAATCAGCAGAAGCAGGAGATGGAAAACCAAGATTTGTAGGTGGAGATATGCCAACTATAATGGCAGGTCTTGCTTGTGGAGAACCAAATACTATAGGATTTGAAGTATTAAAAAATTATTCATCAGCATTCGTTTCAGCACCAGACTGGGTTTCTGCTAAAGGTATGAGAGTTTTAGGAAATCCTCTAAGAGGAGATGAAAAAGTAATCTCTGGAGAATCTGGAGCAGTTACAACTGGAGCATTAGTTTCAATACTTGAAAGTGAAGATTTAAAAGATTTAAGAGAGGCTTTGAAATTAGATGAAAACTCTAAAGTATTATTAATAAGTACAGAAGGAGACACTGATCCAGACAAATATAAAGATATAGTTTGGAATGGAGAATACCAAAGTAAATAAAAAATTTAAAATAAAAAATAAATAAAGTCTAAATAAAAGTTTAATAAGTGAAATATTAATAAGTAAATAAGTAAAATACCAATAAATAAAGTGAAACATCAATAAATTAAAAATTATATGGGGGAATATCAAAATGTTAAATGAAACAAGAAAAAAACAATTAACTGAAGTATGCCAAGATTTAATAAGAAATGCTAGTTATTCAGGTCAAGAAGAAAATGTAGTAAAGGCAATTGAAGAAAATTTTGCTATGCTAGGTTTTGACAGCTGGTCAAGAGATAGATATGGAAATATAATAGGATGCATAAAAGGAAACAAACCAGGGAAAAAAATATTATTTGATGGGCATATAGATACAGTTCCAGTTCCAGATGCAAGTAAGTGGAGTGTTCCTCCTTTTGAAGCAAGAATAGTAGATGGAAAAATATATGGTAGAGGAACTTCTGATATGAAGGGTCAAGTAAGTGCTATGATGGCGGCTGTTTCATACTTTGCAGAAGATACTAATAAAGACTTCGAAGGTGAATTATATGTAGCAGGAGTTGTTCATGAAGAAATATTTGAAGGAGTTTCAGCTAGAGAAATAAGTAAAGCTGTTAAACCTGATTATGTTGTAATCGGAGAATCTTCAGAACTAAACTTAAAGATTGGTCAAAGAGGTAGAGGAGAAATAGTTGTAGAAACTTTTGGTAAACCAGCTCACTCTGCTAACCCAGAAAAAGGTATAAATGCAGTTTATAAAATGGCTAATGTAATTCAAAGAATACAACAATTAGTACCTCCAACTCATCCAGTTTTAGGTGATGGAATATTAGTTTTAACAGATATAAAATCTTCTCCATATCCAGGTGCATCAGTGGTGCCAGATTATTGTAAAGCTACTTTTGATAGAAGATTATTAGTTGGAGAAACAAGAGAAGGAGTACTAGCTCCAATACAAGCCTTATTAGATGAAATGATGAAAGAAGACTCAGAATTAAATGCAAAAGTTTCTTATGCATCTGAAAAAGCTGACTGTTATACAGGAAATACTATAGAAAGTGAAAGATTCTTCCCAGGTTGGTTATATGATGAAGATGATGAATTTGTTCAAGCAGCATATAAGGGATTAAAAGAAGCTGGAATAGATTCAGAAATAACTCAATACTCATTCTGTACAAATGGAAGCCATTATGCAGGTGAGGCTGGGATAAGAACTATAGGATTTGGTCCTTCTAAAGAAAATCTTGCTCATACAATAGATGAACATATAGAGTTAGACCAATTATTCAAAGGTGCAGAAGGATATTATGGAATATTAAAATCAGTTTATAAAAAATAATTAGGAGATGGTTTTGTGAGAACTTTAATAAAACATGGGCTTATAGTAGATGGAAATAAAACACCAGCATATGAAGGGGATATTTTAATAGAAAACGAAAAAATATTAAAAATATCACAGGATTTAAACGAAGAAGCTGACAAAGTTATAGATGCAAAAGGTAGAGTTATATGTCCAGGTTTCATAGATACTCATAGCCATTCAGACCTAGTGATTTTGGTTAATCCATATAATGAGGTAAAGATTAGACAGGGAATTACAACAGAAGTGTTGGGCCAAGATGGAATATCTATGGCCCCTCTACCTCAAGAGCATATATCTTCTTGGAGAAAAAATTTAGCAGGCCTAGATGGTGAAAGTGATGAAATTGATTGGAAATATGAAACAACAGAAAACTATTTAAAAATGATGGATGAAAATGGGGTAGGGTTAAATGAAACTTATTTAGTACCTCATGGAAATGTAAGAATGGAAGCAATGGGGCTTGAAGATAGACCTGCCACTAAAGAGGAAATTCAAAAGATGTGTGAAATCACAGAAAGAGAATTAAAGGCAGGAGCTATAGGATTATCAACTGGACTTATATATATACCTTGTGCGTATTCATTGACAGAAGAAATTATAGAGATGTGTAAAGTAGTAGCAAAATACGATGGAGTATTTGTGGTTCATCAAAGAAGTGAAGCAGATACAATTTTAACATCAATGGAAGAAATTATAGAAATTGGAAAGCAATCAGGAGTAAAAGTTCACTTCTCACACTTTAAGGTTTGTGGTAAATCAAATTGGAAGTATATACCTCAAGTTATAGAACTTTTAGAAAAAGCAGAAAAAGAAGGTATAAGAGTATCATTTGACCAATATCCTTATGCAGCTGGAAGTACAATGCTTGGAGTAGTTTTACCTCCATGGGCACATTCAGGAGGAACTGATAAATTAATAGAAAGATTAAATGATGAAAACGAAAGAGCAAAAATGAAAAAAGATATAGCAAATGGAATCGAAGGTTGGGATAACTTTATAGAATTTGCTGGAATAGACCAAATCTTTGTAACAAGTGTAAAGACAGAAAAAAATCAAGATACAATTGGTAAGAGCCTACTAGAAATTGGAAAGATGAGAGGTAAAGACCCGTTAGATGCAACGTTTGATTTATTGAAAGAAGAAGAAAATGCAGTTGGAATGGTAGATTTCTATGGATTGGAAGAACATATAATAGGTTTTATGAAAAGAGACGAACAAAATGTGTGTACAGATGGTCTTTTAGCAGGTAAGCCACATCCAAGAGCATATGGTTCTTTCCCTAAAATACTAGGAAGATATGTTAGAGAATTAAATGTACTAACAGTTGAAGAAGCTGTTTATAAAATGACTAAAAAAGCAGCAGTAAGCTTTAGTATAAAAGATAGAGGTGAACTAAAAGAAGGATATTTTGCAGACTTAGTTATATTTGACAAGGATACTGTTAGTGGATGTGATGATTTTATCAATTCTATGCAATATCCTACAGGTATAGATTATGTAATTATAAATGGAAATTGTGTTGTTGAAGAAGGAAAATACAATAAAATTAAAGCAGGAAAAGTACTTAAAAATTAAATCTTAGCTTTAAGGAGGAATAAATTTATGATTTTAGTGGGGAATGGGAGGCTAATAAGCCAAGATTCTTTAAATCCCTATATGGAAGATGGATGTGTTGTAATAAATGACAATCTGATTGAAGATATAGGTACTACTGAGGAAATGAAAGCGAAATATCCAGGACATGAATTTATAGATGCAGGCAAGAAGATAATCATGCCTGGTCTAATAAATTCACATATGCATATATACAGTTCATTTGCTAGAGGTATGGCAGTTCCAGGAAAACCATCTGAAAATTTTTTAGAAATATTAAACAATTTATGGTGGAGACTTGATAAACAACTTACACTAGAAGATACAAAATACAGTGCATATGCAACTTATATAGAATGTATAAAAAATGGTGTCACAACAGTTTATGACCATCATGCAAGTCCAAATGCAATTGAAGGTAGTTTATTTACAATATCAGATGTTGCAAAAGATTTGGGAATAAGAACATGCCTTTGTTATGAGGTATCTGATAGAGATGGTGGAGATACAATACAACAAGGTATCAATGAAAATGTAAATTTCATAAAATATGCTCAAAAAGATGATACAGACATGATAAAGGGAATGTTTGGTCTTCATGCTGCATTTACATTGTCTGATGATACATTAAATAAGTGTGCCTCAGAAATGGCTGGTCTTGATACAGGTTATCATGTACATGTTGCTGAAGGATTAGCAGACTTACAATATAATGTAGATAAATATGGAAAAAGAGTTTTAGAAAGATTTAATGATTTTGGTGTTCTAAAAGAAAAGACTATAGCAGTTCATTGTATATATATAAGTACAGATGAAATCAATCTTTTAAATAAAACAAATACATTTGTAGTTCATAATCCAGAATCTAATATGGGAAATGCAGTTGGATGTTCTCCTGCAATAGAATTACTAAAAAGAGGTGTTACAGTAGGTCTAGGAACTGACGGATACACTAGTGATATGTTTGAATCGTTAAAGGTTGCTAATATAATTCATAAACACCACTTAAGTGACCCAAGAGTTGGATTTGGAGAATCACAAACAATGTTATTTGATAACAATAAAAAAATAGCAAAGGCTTATTATAAAAATGACCTAGGCATACTTAAAAAAGGTGCTTATGCGGATGTCATAGTAGTTGATTATACACCACATACTCCATTGACAGAAAACACAATAGGGGGACACATCATATTTGGAATGAGTGGAAGAAGCGTGGATACAACTATTATAAATGGAAAAGTACTTATGAAAGACAGAAAATTGGTAAACATTGATGAAGAAAGTATTCTAGCTAAGAGTAGAGAACTAAGTCAGAACCTATGGAATAGAATCTAAATAATTGATAATGACATACAAGTAAGAGACAAGAATATAAGTGTTAAAAATAAAACTTAGACAAAATTAGAATTTAAATGAAGTATATAGATAAAAAATATATGGAATAGAATATTAAACTAAATATAGAAGGGAGACCCAACATGTCTCAAAATGAAAGCCCTAAAATAGCTCCAGTAGATGAAAGGTTACCTGTATCCAAATCCTGGGTATTTTCACTACAGCACGTTTTAGCAATGTGTGCAGGAGCGGTAGCAGTTCCTATGATGATAGGAAGTGCTGCACGACTAGATCATGCTAGTATTGTTTTTTTAATAAATGCTTGCTTGTTTATGGCAGGTATAGGAACACTCATACAAAGTGTTGGTATAGGAAATATTGTAGGCGCTAAAATACCAGTAATTGAAGGAACTAGTTTTGCCGCTGTGGCAGGTATGACAGCAATAGCCTCATCATATAGTGATTCTCAAGTTGCAATACAGACAGTATTTGGCTCTGTAATAGTAGCTGGACTGTTTTGTATATTACTTGCTCCAGTATTTGAAAAACTAATAAGATTCTTCCCTAGTGTAGTTACTGGAACAGTTGTTATGGTAATAGGTATTTCACTATTCCCAGTTGGGATAAAGTGGATAACTGACAACAAATTGGAAGCGGTTGAACCAAACTCATTAGCATTAGCTTTAGCAGTATTGGCTATAACTTTACTTTCATTTAAGTTCTTAAAAGGAATTTGGAATAGTACAGCGATATTGGTAGGTATAGTACTTGGTACATTACTTTCTATGGCAGTTGGAATGGCTGATTTTAGTGCAGTAAGTGGAGTTGGTTGGCTTAACTTAAATGTACCTTTAAAATTTGGAATGCCTAGATTTGAACCATCTGCAATATTATCATTATGTTTAATTATGTTAGTACTTATGACAGAATCAGTTGGTAATATGATAGCTATTCACGAAATGGTAGACAAAGAGGTAACTGGTAAAAATATTAAAAGAGGTCTATTTGGAGATGGAATATCTACAGCTTTATCTGGAATATTCAATTCATTTCCAATAACTCCGTTTGGTCAAAATACAGGAATTGTTGGACTTACAGGTATAAAATCAAGATTTATTGCAGTTTATGCAGGGGTAATATTGCTAGTACTTGGTTTCTTACCAAAGTTTGCAGCAATAATAGGAGCAATACCTAAGCCTGTTCTTGGTGGAGTAGGATTTGCAATGTTTGGAATGGTAATGGTTGGAGGAGTAAAAACTCTAAGTAAAGTAAAATTTGATGGAACTAAAAATGGAGTGATAGTAGCAGTTAGTGTTGGGTTATCTATGATACCACTGACAAATCCTGATTTCTATCATAATTTTCCAACTTGGGTGCAAACGATATTCCACAGTGGAATAACAACAGGAAGTTTATCAGCAGTACTTTTGAATATCTTCTTCAATGAATTAGGTTCAAAAAAGGAAAAAGCTCCTAAGACTGAAGAAGCAAAATAGGAAGAAATAAATGAAAAGCAACATATATAAAAGAGTATCTAAGCTAAATATTAAAAAATATATTTAATTAAGGGAGAGATAATAATATGGCTAATTTAAAAGTTAATTTATATGGAATGGAATTCTTAAATCCAGTTATGACAGCGGCAGGTCCTGGAGCAAAAGATGGTGATCTCTGTCAAGAGGCAGCAAAAGGTGGAGCAGGAGCTATATGTACAAAAACTATATCTGTGTTACCAGCAGATGTACCAAGACCATGTATGGCAAAAACTAACAGTGGTTTCTTAAATACAGAATTATGGTCAGAGCTTCCAAAAGAACAATGGATAGAAGAAGAATACAAAAAAGTAAAAGCAGCAGGTCTTCCAGTAATAGTAAGTATGGGATATTCAGCAGAACAAATAGCTGAGGTTGCACCTTTGGTAAAACCTTACGCAGATGCAGTTGAATTATCAACTCATTATGTAGGCACAGATGTTGCTCCAATAGTAAATGCTTTAAAAGCTGCAAAAGCTGTTTTAGATGTACCAGTATTTATGAAAATGAGTCCTCATACTGATATTCAAACTATTGCAAAAGCTGTTGAAGAAGCAGGAGCAGATGGACTTGTAATGATAAACTCATTTGGACCATGTATGGCAATAGATGTAAACACAGGATACCCTATAATGGGAAGTAAAGCAGGATATGGATGGTTATCAGGAGCTCCTATAAGACCATTAGCAATAAGATGTATATATGAAGCTTCTCAAGTTGTAAATATACCAATTATAGGTGTTGGTGGAATAACTTGTGGAAAAGATGTAGCTGAAATGATGATGGCAGGAGCAAGTGCTGTTCAAGTATGTACAGAAGCAATCCTTAAAGGGCCTTCTATATATGGAAAAATTGCTAAAGAATTAAATGATTTCTTAGATGAAAATGGATATGCTGATGTTAATGAAATCAAAGGATTAACTCATAAGAAAATGGCAGCTAGAGGATTTAGAACTCATGCAGTGGCTCCAGTTGTAGATGATAATAAGTGTATCAAATGTAAACAATGTGTAACAAGCTGTGTATATGAAGCTTTAGAAGTGACAGATAAATTAAATATAGATGTGGATAAGTGCTTTGGTTGTGGATTATGTGTAACTAGATGTCCAAAAGGTGCTTTAAGTATTTGCTACAATCAAGTAGAAGCTGTTAATGAATAATAATTATATAGAATTTTAGTAATTAACTTAGAGTAATAAATATATTAAGATAATAAAATATATTAGATAAGCAAGTTTATACATTAACAATACAACGTGAAGTTAATAATTTTATGACGTTGATTTAACTAAACATTAGTTTAATTAAATAATGGTTTAATCTAAATATAAATTTACTGTGTATAAGTTCTCTAATCAAATTACTTTAAGTTAATTTCTTCAGATAAAATAAATTGATACGTTATAAGTAAGGTGGAGTCTATATGGGAATTGTTTTAAAAGGTGGGAAAGTAGTAACAAGTGAAAAAACTTACTGTGCAGATGTAAGAATAGAAAATGAGAAAATAGTTGATATAGGTGTTGATATATCAAAAGAAAATGATGAAGTAGTTGATGTTAGTGATTCTTATATTATACCAGGAGGTATAGATACACACACTCACTTTGATTTAGATACAGGAACTACTAAGACAGCAGATAATTTTGAAACAGGAACAAAAGCTGCAATAGCTGGAGGTACTACTACTATCTTAGATTTTGCTACACAATCTAGAGGTTGTTCTTTAAAAGAAGGATTAGATGAATGGCATGAAAAAGCTAGAGATAAATCTTATTCAGACTATGGTTTTCACATGGCTATAACAGATTGGAATGCTTCAGTTTGTAATGAAATGGAAGACATGGTGAAAGAGGGAGTATCTTCATTTAAATTGT
Source organism: Clostridioides sp. ES-S-0048-02 (assembly GCF_020658495.1). Taxonomy (NCBI): domain Bacteria; kingdom Bacillati; phylum Bacillota; class Clostridia; order Peptostreptococcales; family Peptostreptococcaceae; genus Clostridioides; species Clostridioides sp. ES-S-0048-02. The sequence continues at coordinate 63,318 of NZ_JACVWH010000002.1, forward strand.
ATATGGCATATAAAGGAAGCCTTCAAGTTGATGATGGTGTCATCTTTGAAGCTTTGAGAAAAGCAGAAGAGGTAGGAGGAATTATTGGATTCCATTGTGAAAATGGGGATATAATATGTGAACTTGTGGATAAAGCAAAAGCAGAAAATAATCTATCTCCAAAATATCATCAATTAACTAGACCAGCTATATTAGAAGCAGAAGCAACTTCAAGACTGATGAAGATAGCAGAAGTGGCAAATTCTAAGGTGTACGTTGTTCACCTAAGTTGTAAAGAATCTTTGGAAGAAGTTCTAAAAGCTAAACAAAGAGGAGTAGATGTGATAGTTGAAACTTGTCCTCAATACCTTCTATTAAGTGATGAATTATATGATTTAGAAGGATTTGAAAGCGCTAAATATGTAATGTCACCACCTTTAAGGGATAAAGAAAATAATGAAATTTTATGGAATGCTATTTTAAATAATCAAATAGATACTATAGGTACAGACCACTGTTCTTTTAATTATAGGGGGCAAAAGGAACTTGGAATAAACGATTTCAGTAAAATTCCTAATGGTTCGCCAGGGGTGGAACATAGGATGAGTCTTTTATACACATATGGAGTCTGTAAAAATAAAATATCTATCAACAAGATGGTAGAAGTAACATCGACTAATGCCGCCAAATTATTTGGAATGTATCCTGAAAAAGGAACTATAGAAATAGGTAGTGATGCAGATATATTAGTTTTAAATCCAAATAAAAAATCTAAAATAGAAGCAAAAAAACAATTACAAAATGTAGATTATACGCCTTATGAAGGTTATGAAGTAAATTGTCAAATAGAACATGTTTATTTAAGAGGAAAAGAAGTTGTTAGAGAGGGAGAATTAATTTGTAATACTCCAAGTGGGAGATATATAAAAAGGCGTCTAACAGAGGGGGCTAGAGAATGGTAGAATTTATATTAAATGGAGAGAAAGTTGTTGCAAAAGAAGGCAAAAAACTTTTAGACTTCCTTAGAGAAGATATGAATATAACTTCAGTTAAAAATGGATGTTCAGAAGGTGCTTGCGGAACTTGTATGGTCATAATAGATGGTAAAGCAACTAAAGCATGTGTATTTAAAACTGATAAATTAGCTGGGAAAAATATAACAACTATAGAAGGATTATCAGAAAGAGAAAGAGATGTTTTTGCATATTCTTTTGCCAGCCAAGGAGCTGTTCAATGTGGATTTTGCATCCCAGGTATGGTAATTAGTTCAAAAGCGCTTATAGACGTTAATAATAATCCTACTGAAGATGACATAAAAAAAGCTTTAAAAGGTAATATATGTAGATGCACAGGTTATGTAAAAATAATTAAAGCTGTGAGTTTGGCAGCAAAGATATTTAGAGAAGATATAGATGTGCCAAAAGTAAACTGCAAAGGTCTAGTTGGTGAAAGTCTTCATAGAGTTGATGCAGTAGGCAAAACACTTGGATACTCTGAATATGTAGATGATATAAGATTAGAAGGTATGATTTATGGTTCAGCAGTTAGAGCCAAATATCCAAGAGCATTAGTTAAAAAGATAGATATAGAAGAAGCAAAAGCTTACCCAGGAGTTGTTGCAGTTCTTACAGCTAAAGATATTCCAGGAACTATAAAAGTAGGTCACTTAAAGAAAGATTGGGATACTTTAATTCCAGAAGGTGAAATAACTAGATACTTAGGAGATGGAATAGTTTTAGTAGCAGCAGAAACTAGAGAAGCATTAGAAGAAGCGAAAAAACTAGTTAAGATAGATTATGAAGAATTGACACCTTTAAGTACTACAGCAGAGGCTCTTAAAGAAGATGCTCCAAATATACATGAAACAGGTAATGTACTTGTTAAGGAACATTTAGTAAGAGGAAATGCTGAAGAAAAAATAAGGAACTCAAAATACGTTGTAACTAAAAAATACACTACACCTGCAACAGAACATGCATTTTTAGAACCTGAATGTGCAGTAGCAGGTCCTTATGAAGAAGATGGAGTAATAATTTACTCAACAGACCAAGGTGTGTTTGCTACTCAACATGAATGTGCAGATATGTTAGGATTACCACATGAAAAAGTAAGAGTGATAAATAAGATGGTAGGAGGCGGATTTGGTGGAAAAGAAGATATGAGTGTTCAACACCATGCAGCCTTACTTGCATACCACACAAAGAGATTTGTAAAAGTACAGCTTACTAGAAAAGAAAGTATAATTGTTCATCCAAAAAGACATGCTACAGAAATGGAATTTACAACAGCATGTGATGAAAATGGATATCTAACAGGTATGAAAGCAACTATAATATCTGATACAGGTGCTTATGCATCTCTTGGAGGACCAGTATTGCAAAGATTATGTACTCATGCAGCAGGACCATACAATTATCAGGATATTGATATAACTGGAACAGCAGTATATACTAATAATCCTCCTGGAGGAGCATTTAGAGGTTTTGGAGTTACACAAAGTTGTTTTGCTACAGAATGTAATCTAAATTTACTTGCTGAAATGGCTGGAATATCACCTTGGGAAATAAGATATAAAAATGCAATAAGACCTGGTCAAGTTTTACCAAATGGTCAATTTGCAGATGAAGGAACAGCAATGGCAGAAACATTAGAAGCTGTAAAAGAAGAGTATGAAAAACACCCACGTGCAGGTATAGCTTGTGCAATGAAAAATAGTGGTGTAGGAGTTGGGATACCTGATGTGGGAAGATGTAGACTGGTAATAAAAGATGGTAAAGTTCATATAAGAACAAGTGCCTCTTGTATAGGTCAAGGTCTTGGTACGGTTATGACTCAAGTAGTTTGTGAAACTGCAAATTTACTACCTGAAAACATAGTGCATGAAGTTCCAGATACTCACTTGACACCAGATTCTGGTAATACTACAGCTTCAAGACAGACAGTATTTACAGGGGAGGCTACTAAGGTTGCATCAATTAAATTAAAAGAAGCTTTAGCAACTGGAAAAGCATTATCTGATTTAGAGGGAGAAGAATTTTACGGAGAATATGCAAGTGTTACAGACAAAATGGGTTCTGATAAAGAAAATCCAGTAAGCCATGTAGCTTATGGATACGCAACACAAGTTGTAATGCTAGATGAAAATGGAAAATTAGAAAAAGTAGTAGCAGCACATGACGTAGGAAGAGCTATAAACCCAATCAGTTTAGAGGGGCAAATAGAAGGTGGAGTTGTTATGGGCCTTGGATATGCCTTAACAGAGGATTACCCAGTAGTCAACTCTGTACCTACAGCTAAATTTGGTACATTAGGCTTATTTAAATCTACAGATATACCAGAAATACAAGCCGTAATAGTTGAAAAAAACAAAGATTTATTGGCATATGGTGCAAAAGGAGTAGGAGAGATTTGTACAGTTCCCACTGCACCAGCAGTGCAAAATGCCTATTATGTATTTGATAAAGAGTTTAGAACTGAACTACCACTTCAAAATACGCCATATAGTAAAAAAAAATAACAAAAAAATAAATATTAAATAAAAAAAATCAATTAAATTGTAAATAAAAAAAACCCTTTTGCATAAGGTATATTTTAAATGATAGAATATACATATACAGGAGGGTTTTTCTTTTATAAAATAAGTTTAATAAAATTGAGAGGTGAGCAAAATGAATTTTAATAATAGTCTAGAGTTAACTCAGTCTCAGAAGCTAATCATGACTACACAACTTAAGCAATCATTATCAATATTAAATATGAGTAAGTTGGAGTTAGAAGAAGAGATTAAAAGGGAAGCAGAGAATAACCCATTAGTCGAAGTTGAGAAAAGTGGGGAGATAAATTGGGAAGAATATATAAAAGATATGGAAAAATCAAGACGTTTAGATAGAACAGAAATAAGTTATAACCCTGACAATGAAGTTAATCTAGAAAATTTAGTTAAATATTCGTCAAATTTATATGAGGATTTGAAGTTTCAGATAAGCTTATATAAGCTAACAGATAAACAAATGGAAGTCTGTGAGTATATAATTGATAGCTTAGATGAGGACGGATATTTGAGAACTGAGGAAAAAGTAATTGTTGATACTTTAAAGATAGATGAAGAACTTTTTGAAAAATGCTTGATTAGTGTTCAGCAGTTGGAACCTAGTGGAGTAGGTGCAAGAAGTCTTTCAGAATGTCTGATGATTCAAATGGCAAGCTTAGGAATATATAATGAAATTTTAGAGGAAATCGTTACAAAAGACTTAAATTTAATTGCAAATAATAAATATAAAGAGATAAGCAAGAAGTACAATATGTCACTACAAAAATGCGTTGAACTAATAAATATAATTAAAACATTAGACCCTAAGCCAGGAAGAACCTGTTCAGTAGAAAAAAGTGTATATATACAACCAGATGTAACAGTTGAAAAAATTGATGATGAATTTATTGTGTATTTAAATGAAAAAGACTCCTATCAAATAAAAATAAACAGTTATTATAAAGACATACTAAAAAATTCACAGTCTGACGAAAGTGCAAAAGAATTTATAAAAGAAAGACTAAATTCGGCAACAGGGCTTATGAAAAATATAGAAAGTAGAAAGACTACAGTACTTAAAATTGCAGAAGAAATAGTAAAAGCTCAAGATGAGTTTTTGAGAAAAGGAACAAAATATATAAAGCCCTTAAAAATGAAAGACATAGCAGAAAAATTAGATTTTCATGAATCTACTATAAGTAGAGGTGTAAATGGGAAATATATGCTGACACCTTTTGGAGTATATGAATTTAGGTACTTTTTCAGTAGTGCTATTGAAACTGAAAATCATGAAATGGCATCTAGTACAAGCATAAAAAAAATTATAAAGGAAACAATAAAAGACGAAAATAAAAAGAAACCTTTAAGTGATGACCATATATCTAAGCTATTAAAAGAAAAAGGAATCAATGTTGCAAGAAGAACAGTTGCCAAGTATCGTGAAGAATTAGGAATTTTGTCTTCAAGTAAGAGAAAAGAATATTAGTGAAAAGAGAAAGAAGTATCAGTAAAATGAGGGGAAATGCTAATTAAAATACAAATGAGCATTATACAAATGAATTTAAGTATTGGAAAGAAAAGTATTAGAAATAAAATTAAATATTAGGAAAAATCAGGAATTAGAACGATAACTAGAGTCAAAAAAATACAGAGATAAATAAACTGTTATTGTTAATTTTAAGAGCATAAAAATAAAAACATAAAGTATAAAAACAAAGACATATAGAATCTAGCAGAGTAGAACATGCAAGATTGAGTCAAAAATATTAGAATAAAAACCAAAAAATATATGGAAAAAATATTATATAAAAAATAAAAAATACTGTACTTTGAAAATGGTGGAGAAATTGCTATAAAACAAAAAAATAAAAAAGTTTTTGAAAAACTATTGAAATCTATACGCAAATCCTATAAAATAAAATTATCTTGTGGGACTTAAATAAACACTAGGGACAAAAAAAGTCCCTAAAGGAAAGCAATAAGGAGTATGTTATGAAGAACTTATTAGAAATTCAAAAGAAACTAATTCCACAGGCAATTGAACTTATGGAAAGAAGATACTCTATTTTAAGACAAATATCTTTAAGTGAACCAATAGGTAGAAGAACTTTATCAAATGTATTAGAAATTAGTGAAAGAATAATTAGGTCAGAAACAGAGTTTTTAAAAGAACAAGGACTTATAGATGTTGCTGTATCTGGAATGACTATCACTAAAGAAGGTTCTGATTTATTAGATAAACTTAAAGACATCATGAGTGACATCATGGGATTGTCTAAGTTACAAGATAGGGTCAGAGAAAAGCTTGGAATAAAAAAGGTAATACTAGTTCCTGGAAGCTGTGATGAAAATGGAAGCTTATTAAAAGATGTAACTAGATATGGAAGCGAGTATTTCTTAGGTATTTTAAAAGATGGAGATATAGTTTCAATAACAGGGGGAAGCACTATGTTAGAGTTTTCAAATGTTATTAAAACTGATAAGAGATATCCAAATTCTACAATAGTGCCAGCTAGAGGAAGTATGGGAACTGATGTAGAGATGCAGTCTAATAGTATAGTTGCTTCAGTAAGTAAGAAATTACACTCTAATTGCAAACTTTTACATATACCAGATGAATTGGACGAGAGTGCAATGAAAACTCTTAGCCAAGTGCCAGAGATTAAGACAACTTTGGAGTATATTAAAAGAACAGACATTTTAGTTTTCAGCATAGGTAGAGCAGATGTCATGGCAAAGAGAAGAAAACTTCCAGAAGATAAAGTTAACGAGATATTATCTAAAAATGCAGTTGGAGAAGCATTTGGATATTATTTCAACAAAGATGGAGAAATAGTTTATAAATTAAATACTGTTGGAATTGATTTAGAGACAGTTAAAGAAGTAAAAGAAACTATTGCAATCTTTGCAGGAACAGAAAAAGTAGAAGCCTTATTAGCCATATCAAATATGCATAAAAACATGGTTCTTGTAACAGATGAAGAAAGTGCTTATAAGATATTGTCATTATTATAAAAGTCGAAAACTAGCACAGAGCTAGACAACATACATTTACTTTATAGGAGGTAGCGAAAATGGTTAAAGTAGCTATAAATGGATTTGGAAGAATAGGAAGATTAGCATTAAGAAAAATGATGGAGCAACAAGATAAGTTTGAAGTTGTTGCAATAAACGACTTAACAGATGCTAAAATGTTAGCTCATTTATTTAAATATGATACAGCTCAAGGAAGATTTAACGGTGAAATAGAAGTTAAAGAAGGTGCTTTTATAGTAAACGGAAAAGAAATAAAAGTAACAGCAGAAAGAAATCCTGCTGACCTACCATGGGCTGAATTAGGAGTAGATATAGTATTAGAATGTACAGGATTCTTTACTTCTAAAGATAAAGCAGAAGCTCATATACAAGCAGGAGCTAAAAAAGTTGTTATATCTGCACCAGCAACTGGAGATTTAAAAACAATAGTATTCAACACAAACAGTGACATATTAGATGGTTCTGAAACAGTTATATCAGGAGCTTCTTGTACAACTAACTGTTTAGCTCCAATGGCTAAAGTATTAAATGATAAATATGGTATAGAAAAAGGATTAATGACTACTATACATGCATATACTAATGACCAAAATACTTTAGATGGTCCTCATCCAAAAGGTGATTTAAGAAGAGCTAGAGCTGCTGCTGGAAACATAGTTCCAAACACTACAGGAGCTGCAAAAGCAATCGGTTTAGTAATACCTGCATTAAAAGGAAAATTAGATGGAGCAGCACAAAGAGTACCAGTTGTAACTGGTTCAATAACTGAATTAGTTTGTACATTAGGAAAAAATGTTACAGTTGAAGAAATAAATGCAGCTATGAAAGAAGCTTCAAACGAATCTTTCGGATACACTGAAGAAATGTTAGTATCTTCTGATATAATCGGAATAAGCTACGGTTCATTATTTGACGCTACTCAAACAAAAGTTATGGAAGTAGATGGAAAACAATTAGTTAAAGTTGTTTCTTGGTATGATAATGAAATGTCTTATACTTCTCAATTAATAAGAACTTTAGGATACTTTGCACAATTAGCAAAATAGTCAGCTTTTAGAAAATAGAAAAGTAGATTGACAAAGTCCGAGTTTGTAGTTTAACACTACGGACTCTGGACTTTTTTTAAGAAAAAATATATAAAATACACCTAAATAATGTTACATACTATATATAAAAATATGATAATATGATATATTTAATAGGGTAAAAGTATGTACTATATTATACTTGGCAATAAAAAATTACTTTATTAAAAGGAGAGATATTTATGTCAATGCTAAACAAAAAAACTATAGAAGATATTGATGTGTGCGGGAAAAAAGTATTAGTGAGATGTGACTTTAATGTACCATTACAAGATGGTGTAATTACTGATGAAAATAGATTAAACGGAGCTTTACCAACAATTCAATATTTAATTTCTAAAGGAGCAAAAGTTATATTATGTTCTCATTTAGGAAAACCAAAGGGAGAAGCTAAACCAGAATTATCTTTAGCACCAGTTGCAAAGAGATTATCTGAAATGTTAGGTAAAGAAGTTGTATTTGCAGCAGATGATAATGTTGTAGGAGAAAATGCAAAAAAAGCTACTGAAAAAATGGAAAACGGAGATGTAGTGTTATTAGAAAATACTAGATATAGAAAAGAAGAAACTAAAAATGAAGAAAACTACTCTAAAGAATTAGCTTCACTTGCTGAAATATTTGTAAATGATGCATTTGGAACTGCTCATAGAGCGCATTGTTCAACAGTTGGAGCAGGAGAATTTTTACAAGAGAGAGTTTGCGGATACTTAATTCAAAAAGAATTGAAATTCTTAGGAGAAGCTGTTGCCAATCCTGTAAGACCATTTACAGCTATACTTGGGGGAGCTAAAGTTTCTGATAAATTAGCTGTTATAAATGAACTATTAGAAAAAGTTGATAATCTAATAATAGGTGGAGGAATGGCTTATACATTCTTAAAAGCTCAAGGTTATGAAGTAGGAACATCTTTACTTGAAATAGATAAAGTAGAATATGCAAAAGAAATGATGGAAAAAGCTAAGGCAAAAGGCGTTAACTTATTATTGCCAGTAGATGTTGTTATGGCAGACCACTTTGCACCAGATGCAACTCCAATAGTAACAGAAGATGCTAATGTAAAAGAAGATTATATGGGACTAGATATGGGACCTAAGACTATAGCAAACTTTGTAAAAGCTATAAAAGAATCAAAAACTGTAGTATGGAACGGACCAATGGGAGTATTTGAATTTGAAAACTTTGCAAATGGAACACTATCAGTAGCCAAAGCTATGGCAGAATTAACTGACGCAACTACTGTAATTGGTGGTGGTGATAGTGCAGCAGCAGTTAATCAATTAGGATTTGGTGATAAGATGACTCACGTATCAACAGGTGGAGGAGCATCACTAGAATTTTTAGAAGGTAAAGAATTACCAGGTATTGCAGCATTAGATAATAAATAAACTACTATATAGAGGAGATTGTAAAATGAGAAAACCTATAATTGCAGGAAACTGGAAAATGCATAAAACAATAAAAGAAGCTTTAGAATTTGTAAATGAAGTTAAAGGAAAAGTTAATGCTGATAAGGCAGAAGCTGTTATATGTGCACCATTTACTTTATTGAAGGATTTAAAAGAAGCTACTAAGGGTACAAATATAAAGATAGGTGCTCAAAACATGCACTTTGAAGAAAAAGGAGCATTTACAGGAGAAGTTTCACCTCTTATGTTAAAAGAAATAGATATGGACTATGTTATAATAGGACATTCAGAAAGAAGACAGTACTTCAATGAAACTGATGAAACTGTAAACAAAAAAGTTTTAAAAGCTTTAGAAGTAGAAATAGACCCAATACTATGTGTTGGTGAAACTTTAGAGCAAAGAGAAGCTGGAAAAACTAAAGATGTTTGTAAAGTTCAAGTTGAAAAAGCTTTAGAAAATGTTCTTAAAGATGATTTAGCAAAAGTAGTTGTTGCATATGAGCCAATTTGGGCTATTGGAACTGGTAAAACTGCAACTGCTGAAGATGCTAATGATGTTATATCTTATATAAGAGAAGTTATAAAAGGATTATATGGAGAATTAGCTAATGAAGTTAGAATACAATATGGTGGAAGTGTTAAACCTTCAAATGTAGCTGAAATAATGGGTCAAAGTGATATAGATGGAGCTTTAGTAGGTGGAGCTAGTTTAGCTGCTAATGACTATTTAGACCTTGTTAATTTCTAAGGAGTGAAATGATGAAAAAACCAGTTGCTTTAATTATTATGGACGGATTTGGATATAATAAGGAAGTTAAGGGAAATGCAATTGCTGAGTCCAAAACTCCTAATTTAGACAGAATAATGAAAGAATATCCAAACACATTAATAAATGCTAGTGGTCTTGATGTTGGTCTACCTGATGGTCAAATGGGAAATTCAGAAGTTGGCCATACTAATATAGGTGCAGGTAGAATTGTATATCAAGATTTAACTAGAATAACAAAATCTATAAAAGATGGTGATTTTTTTAATAATAAAGTTTTATGTGAAGCTATGGACAATGCAAAAGAACATTCTCTTCATGTAATGGGTCTTTTGTCTGATGGTGGAGTACATTCACATATAGACCATCTTAAAGCTATAATCAAAATGGCAAAAGATAAAAGTGTAGAAAAAGTATATGTTCATGCATTTACTGATGGTAGAGATACTGACCCTCAAAGCGCATTGGAATATGCTAAGGAAGTACAAGCTAGTATGAATGAAATTGGAGTAGGTGAATTTGCTACAGTTTCTGGTAGATACTATGCAATGGATAGAGATAAGAGATGGGAAAGAGTAGAGCTTGCATACAATGCCATGGCTAGAGGTATTGGCGAAAAAGCAACTTCTATTGAAGAAGCTATTCAAAACTCTTATGATAATGGAAAAAATGATGAATTTATAATGCCAACAGTTATTGTTAAAGATGATAAAGCAGTTGGAAGTATAAAAGAAAATGATTCAATTATATTCTTCAATTTCAGACCAGATAGAGCAAGACAAATAACAAGAGCTTTAGTAAGTGAAGAGTTTGATGGATTTAAAAGAGAAGAAATTAAAAACTTCTTTGTATGTTTAACAGAGTACGATATAACTATAAAAGAAGTGCATATAGCATTTGGACCACAATCTTTAACTAATACTCTGGGTGAATATCTTGCGAAAAATGGAAAGACTCAATTAAGAGCTGCTGAAACTGAAAAATATGCGCATGTTACTTTCTTCTTCAATGGTGGAGTAGAAGAGCCAAACAAAGGTGAAGAGAGATTATTAATACCTTCTCCAAAGGTTGCAACTTACGACTTACAACCAGAGATGTCTGCATATGAATTAACAGACAAAGCTTTAGAAAAACTAGGAGAAGATAAGTTTGACTTTATAGTTTTAAACTTTGCAAACCCTGACATGGTAGGTCATACAGGAAATATTGAAGCAGCTATAAAGGCTGTTGAGACTGTAGATACTTGTGTAGGAAAATTAGTAGATAAAATAATAGAGCTAGGTGGAAGCGCAATAATAACTGCTGACCACGGAAATGCTGAATACATGTTAGACCCACAAACAGGAAAGACTGTAACAGCCCACTCTATTAATCCAGTACCATTTGTGGTTGTTGGACAAGAATTTGAAGGTGCAAAATTATTAGACGCAGGAAGATTATCTGATATAGCGCCAACTGTTTTAGATATGATGAAGTTAGAAAAACCAGAAGAAATGACTGGTCATTCACTTATTTCAAAATAGTTAAGCTTAATAAGTATTATCTATTAATCTAGTGCCATTTGAAATTTTTGCTAAAGAATTTGAATATGCAAAATTAGGTGCTAGAAATTGAATTAATAAGTTTATAAATTGAATTAATAAGTAGAATAGTAACTTACAATAAAGTAAACTTAAAAGTATTTCAGTCTAAGTGCATTTTATAAAGTTTAAGTAAAATGATGTAAAAAATAATAATTAATATATATTATAAAATCAAAAATTATTAGAATCATTAGTTGTAAATTTTGTGTTTCATGTTTTAAGTTTATCTGTATATTTATGTATTGAAGATTGATTTTGGCTAATAGATAAGTTAAAAATTATAAAAAATAAAATAAAAATAGAAACTTTTACAAATTTACCCATCAAATAAATTTGTATCTAATTTTCAAAAATAACTTTCTGTACTATAATATAATAAGTAGATTAAAACTAGTAGACGGATGTTTACAGTAAATGAAAATTTAACTAATAGAAAAATCGAAGGGAGATATACAAATGTCAGTTATTGAATTAGTATATGCTAGAGAAGTATTAGACTCAAGAGGAAATCCAACTGTAGAAGTTGAAGTAGTATTAGAAGATGGAGCAATGGGAAGAGCAATAGTTCCATCAGGCGCATCTACAGGAGCTTTTGAAGCTGTTGAATTAAGAGATGGAGACAAAGGAAGATACTTAGGAAAAGGTGTAGAAACAGCTGTTGCTAACGTAAATGAAATAATAGCACCAGAAATCGAAGGAATGGATGCATTTGACCAACCAGCTATAGATGCAATGATGATAGAATTAGATGGAACTCCAAACAAAGGTAAATTAGGAGCTAATGCTATATTAGGTGTTTCAATGGCAGTAGCTAGAGCAGCTGCTGATGAAATAGGTTTACCATTATTCCAATACTTAGGTGGAGTAAATGCTAAGCAATTACCTGTTCCAATGATGAACATATTAAATGGTGGAGAACATGCTGATAATAACGTTGATGTTCAAGAGTTCATGATATTACCAGTAGGAGCTTGTTGCTTTAAAGAAGGTTTAAGAATGGGAGCAGAAGTATTCCATTCATTAAAGAAAGTTTTAGGAGAAAAAGGATTAGCTTGTGGTGTAGGTGACGAAGGTGGATTCGCTCCAAACTTAGGTTCAAACAGAGAAGCTTTAGAATTAATAGTTGAAGCCATAACAAAAGCTGGATATAAGCCAGGAGAAGATGTTATGTTAGGACTTGATGTTGCTGCTACAGAAATGTACAACAAAGAAACTAAAAAATACGTTTTAGCTGGAGAAGGAAAAGAATTAACTGCTGCTGAAATGGTTGCTTTATATGAAGATTGGTCAAACAACTTCCCAATAATAACTATAGAAGATGGTTTAGATGAAGAAGATTGGGATGGATGGAAATTATTAACTGAAAAATTAGGAAACAAATTACAATTAGTTGGAGATGACTTATTTGTTACTAATACAGAAAGATTAGAAAAAGGAATTGAAAATGGAGTAGCTAACTCTATATTAGTTAAAGTTAACCAAATAGGTACAATAACTGAAACTCTAGATGCAATAGAAATGGCTAAGAGAGCAGGGTACACTGCTGTTATATCTCATAGATCAGGAGAAACTGAAGATTCTACTATAGCAGATTTAGCTGTTGCAGTAAATGCTGGACAAATAAAAACTGGTGCTCCATCAAGAACTGATAGAGTTGCTAAATACAACCAATTATTAAGAATAGAAGAAATGGTTGGAGAGCAAGCTAGATACTGTGGATTAAAATCTTTCTATAACTTAAAAAAATAGTTTTTAAGGATTAAAAAGATAGTATAAAAGATTTTAAGTTTATCTTATAAGAGATAAATGGGATAAGTGTTAATTGATTTTTCAAAGCACTTATCCCTTTTTATATGTAAGCCATTTTTATTAGGAAAATAAATAAAAGCTTTGAAATAATTGCTATAATTAAAAACTATAGATATATTTTGATGGCTTTTGATATCAGTTTTGTTTGTGATTTATAACATAATAGTCTTGAAATGACTATATTATTGTGATACACTAAAGAGTAATGAAATTTAAGTAATAGAAAGATAGGAGGGGCAAGAATGGGCAACATTTTAATGGGTGTGCAAGTAGTACTAGGGATTTTACTAGTAATTAGCATAATGCCTCAAGATTCTAAGAATGCTTTACCTTCAGAGTTTGGTGGAGAAGGAAGTCAAGCTTACTTTAAACCAAAAGGAAAACAAGCATTTCTTGCTAGAGTTACAAAGATAACAGCAGTATTATTTTTTATAAATGCATTGGCACTACTTATAGTTAAGAAGTAGTGGTATTGTTGAATAACTGGCCATTATTTAATTAGTGCATTTTGGTTACATTTAAAAATTAAATTTAGTTTTTAATAAAAGTACGTCAACATAAAAAAGTACGTAAAGTAAAAGCTGGACTAATGATTTTATATTATTGGTCCAGTTTTTATTTTATGAATTGAGTCAGATATTTATAAAATAAATTTTTGATATATCTATTTTTTGTTATATAGTTTTTAATATCTAGCTTTTGATATCTAGTTTTGATATATCTAATTTTTAATCATTCTAGTATGCACAATCAACTTGATAATTTGCAAAATAGATACCATACTAAGCATCATTATTAAAAAAAAGTAGGAACTGTTAGTATATTGTGTATTTGTTAATATAAACTTTAATAAAAGAGTGTTGATTATTATTGTTAAAAGACCCATTAATTTACCAAATAAATTATAGTTCTTTTTTAAAATAGTGTTTTGAATTAGCAGTATAATTGCAATTATAGTAAAAACGATAAGAATAGCTATTAGAGCTATTTTAAGTGATTCAATAGGATAATCTCTTTCAAAGTTTCTGTTAGTGTATGTTACCCACCTATGCATTCCCATTCTTGTATTTGCATATTTTTCAAAAACCTTACATCCTATTAGAAAAGCAATTTGAAATAGTATTGTAATACTATAGAGTGTTTTCTTCATTAGTATTTCTCCTTATTATATTAAATTATAGACAAACTAAAAATATTATATTGATTTATATTATAATGTTTACTACTAAAATATTATAATATAAATCAATATAATTTAATAGTAAGATATAAATAGAATGCTGTATAGAAATTTTGTATAAAAAGTAAGATGAAGTATAGATATTTTGTATAGCCAATATTATGTATAAGCTGTAGAATTATTGAATAGAAAAAAGCTATATGATATACTTTTTAGATGAAAACTAGATAAGATGGAGGGAAAAACGTGAAAAAAAGGTTATTAAGTTTAATATTATGTATAGCTATGATTGCGACTTTATTAGTTGGGTGTTCAAACAACAATTCAAATGAAGCAAGTAATAAAGATGCTAATGCGGAAAAGGTTACAGCTGACCCAGTTGATACAACAAAAGTATTTGTATCACCTAAGTGGGTAAAAAGTGTTATTGATGGAAATCAACCAGAGTCTAAAAATTATGTTATTGCAGAAGGCTCATGGGGAGCAACTGAACAAAATGAAGGCTACTTGAAACAGCATATACCAGGAGCTATTCATATTGATACAGACTCTTTAGAATATGATAATGATGAAGGAGTAAAAGACTTTGATAACTACAATATCAAACCAGCAGATGTAGTTGAAAAAGTATTACTTAGCAATGGCATTACATCAGATACAACTGTTATACTATATGGTTCTGATTCAGGAGTAGATAGAATAGCATTCATTTGTCTTTGGGCTGGTGTTAAAAATGTTAAAGTTATGGATGGGAGTATTGAAGCATGGAAAAATGCAAAATATGATGTAGAAAAAGGAGCAGTAGAGCCAAAATCTCAAAAAGAGTTTGGTGTAAAGGTTCCAGCTCATCCAGAATATGTAATGGATATAAAAGATGTAGAAAATAAATTAAAAAATGACCCTAACTTTAGACTAGTAAGTATAAGAAGCTTAGAAGAGTTCTCTGGAAAAACAAGTGGTTACAATTATATTGATAAAGCTGGAGAGCCAAAGGGTGCTGTATGGGGGCGTGCAGGTACTGATGCAAGCAGTATGCAAGATTATATGAATGAAGATGGAAGCTATGTAGATTTTGATAAAGTATTAGGTTATTTTAAAGATATTGATGTGACAAAAGATACAAATACAGCATTTTATTGTGGAACTGGATGGAGAGCAACTATTCCTTGGTTAATGTGCTATGAAAATGGATGGAAAAACATCACTTTATTTGATGGTGGATGGTGGCAATGGCAAACACAACCTAATCTGCCAGTACAAGTAGGAAATCCTAAAGATGGGGATGTTAAGTATACAACTGTAGGTGAATTATCAACTGATAAAGCTAAAAAATAATATAAAAAAAGAGGATATGCCAATATAATTTTTATAAGTAATAAGCTATATACTATTTTAAAAAAAAGCTTGAAATTTTATGAGTTTCAGTAAAGAATACAAGTTTCAATAGAGAATATAAATTTCAATATAAAAGGTGAACTATATTTATTATAGTCCACCTTTTTTATATTTTTTTGAGTTATGAGTAGTACTTATTTTCTGTATATATTTATTACAATATCAATACATATTTACTATGCTATCAATATGTGTTTCTTACAATACAAGTATATATTTCTTATTATACCAAATTATACTATAGGATATTACTAAATAAGATTATTCTGTTTTAAGATAAATATTATTATAAATACTGTGATTATGGAAAATGCAGAGGTAAATACTACAATTTGTCCAGCAAGTTCACTATCAGAATTCATCTGTTGGGCCATTGTAAATGAAGAAATAGCAGTTGGAGCAGATAACATTATCATAAGTGAAGCTAATTCTACATTTCTAAATCCAAGAAAAATGCTAATTGGTAAAAATATAGCAGGTATAAGAATAAGTTTTCCGCACACTCCCAGTATAATTGGTCTTATATGTCCTTTTATAGCAGAAAAGCTGAAAGACCCACCTAGAATTATAAGTGATAGGGGAGTAGCAATTTTGGAAATATCACCAATGGTTTTATGTAAAAATTCAGGGATTTTAATATTTAAAATAAGCATTATCAATCCTATTACAGAAGCTATTATGAGAGGATTTGTTAAAACACCTTTAATCATGTGCTTTATATTTATTTTACCACCTCTAAAAATCTCAAGTATTATGACTGATAATACATTGAACATAGGAACAATAACTGCAATTAATAAAGATGTAACCCCAATATTTTTATCACCAAATAGTGAGATTGTTACAGGTATACCAAATATAACAAAATTACTGCGAAAGATACCTTGTATTAATGCACCTCTTGTTTTATTATCTTTTTCAATCTTAGGTATAATAAAAACTAAGAGTAAAAAGATTGAAAAAATACTTATAATAGCTACAGCCATAAGTTTGAGGTTAAGAGAACCATTTAAATCCGTATTGTATATATTAAAAAATAATAGTAATGGCAGGAAAGATTTGAAACAAACATTATTCATTTTATTTAAAGTATGTTCATCAAATAAACTTAATTTTTTCAGAACATACCCAAGTGACATTGTGAGAAACAAAGGAAGAACTACATTTATAGATAGAATTAAATTTTCCAAAGTTTATTCTCCATAACTTGACAATTCAATTAAATTTCCATCAGGGTCTCTTAAGTAAATAGACTTCATTTCACCAAAGGCTCCTGTGCGTTCTACAATTCCTTGCTCAATTTTAATATCATTTTGTTCTAAGTTTGTTTTTGTCATGTCAATATTAGTATTTATCTCAAAACACAAATCAGCACTACCTGTTTGTACGTTTTTGCTGTGAGGTGAAAGTTCATGACCTTTTAAATGGACATTTATTTTGAAATCTCCAGAGTAAAGTTCATATCTTTCATTTGCCATCTTTAATGTAAAACCAAGCTTTTTATAAAAATTTATGCAGTTTTCTATATTATTAGTAGTAATGACCACATGGTCTATTTTTTTTATCATAATAACCCCTCGAAATTTTATATAGATTTATTAAATGTGTTGATATCTTCTTTTAATAAGGCATAAAATAATAATTAGTTAAATATAAGAAATAACCTGAAATTAATTGATTTAATAGTTAAATAAAATATAAAAAATAATTCGAATCCATTGAATCAACAATTAATTAAAATAGAAAAATAATTTAATAGCAATTAAGCTAATCATTAATTAAGTGTAACAAATTAATGATTAGCTATAGTAAATCTAATTAATTAGAATAACTCCCTTTAAGTGTAAATCTATCTAAAATATGCCCATCCATGGCTTCAAAAAACTCATTCATATAAAATCCCTTTTCAAGATTAAGAGTAGTATCAAGGGCAAACACATGTATTTCATAAACATGTGGTCTATCTGGAGGAGCCATACCACCATAAACACTAGCTTCTAATCTACCAATATCACCTAATTTACTATGCCAACTAGTAGTCCCTTGAATAAAATCAGTAGCTGTTATGCTTTCATTTTCCTTTAATTCATCTTTTGTTATATTTGCAGCTAGCCAATGTATCCATGCAAATCCACATACAGGAACTGAATCTTTGTCCTCTAAAAATACAGCAAAGGACACTGTATGCTCTGGAGCATCTTCAAATTTTAGAGGTAATGAATATGTAGGCATACCACCTTTATTAAATTGATTTCCTCTTTTTCCATATTTATCTTCTATAACACCGTTTACTATACCTGTACTAGTTACTTTCATAATAATTTGCCTCCTAAATATATAATAA
Organism: Clostridioides sp. ES-S-0048-02; assembly: GCF_020658495.1. NCBI lineage: Bacteria > Bacillati > Bacillota > Clostridia > Peptostreptococcales > Peptostreptococcaceae > Clostridioides > Clostridioides sp. ES-S-0048-02. Next base: position 81,430 of record NZ_JACVWH010000002.1, read on the forward strand.
ATTAATAAAAATTTTCTGTAAGTTTATTATATACCAGTTGTAAATAATGGTAAATTACTTACTTTACCATTCTCTAGCATGAAATTAATTCCTATATCTTGCATTATAGCCAAAGCATCTAACATCTGCTTTCCACGAATAGGTGTAAGTGAATATTCAACTTTAAGTGGATATCCTTCATAGGTTTTTTTATCAACCAGCCCAAATTCAATCAATTCTTTAAGTTGTTCAAGCAACATTTTTTGGTTGATTCCATTAATCTCTTTTTCTAGTTTTGATAGAGAAGTTGGACCTATACGTAATCTCCATAATATAATAGACTTCCATTTACCTTTTATCATATCATGTGTTAGTTCTAATGGACATGTATATTTTTCACGAAGCTTCAAGTATAGTCACCTCCAATTTATTTTGCCAAAATACGTTTTGAAGCAAGTTTATATACAAGTTCAACTTTTTTATTTGAAACATCCCATGAGTTTAATTCGTTTTTTACTAAATCTGGATGTTTTTTACTTATGTCTCTGAGAGCATTTCCAACAGATTTTCTTAAGTATTCACTGTCCTCATCTTTTAAACTAGAAAGCAATGATATAGCTACAGTGGGGTTGGTCTTAAAATAGTCTCGGATAGTCCAAACTCTAAGTCCTTCTGTTACAGCTCTCTTTATATTTGGGTTGTCAGAACTTAACCACTCTTTTATCACAGGAAGTGATTTATCATATCCAACTTCACTACAATAATAATCAAATGATTTAGCTAATATTTCTTGTACTCTCCAGTTTTCATCTTTACTCACATTGTTTTTTAAAAATAATAAGGCTTCAGAAATATCTATTGATATAAAGCCTAATATAAACACTGCTAATTCTCTTACTTGATAGTATTCTGATCTATATAAGTAAATTGATAGATAATAACACTTCTTTGAGTCATTATTTTTCACAATTTTTTTAGCAATATTTTCGATTTCTTTAAAACCATTTTCTATGGTAATAATTTTTGCAATTACTTCTTCCAAGTTTATCTCCTCCAATAAGTAGATTAGTTTAAATTTAATATATTATTTATAATAAAAAAATTTATTTAATTTATATAAAATAAAGACTTGTCAAAAAACGTTTGCAAGCCTTTAATATTAGAATAAATAAAAAACAATAAAAAATCAACCTAATTTAACATATAAATTTACTTTTATTATAAGTTTTATATTATAAAAAGTTATATTTAAAAAATTAATTGAGTTATATAAATTTAACTTAATTTGAGTATACTAATAGAATAAATTATTATATAGTAATACTTAGATGGAATGAATATTTTACCAATTCTATATGATGGTGTATAATTAGGTGATAAAGTAGCTGTAATAATGATATTTTAAGTAAATTACAATTGTGCTTATGATAACTTAAACTATTATTAGAGAATTATCATAACTTTTTTAAAGATTTATTAAGATAATTTCAATTAAATATAAAAAACATATAATAATTGATTTAACTTGAAACAATAATAAAAGAATATAAAAAACGGTGTGTGAAGATATATGAAAGGTAATATAGAAGATATACAAAGGGTAATATAATAGAAAACTAAAAAAATAATATAACAAGAAAGTAAAATAGGAGGAAAAAATGATACCAGGACTTAAAGAGAGTTTGTTAGGATTAATAAACGAAAGTGCATATAATCCTCTAAAAAAGGAAGAATTAGCAGAAATTTTTGATATACATTCATCAGAAATGCCAATGTTCTATAATTTTTTAGAAGAATTAGAGGAAGATGGATATATATGTTTTACTAAGAAAAATAAAATAGTATCATCAAATCAAATGGGATATTTTGTTGGTAAATTTACATCACATAAAAAAGGCTTTGGATTTGTAGAATCTGATGTTGAATACACACAAGATTTATTTATCTCAAGTGACAATATAAATGGAGCTATGCATAATGATAGAGTTATGGCAGAGATAGTTGTACCTGCAACTGAAGAAAAAAGAGCAGAAGGAAGAATCGTAAAAATTATAAAGAGAGAAATAACTAAAATAGTAGGTACTTTTCAATCAAGTAAAACTTTTGGATTTGTAACACCAGACAATAAGAAATTTACTAAGGATGTATATATACCTAAAAGATATTTTAGTGGTGCAGTAGATAATGATAAGGTAGTTTGTGAAATTACAGTATGGCCACAAGAAGATAGAAAACCAGAAGGAAAGATTATAGAAATACTGGGTCAAAAAGGTGAAAGAGGAGTAGAAATAGACTCTATAATAAGAGAACATGGTCTTCCAGAAGAATTTCCTAAGAAGGTATTGCAAGAAGCAGAAGCTGTTGCTGTTGAAATTCCAGAAGAAGAGGTAAAAAGAAGAAGAGATTTAAGAGATTTAAATATATTTACTATAGATGGAGATGACGCAAAAGATTTAGATGATGCTATATCAATAGAGGTATTATCTAATGGAAACTTTAAGTTAGGGGTTCATATAGCTGATGTTACACATTATGTAAGAGAAAAAAATAAATTAGATAAAGAGGCTTTAAAAAGGGCTACATCTGTGTATTTAGTAGATAAAGTAATTCCAATGTTGCCAAAGACTCTTTCTAATGGAGTATGTAGTTTAAATCCATTTGAAGACAAATTAACGCTTTCTATATTTATGGAAATAGACCATAAGGGAAATGTAGTTAAGCATGAAATATGTGAATCTATAATAAATTCAAAGGCTAGAATGACTTATACAGAAGTATCCGATATATTAGAAAAAGATGATGAAAAGCTTAAAAAGACTTTTGAACATGTTGTAGATGATTTTAAAAATTCTGAAATTTTGGCTAGAATTCTTATGTCAAGAAGAGAAAAAAGAGGGGCTATAGACTTTAACTTCCCAGAAGCAAAGATAATTCTAAATGGAAATGGAGAAGTTGCAGATATAAAACCATATGAAAGAAGAATTTCTAATAAAATAATAGAAGAGTTTATGCTTATAAGTAATGAAACAATTGCTGAACATTTTTATTGGATGGGTATACCATTTGTGTATAGAATACATGAAACACCATCTTTAGAAAAAATGGAAGAATTGAGTAAATTTATATCTACATTTGGATATACAATAAAAGGTGATAAAGAAGAGGTACATCCAAAGGCATTACAAGGAATAATAGAGAAGATAAAAGGCAAAACAGAAGAGGGAGCAATCAGTACCATAATGCTTCGTTCTTTAAAACAGGCTAAGTATTCACCAGAATGTAGTGGACACTTTGGGTTAGCTGCTAAATTCTATTGTCACTTTACTTCACCAATAAGAAGATATCCTGACCTTCAAATTCATAGAATAATAAAAGAGTCTTTAAATAATAAGATAAATGGAAAGAGACAAGAGCAACTTACTACTATAGTAGATTATGCATCTGTTCAATCATCTGAAAAAGAGAGAAAAGCAGAATTGGCTGAAAGAGATGTACATGACTTCTATAAGGCTCTTTATATGAAGGATAAAGTTGGTCAAGAGTTTGAAGGTGTTGTATCTAGTGTAACTTCATTTGGAATATTTGTTGAGCTAGATAATACTATAGAAGGATTGATAAGACTTGCAAATATGAATGATGACTATTATATCTATGATGAAAGTTCTTATAGTGTGTTAGGTGAGAGAACCAAGAAGTCATATAAAATAGGTGACCTTGTTAAGATAAAAGTTGAAGGTGTAAATGTAGACTTTAAAGAAATTGACTTTGAGATAGTTGAAAAGATTGAAGAATAAACAAAATATAAAGAATAAGGTTTAATATTTGAAAATAAGAGTAAACAGGAAAAAATTAATATCTTAAAATAAGAGTAAACAGGAAAAAATTAATATCTTAAAATAAGAGTAAACAGGAAAAAATTAATATCTTAAAATAAGAAAATACAGAAATATTTAAAAGTAGACATGAAAATTTGTAGTGTTTATGGTATGACTAAATGTAGAATATTTGATAAAAAGGAGATGTTTAGACCATATTTAGCATTTAGCAAAAAATATATATTAAAAAATAGATTTTTATAGGAAATAAGTGTATCATTTAGAACTTGAGATACACTTATTTTTTATTTTATATAATTTTGACACGACAACACATGTATTTTACTAAAAAGATAGAACTAGTTTATGCAATATTAGTGCATGTGTGTGCGTAATAAAATTCTTTGGTTCCACATCAGAAATATTACCTCATGTATACTTTGATTTTTAAGATGTAATGACATTTTTTTTAGTGAATTTTCTTGTCAATACCTTTTGTTATGAGTTAAAATTATAAAAATACTACTTAGGAGGTAAGTAATTATGGGCATGATAGGAAGTTACTTTAGAATAAGTGAAGAAAATATTTTGAAATTACAACAATCAACAGATAACTTAGAGGATTTTATGTTTGAAGATGTACAGGAAGATAGCAGTATTAATATTGATAAAGCATGGCATGCAATTCAGTTTACTCTGACTGGTTGTCCTCTTGGTGGAGATAATGCTAATATTTTTAGTAAATTAGTGTTGAGTGGAAACACATTTATGGAAATTGAAGGAGAATTTTATCCTATGCTGATTACACCCGATGATGTAAAAAAACTATCAGAGGCAATGAACAATTTGGAAGAAGAAGAATTTAGAAAAAAATTTAGTGTCAGTGAAATGCTAGAAAATGAAATTTATCCTGTTATGGATGATGAAGATGAGGATGAATTTTTTGAATATGTATGGGCTAATTTAATTGAACTTAAAAAATTTATGCAAGTAGCTTCTAATGAGGGACAAGCTGTAATATTTTGTATAATGTAATGATTATTATAAAGCTATTTATCATAAGATTGTAAGTTTTATAAAGTTGTTTACTATAAAGTTGTAAATTTTAATAAAGTTAGATATGAGTAAATGATGCCTTTATAAACGTACATATTGAAACAGCAGTAGAATGTAATCCAATTATAGTAATTTTAAAAGAACTTTTTAAATAGTAATATTATCTTTAGACACTTCAATTATTTTTAAATCACTATAGTACAGAAGTCATTAGTATATAAGCGTATTTATTTTATTTATTAAGAGAAATTAGAATCTTTAGAAAAAATTTAGAAATTTCTAAATAATATCTTAAGTTTTAGAATTTATTATGGAAATATAATAAAAAATTAATAAAAATAAAATACTATAAAATGATTTATGGGGGTGTACTTATATATGGAAATGAAAATATCAGTGTCTAATCTCAGTAAGAGGTTTGGTTCAAAATTGGCTCTTGAAAATGTAAACATTGAAATTGATAGTGGAATGTTTGGACTTTTGGGAAGAAATGGAGCAGGAAAAACAACATTTATGCGAATTCTAGCTACTTTATTGTCAAAAACTGATGGCTCAATAGATATGTGTGGAATTCCTATAGAAAAAACGAAAGAAATTAGAGATATGGTTGGTTACCTTCCTCAAGATTTTTCAATGTATCCAAATATGACAGTGTATGAAGCAATGGATTATCTAGCTGTTTTATCAAATATACCATCAGGAAAAAGAAGAAAAATTATCAATAAGTTATTAAGTAAAGTAAATTTAACTAATCATCAAAGAGTAAAAGTAAAATCTTTGTCTGGAGGTATGAATAGAAGACTTGGAATTGCCCAAGCGCTGATTCACAATCCTAAAGTTTTAATCGTAGATGAACCAACAGCAGGACTTGACCCAGAAGAGCGTATACGATTTAGAAATTTATTATGTGAGATTGCCAATGATAGAATAGTTATATTATCAACACATATTGTAGGAGACATAGAAGCAACATGTGAAAATATAGCTATATTAGATAATGGAAAAGTTATATATAATGGAACAACTGAGGCATTAACAAAACTTGCTTATGGAAAAGTATATAGTGTTGAAGTAGATAAAAAGGACATAGAAAATATAAAAAATAGATTTGTAGTTATAGGTATGTTGACTCAAGGTGGAAAAGCTACACTTAGAATCATATCAGAAGAAAAACCTTTTGAAACAGCAGTAGAATGTAATCCAACTATCGAAGATGGCTATATGCTTATGATGGGAGGAAATAAGATATGAATCTATTTATAAAAGAGTGTAAAAACATATTAAAAAGCACAGTCTATTATGTTTTTATTGTAGTATTAGTAGTTTTCTATATTTCACAACTTGGAAGCTCAGTTTCAGAAGATGTAAGCAAAAATATTCCTAATGAAGGGAATCCATTAGTTGCTCCTCAAAGAGTAGAAAACATTGATGAATACTACTTAAAACACAATCAATATCCATATGGTCAAAAAGAATCTTTGAAGTCTGATAAAGTAATTCCAAGTGCAACTATAAGTTTAATTAGAGAATATCAAGAAAATTCATATACAACATATCCAATGGGAATTATTAAGCATATAAAATTAAATGAAAGCAAAACCCAAACTATAGAGAAGTATATTGAGGAGATAACTGGTAACAGTATTGACAAAGTAAACTCAATTTGGGAAAGTGGAGAAAATATAGAAATAAATTCTTCTAAATTATCATTTGAAAGATTTGAAGAAATAATGCAAAGCGTAGATGAAATTTTAGGTGGTGGGTCTGCATATGCCATTGATAAATTACAAAGATTTGGTATAGTTCCAATTACTTATGAAGAAGCTATGCAAAATTATAACTATACAATTCAAAAAGATAAAGTAACTAATGGTTATGCAAGAATTTTTTGTGACTATATTGGTATAATTTTAAGTATATTTCCAGTATTTGTAGCAGTTTTTATGTCAATGAAAGATAGACGTTCAAGAATGAGCGAAATTGTCTATTCAAAACAAGCATCAACATCTAAAATAATTTTATCAAGATATTTTGCTCTTGTATTTATGATGATGTTGCCAGTTTTAATTTTAGGTATAAAAGAATTACTTCCTTTAATTTCATTTGCTAAAGATGAAGGAATTTCTGTTGAGAATTTAGCATTTATAAAATATACACTGTGGTGGTTATTGCCAACTCTTATGATAGTTACAGCTGTAGGAGTGAGTCTGACTGTTTTAACAGACACACCAGTAGCAATTATTGTTCAATTAATTTGGTGGTTTTACAGTATAAACTCTATAGGTCTTGAAGGAGATTATCCATCAATGGGACTAATGATAAGACATAATAATGTACTAAATGGAACTATTATAGCAGAAAACTTTAATACTATTATGAGTAATAGACTTTTAATAGGATTAGGAGCATTAATAATTGTCTTGATAACTACATTTTTATATGAACAAAAAAGAAGGGGGAATCTTAATGTTGGTTCAAGGTTTTCAAAATTATTTAGTTTTAATAAAAGAAAACTTCAAATTAAGCACTCTAATTAATCTAATATGTTCAATTGGTATGTTATGTTTGATTCCATTTATACAAGGGGTAGCAAATTTAGATAGTATTTCAGCAGCTATATGTCTTGAAAACTATGTTATAATAGCAGGAATAATAATGATAGTTCCTATATTTTACTTAGAACAATCGAAGGAAATTGATGAGATAGTATCATCAAAATCAGTATCTCAAGTAGTTATACAATTAATAAGAATAATAATGTCAATTATAAGTATACTTGTGTTAATTGCTGGATTTGTACTGATGTTAAAACATCTTGGAGGCAATTTTCCTATATTTAAATATATTGTGGGGAGTTTTGCATCAGCTATGTTTATAGGAAGTTTAGGTATGTTATTTTCTAATTTATTTAACAATACTATTATAGGATATATGGTATCTATAGGATATTTAATTTTAAATATGATGACTAAAGATAAGTATGTTGGAAATTTCTTTATAATGTCTATGAGTCGAGGTAGCTTTGATGAAAAGTATTGGTTGATATGTGGAAGTATTGTGCTTATAGTTGTATCTCTTTTGATAAAGCCAATAAAGAGAAAGATTGGTTAGTTAGATTAAAATTGTTTATTGTAGGTAAATTAAATAGAGTAATACAAAAGTTGTTTATTGCAGGTAAATTGAATAGAGTGATATTAAAGTTGTTTATTGCAGGCAAAGTAAGCATACTAATATAAAAATTGTTTATTGTAGTAAAACTAAATAGATTAATAATAGGCATTTTTAGGTTAATAATCAGAACTATAATAAAAGTTATTAGATTTATAATATATGCTATCAATAATTTTATTTAATTGGATTTATTGATAATTGAATGATTTAACGCAGATAAGATTTGAATTAGAGCATTAGTTAAAACGAATATATCTTTAAATATGAATTTATATTTATAAAAGAGGCTATTAGTAGATTTGAGGCTGTAAGTAGATTTGTGTGTAGAAACAAATTTACCTACAGCTTTTTTATATTTACACTGATGTCTTTATATTATAAAATATATCTATTTACTAAATTTTATCTAAAGATGTCAAAAGTATATTTTATATTAACTTTACATGAATAGTTTTATAAAATTTTCATAAAATTTCTATTTTTGCTTAGAAACCTTATTATTCATATTATCATTAGTAGGCATGGCTCCAAAGCTTAGTTTTTCGTACATTACTTGAGTAGGAGCTAACCAAACTGTACCATTTCCAGTAAATGTATTTAAGAAACCTTCACCATTTAAAGCAGAACCAATTAAAGATTTATCTGACTTTGTAACAGAAAAATTAACTCCAGATGTTCTGGCTATTGCAAAGTTACCATCTACTTTTAATTCTTCTCCATTGCTCAATTCATATTCTACAATTTCACTTTGAGGCACAACACATTCTAGAACAACTACACCAGTACCACTTAACTCTATTTGGAAGAAACCTTCACCGCCAAGTAAAGCAGAAGAGAAGTTCTTTTGCGTAAATGCCTTTACTTCTATAGTGTCAGAGCAACAATAGAATAGACCTTTATCGACGATTATAGAATCATTATCAAGGCTCATAAATAAATAATGTCTAAAAGAAGGCTCTAAGTAAACTTCGCCAGTACCCTTATATGTAGGTTTCATCATTGACTCATTAGTAAGTGCTCCTGATATTCCTTTTTTGAAAAGACCTCCAACACCACCAATTTTAGTTTCAGAAGATATCTTTCCTTTATAATAGTACAGTGCACCAGCTTCTGTTTTTATTGATGAATTATTTAATTTTATCTTAATTTGTCTAGCCTTCAAGCCAGCTTCTCTAGCAAAATATAATCCCATTGCCATCATTGGGCTAGAAGCACCTTCAAGTTTTTCAAATTCTAATATTTCAAATTCACTTCTACCATCTGATGTATTTTCTAAAATTTTTACTTTTTTGCTTAAATCCATACAAATTTCTCCCTACTATATTAAAATTTATCTCTAAAATATTATAAGATATAACTATATATTACATTTTTTTTGAAAAATTAGCTACTTTATCATCAAAGTTTTACATAGATATTAAGAAATTTTAAGAATATTTATAATTGAAGTATATTGTTTGAGTATGTATTTTGAGTAATATTTATAATTTGTGGGTATTATATTTTATGGGAGTGTTAAAATTAGTTAAAAGTTAAAAGTTAAAAGTTAAAAGTTAAAAGTTAAAAGTTAAAAGTTAAAAGTTAAAAGTTAGAAGTTAGAAGTTAGAAGTTAGAAGTAGGTATTAGAGTATTAAAATTTTTGTTTTGAGTTTGATAGATTATTTTTAGTAATTTATTTTGACTTTGCATTAAATAGAGTAGATGCAATTTCTTACAATATGTTGTTATATTATTTAATATATCTTGCTTAATTAGTTTAATGTATGAGTTGTCATATTGACTAAAGTACTTGAATATGTTATCATACAGGGTAGTCAAAAGATTTGTAGATATAAAATAATTAGTAAATTTTTAGTATATATTAAAGAAATTTCTAGCAAAGAAGGTGAGATTTATATGGCTGGTAAAAAAATATTAGCAACAAACAAAAGAGCAAGACATGAATATTTTATAGAGGAAACCTATGAGTGTGGAATTGAATTAAAAGGAACAGAAGTAAAATCAATAAGACAGGGTAAAGTCAACCTAAGTGATGGATTTGCATCTGTAGATAACAGTGAAGTATTTTTAAAACAAGTTCATATAAGTCCATATGAGCAAGGAAATATATTTAATGTTGACCCTCTAAGAGTGAGAAAGTTATTGCTTCACAAGCATGAGATAAGAAAACTTATTGGAGCAACTACTATAAAGGGGTATTCACTTATACCACTTAGTTTATATTTAAAAAATGGTAAAGTTAAAGTAGAGATTGCTTTAGCAAAAGGTAAGAAGTTATATGACAAGCGTCAAGATATGGCTAAGAAAGATGCCCAAAGACGTATAGAAAGAGAAATGACAGGGAAATATTAAACTAGTTAAAATTGTATTTTTTAGAATAAAATTCTTTATTATCTAGAACATAACATTGATTTTTATTCTTAAAAGTATTATATTATATATACATTAAAAATTTAATAAGAATGGTGATAAAGTTTGCGAAGAGTCTAATGGACTATAAACTACTCAAGGGGGCGTAAAGGTTTCGACGTGGGTTTGGAACTTGAGGCTGCGTGTCGTGTTACTCTGGGTCACGTAAAAACTGGGGAACTTTAAAATAAACGCAGACGATAATTTCGCGATAGCAGCCTAGTTGCTGCTCGTCCCTCTTAGCCCTCCTGCCGGCTAAGACTGGACGTCATTATGCAGGGAACTACTTTGAGGGTGTCTCGACTTAGGGTAGATTAATTGGGACTGGCTAAGCATAGAGCCTGCCACTTGGCGTTATGTAAGGTGAGATATTAGTAAAGTTGGCTACACATGTAGATGCAGCGAGGAAAAGATTTGCGGACAGGGGTTCGATTCCCCTCGTCTCCACCATTGAAATCCACGAACACTTATATCCTTTGGGTATAAGTGTTTTTAATATGTCCAGAAAAACGTTGAGAAATTGATGTTAGTATGAGTATATAGACACAATTAATTCAACTATATTATGATTATTTAGTCCATACATGATTGTAATATATGGTAGCTAAATTCGAGCATTTAAATAAGTAAATGCGATCCTATTAAAATATACATTGGAAATTATAATAATATATACTTTGAAATAAGTAATATTGATTTTAATATAATATAAATTGTATAAAAATATGAGAGACATATACAGGTTGATAAAATAGACATAATTAATTTTAATAAAATACATTAAAATATGTATATAAGATATTATTTTAAACTTTAAAGAAGCGTGGAAAATATATAAGTAATGCAGGTTATTTAAGACTAAATATACTTATTTAATATGGATATATAGTATAAATTTAAGCTTAAATTTATATTAAAACAAATACAGAAATGTTAAGACAAGTAAGGAGAAAAATGAAAGACAAAACAAAAATAATATTAATAGCAATAATTTTATTAATAGGAGTGGTAGGATGCTCAAGTAGTAATCCTATAGATAACTTGACTAAATATGAGTAAGTACCAATGTTTATAGAAGAAGATGCTATACCTGTAATACCAGAAGTATATAAAACTTGAAGAATTAGATGCATCTTTTTGACTAGTAATAGGATGTACTAAACACTGATGTCATCTTCTACTTTTTAAATTATAGCAGACTTCAAACATCTTTAGAGAATAGTAGTATAACAACACCAAAAACAAAACTAGTGAGAATAAGATTAGTCAAGGTAACATTACTAGGAGTAGCTGAAAAATCAAATGACAGATGTGGTAATTGTAGCTAATCTTAAGGTATGATAAACTAAAAAATACTATAGAAAAATCTAGAAAATAGATATATCACAATGTTTAAATAAGCAAAATTATATATGTTAAAATAATATATACGTATAGTTCGTGTTGATAAATTAAAAAAGTTTCATTAAATGTAAAATTAGTTTAAGTATGGGGGATTAATTATGGTAAAAACAATTATAAATATGACAGAGAGTAAAGTGGGTGGTGAAATATATGAAAAATCACTAAAATACATATTTGGGGACTCGATAAAAGTAATTAATTATAATTTAGAAAATAATAATCAAGTGCTAGAAGAAGCAGACCTTTATATTATAAGTGGTAGGACTAAATATGAGGATTTAGGTGATAAAATAAATGAAAGTAAAGTGGTGATTCCTAAATTAACATATAATAAACAAAATTTTAAAATGCTCGATGAAATTCCTTTAGGCAGCAAAGTACTTTTAGTAAACAGCAATAGATATATGGCAATAGAAGCAGCTTCAGGATTAGTAAGAAAATTTAATCAAATAGAATTCATTCCATACTACCCAGGAAATTGTGAAGTACATGATTGTAAGTGGGCAATTACTTTTGGGAAACCAAATTTAGCACCAGCTGAAATTGAAAATGTAATTGATTTAGGACCACGAATATTTCAAATAAGCACTATTATGGAAATTGCACTACGTATAGATATGATCAATGTTTTAGAAAGTAAAAATTTTATTGAGTATAGGAAGTGTATAGCACTAGGTGAATATTCTATAAATAATATGTCCCTTAGAGCATTCAACATAGAAAATAAGTTTAAAAATTTATTAGAAGCTATGGAAGAGGGGGTAATAGGTATAGATAAAGAAGATGTAATTTTTACATTTAATAATACCTGTGAAAAAATATTAAATATTAATAGTTCAAAAATTGTGGGTAAGAAAATAAATGAACTTAATAATCTCTTGCCTCCAGGAATAATTGATTACAATCAAAGTGGTAAAATAGCTAATTCAAGTAGTAAATTAATTAGAATTAATAACATAGATATTAGTGTTACAAGTACGCCTATATTAAAAAATAGTGATTATGAAGGACATTTTATTATAATACAAAAGTTTTATGAAGAAGAGAAAAAGAGACAAAAGCTTAGACATAAGTTATTAAATAAAGGACATGTATCAAGGTATAAGTTTGACGATATAATTGGAGAATGTAGTGAAATGTGCAAAGTCAAAAGTATGGCAGAAAAAATGGCTAAATCTGATACTACAATTTTAATTGTTGGGGAAAGTGGGACAGGTAAAGAGTTATTTGCACACTCTATACATCAAGCTTCTCCACGTAGTGATATGCCTTTTGTAGCAATAAACTGTGCAGCATTGTCTGATACTTTATTAGAAAGTGAACTTTTTGGTTATGTAGAAGGAGCATTTACAGGTGCTAGAAAAGGTGGTAAGAGTGGTTTATTTGAACTTGCACATAAAGGAACAATTTTTTTAGATGAATTAGAAGCAATGAGTCCTAATCTTCAGGCCAAGCTTTTAAGAGTTTTACAAGAAAGAGAAGTAATGCGTATCGGTGGAGATGAAGTAATTTATATTGATGTTCGTGTCATTGGATCTACTAATGAAGATATAAATGTAATGGTTAAGAAGGGGGAATTTAGAAAAGATTTATACTATAGATTAAACACATTACAGTTAGATATTCCTTCGTTAAGAGACAGAGGAAATGATATTTTATTAATTATGGATAGTATAAAAAAACAGCTAAATGTTGATTTTAATTTAACTAAAGATGCAAGAGATGCATTTCTTAATCATGATTGGGATGGAAATGTACGTGAACTTAAAAATATTATTGAGTATCTTAAGTATATAGATAAAAAAGATATAGATATATCTGATTTACCATATAGCATGTTAGAACAGACTAGTAGTCAAAGCTTTTTAGATGAATTTTATATTTTATGTGGTCATAAGTATGAAAAGGCAATATTTTTATTAAAAATGATGAAAAATGCACAAGAAAAAGGAATTATAGTTGGAAGGAGACAATTATCAGCTTCAGCAACAATGCAAGGATATTCTATTACAGAGCAAGAAATTCGAACTATAATAACTAATCTGGCAAAAAATAATTTTTTATCTTTGCTAGAGAACAAAAGAGGATATTTTCTCACATCAAAAGGTTTATCCCTATGCAGTCAATTACATATATAGGGTTGATTAGATGGATAAATTGGGTTGATGATTAACCCTAAAAACTCAGTGTATAGAGCTAACTATAGTAAAATTAGCTTTATACACTGTTTTTTATTGTAAAAAAATTGGCACGGTAATTGCTAATATATTAAACATAATTAAAATAAATTATTTTTAGTAATTTGCTTTAGTTACGTTTAATATCTCAATGGCGGGGATTAAAAATGTCAACAGAAGCAATAACAAAGAAAAAGCTAAACGTACCACCATTAATTGTATTGATATTGTTATTTATTGTAGTAGCGAGTATTTTATCGTACATAGTACCTGCTGGTGCATATGATATTGCCCTAATACTCAGCAAAGTATTAGCGGTACATATCATACAATTGATAAGACACTGGTTTCGCCTTTTGATGCTTTAGGGATGATTTATGAAGGTATGAATATGATGTCATCAACAATAAATCTGGTTTTATTCTTAGGAGGAGTAATAAGTATATTCTTATCATTAGGTGCAGTTGAATAAATACTTAATTAGACAGTTTTTAAACTGAAGGATAAAGGTACTATTTTAGTAACTATAATATGTTGTTTTATGATGTCAACAATAGGTGCATTTGCTGCTAACAATGCTTTAATTACATTCGTAGCATTAGGAGCTATTATATGTAAAAAATTAAGTTTAGATCCACTAGTTGGAGTAGGTATATTTTTCTATTGTACATTTATAGGATTTTGCACTGGGCCAATGACAGCTTACATAGCACAGGGAATAGCTGGCATTCCACTTTATTCAGTATTTGCATTTAGAACGATTTTGTGGTTATTCTGTACATTAATATGCTTATGATATTCAAAGCGTATTTCAAAAGATCCAAATAAAAGTTTTATGGGTAATATAGATTGAATTAATATGTCAATAGAAAATACAAAAGAGGAAAACGTTAGGTTGAGTGGTAGTGCTGTTATTGTAATAGTATTACTTTTGGGAGGATTTTTCTTCCAAGCATATGAAATGACAAGCCTTGGATGGAGTAGAGGAAGTTCGTTTGATTTACTAGAAATACTAGCTATAATAAGTGCATTAATAAGAAAGAAGACTGCTGATGATATTGTAAAAGATTTTGCAAATGGTCTAAAAAATATGGCATTCATTTGCTTTATTATGGGAGCTGCAGCAACTATTGGGTTAGTTTTACAAGAAGGTAATGTGTTGCCAACAATAGTTAATACAGTAACGGTTCCATTAAGTACTGTTACAAAGGGAGTTTCTTCTATAATAATGTTTTTACTGAACTGTATAATAAATATAATAATTCCATCAAGAGGTGGTCAAGCAGCTATTGTAATTCCACTAATGGCTCAAATAGGGGATATGCTTGAAATTTCGAGACAGATAATTGTTACAGCATTTAGCTTAGGGGATGGACTAACTAATATGATAAATCCACTAGATGGGGCAACTTTTGCTGCCATTGCATTAGGTGGAGTAGGGTCATATGGTAAATGGTTTAAATGGGCAGCGCCTTTAACATTAATATTGATAATATTATCATGTGTTATGCTTTATGAACTTACTATAATTGGTTGGACAGGTATGTAGTAAATTTATCAATAATAATACTCAAAAATTTAATTAAATAGGCAAAGATATTAGATTCACATATATTAATTTGAAAATGATATATGCGAAAGATAGAGCAGTAAGAGGAGGAGAATTGACATGAAATATAATTTTGATAAAAGAGTAGATAGGAGAGAAAATAATTCAGCTAAGTGGGATGAAATGGGAAAAAATTTTGGAAATAATGAGTTACTTCCTATGTGGATAGCTGATATGGATTTTGAAACAGCACCAGAAATATTAGACGAAATGAAAAATAAATTAGAACAAAAAATATTTGGATATGTATCTAGATCAGATTCATATTACCAAAGTGCCATAGAATGGTCGAAAAATAGATATAACTATGACATAGATTTTAATACAATAATACATTCTCCAGGTGTTATACCAACAATATCTATAGTATTAAAACACTTTACAAAAAATACAGATAAAATAATGATCCAAACACCTGTATATCCACCTTTTGCAGGAACTATTAAAAATAGTGACAGGATATTAGTAGAAAATAAATTAATACAAGACTCTAATGCTAATTGGGTAATAGATTTTGAAGATTTTGAGGCTAAGGCTAAAGATGAAAATCTAAAGTGGTTTATATTATGCAATCCTCATAACCCAGTAGGAAGAATATGGAAAAAAGAAGAATTAAAAAAGATAGCTGATATATGCTTAAAGTATGATTTAAGAGTGATATCAGATGAAATATGGAGAGACATAGTTTTTAAAGGACATGAATTTACAGCATTTGCTTCATTATCTAAAGAAGTAGAAGATATAACGATAACTTGTTTCTCAGCAACAAAGACATTTAACTTAGCAGGCTTACAAGCATCTTTTGCAGTATTCCCAAGAAAGGTAGAATTAGAACTATTTGAAGCTAAGCTTGCATCATTAGACATAAAAAGAAATAATGTATTTAGCTTAGTTGCAATAGAAGCTGCATTTAATAAAGGTGAAGATTGGTTAAATGAACTTTTAGAATACTTGGAAGGAAATATAGATTTAGTTGTAGAGTAT
This sequence comes from Clostridioides sp. ES-S-0048-02, assembly GCF_020658495.1. Lineage (NCBI taxonomy): Bacteria > Bacillati > Bacillota > Clostridia > Peptostreptococcales > Peptostreptococcaceae > Clostridioides > Clostridioides sp. ES-S-0048-02. The sequence continues at coordinate 98,034 of NZ_JACVWH010000002.1, forward strand.
GTTCAAAAAAATATACCAGAGCTAAAAATAACTAAATCAGAAGGTACATATTTAGTATGGTTAGATTTCAGAGAATTAAACTTAAGTAATGAAGAAATATCAAAGGCTCTTATTGAAGAAGGAAAGATTGCTTTAAATGAAGGATCTTCATTTGGAGATGTAGGTTCTGGATTTGCAAGAATGAATATAGCTTGTCCAAGATATATGGTACAAGATGCAATAGAAAGGGTAGGAAAAGTGGTTAAATCACTTAGAAAATAATATATAATAAATGATTTTAATGAAGAACTAGATAAATTAATAAAGCTATAGTGAGTTAAATATATATTATTAGACATAATTTGGGAGGAAAATGAATGAATATTTTATCTTTAGCAAAACAAAATGAGGAGTTGCTGATTTATATCAGAAGAAAACTACACCAAATTCCAGAATTACCTAAGCAAGAGTTTAAGACTTTAGCGTTTATCAAAGAAAAATTAACTGAGTTTGGTATTAATTATATAGAGATAGAGGATGGAGGCGTTTTGGCCTTTATTGGAAAGACAAATGGAAAAACAGTACTTCTGAGAGCTGATATTGATGCTTTGCCGATGCAGGAGTTACCAAATAATATGAAAGAGCAGAAGGCTTGCCCTATATCAAAAAATAATGGAATAGCTCATATGTGTGGACATGATGCACATACTGCAATGTTGCTTGTATCAGGAAAAATATTACAGGAAAATATGGATCAGTTGGATGGCAGAGTGATTCTTTTATTTGAACGTGGAGAAGAGGGTAGCGATTGCATGAAATATATTTTACGATATTTAGAAAAAGAAAATGTTCGTATTGATGGTTGTCATGCATTACATGTATCTCCAACTTATCCTGCTGGAAAAATTGCTGCTAAATATGGAGAAGTATTAGCTGGATCTATCGGATTTGATGTAGTACTTAATGGAAAAGGAGGTCATGGTTCAAGACCTGACTTGTCAAATAGTCCACTTGATTGCTTTAATGCTATTTGCTTTGATTTAAATACGGTGCGAATGAAAAATATTTCACCACTACATACGATGACTTTATCTATTGGAGAAGTACATTATGGAACTAATTGGAATATAATAGCTCCTCAATTGAACTTTGTAGGTGGAGGTAGATATTTTGACCGAGAAGGAGCAGGCATAATTCTACGTAATAGATTAATTGATATTGTGAAAAAGAATGCAGAAATATATGGTTGTACATATACATTTAATAGGCTACAAGGACCTTCTTTTGGAGTTGTTAATAATAAAGAGTGTGTAGATGTAGCTCGTACTGCCATTGATAAATATTTGGGACGTGATGTATTGATTGAAATAGAGCCAGAATTTGCATCAGAAAGTATGGCAATGATGATGCAACGTTACCCAGGTGTATATTGTATGTTAGGAGTAGGTAATAGCGAAAAAGGAATAACTTCAAATCCTCATAATCCAATGTTTGATATAGATGAATCAGCATTACATTTTGGTGTGGTGTCCAATATAGCTTATACGTTAGAGTTCCTAAATTCTGATTACAAGCCTGAATTTAAATCATTTGAAGGTACGGGTGAGGAAATATATTCTGCACACAGAGGGATAGGGTTTGAACATCCATAAGTTGATTATTTATCAGTATAACTTTATTTAGATAGTTAACAAATAAAATAAATTAGAATTATTAATAACTTAGTAATATATTAAAATCGGAGGATCTAAAAATGTCAACAACAGCAATGTCTATAATCATGCTTACAATTATTATAGCACTAATACTTTCGAAAAAAATGCCAATGCAATTTGCATTATCAGTTGTTCCTATAGTTTTTGCACTTATTATGGGAGTATCAATAATAGATTTAAGTACATATATTATTGATTCAGCTAACTCAGTAATGAAATCATCAGGATATATGCTTTTATTTGCATTAATGTACTTTACAATGTTATCTGAAACAGGAATGTTTGAGATTTTGGTCAATAAAATAATGAAATTATTAAAGTGTGAAGCCAATGTATGGGTTGTTGTTATATTCACAACGATAATAGCTTTAATTGCTTCATTAACAGCAAGCACAACTACAACTTTTTTAATAGTATTTCCAATAATGATACCATTATATAATAAAATAAATTTTGATAAAAAAGCTGCATTGATAATAACAATAACAGCATTTTCTTTTATGAGTTTTGTTCCATGGGGGATGGCAGTTACAACGCCTGCTGCATTTTCTAATTTAGATCCTATGGAAATATCAAAATATGCCTTACCAATTGCTTTATGTGTTATACCTGCCATTGTTCTTCAATGGATATACTTTGGGTTATGCCATAAAAAACAAGTGGCTATGATGGTTGAATTAGATAAAATGAATTTAACTGATGCAGAATCAGAGGTTCAAAAGAAAGAAAATCCAAATGCAAGAGAAGAAAAGTTCTGGATAAATATTATTGTTTTTGTAGGTGCAGTTGTAGCATTAGCATATTATAAAGTTCCTGCATATTTAGTATTTATCATAACATCATTCTTAACTGTTTTGATAAATTATCCAACACCTAAAGAGTATCAACCTATTTGGGCTAAGTGTAGTGTACCATTTTATCAAGCTTTGTTAATGATTATTTCAATAGCAGTGTTCCTTGGAATACTTAATGGAACTGGAATGTTAGTAAGTATATCAGAATTTATAACATCTTTATTCCCAGAGGCATTAACGAGATATATGTATATAATATTAATTGCAATTGCTGTTATTGTACTTAGATTTATTCCATATCAAGTATATATGTCTATACTACCAGTATTAGTTGCTGTGGGGGTAAGTTTTGGATTAAATCCAGCTATGATTGCTGCTCTATTTGCTCCAAATTATTCATTAGCCGTAGGTTCTTCACCACTGAGTTCATCGACACATGTAGCTATGAGTTTATTAGATACTGATGTTGATGATTATGTTAAGTTAGCAATGCCTGTTCAAACTGTTACAAATATAATTATAATTGTGGTTGCATTAATTTTTGGTGTAATTAAATAGGAATGTAGATTAAGATAAAATAATATTTAAATTGACTTTAAAAAGTATTAGTAAGCTTATAAGATTAAGAAAATATTTAGAATTTAGTAGAAGTTTAGATATATATCATAAAAAAATTAGGTAGTAGAAAATATATTTATAAAATAATTGAATAAGAAAGGATAAAATTAAAATGAAAATTCTTAAAACAACAAAAGCACCAGGTGCTATAGGACCTTATTCTCAAGGATATCAAATAGGAGACTTTGTATTTACCTCAGGTCAAATACCAGTAAATCCAGAAGATGAATCTGTACCTGAGGGGATAACAGCACAAGCAGAACAAAGCTGTAAAAATGTTAAAGCTATATTAGAATCAGCTGGTACTAATTTAGAAAATGTATTTAAAACAACATGCTTTTTAGCTGATATGAAAGATTTTGTAAAATTCAATGAAGTATATGCAAAGTACTTTGTTTCTAATCCAGCGCGAAGCTGTGTGACGGTTAAAGAACTACCAAAGAACGTGCTTTGTGAGATAGAGTCAATAGCTATTATAAAAAAATAAATATTTATTTTTAATATAGATTATAAGGGAGTGTATTATTATGAAAGTAACTGTAGTAGGTAGTCATTTATGTCCATATACATTATATGCTTTAAATGAATTAATAGGAGCAACTATACATGTGGATTTTAAAAATTTATCAGCAAGCTTACAGGATTTAAAAGAATATTTATCATTACGAGATGATCTAGAAATATATAGTGAAATAGGAAATATGGGTAGACTAGGAATACCATGTTTTATATTAGAAGATGGAACAAAGACATTAGATTTAAATGAAGTATTATGAAAATAAGTTAGTATAATTAGAAAGATATTTACTTTGAAAAAGTAAATATCTTAATTTAGCTATACATGAAAAAGATATTGATTAATAATCAATATCTTTTTATTTTAATTATTAGAATAAATAATTATGACCATACCATAAAAAACAAATTATGTTTTTACATATCCATTGAAAATACTTAGTATATCTTTTTTATAAATAAAAATATAAGATAGATGTATGTATACCAAATATCACTTGACTGAAAATTTAACTAAATTAAAAACTATGGCCAATATATAACTGTATATCTAAGTAAATCTTCTGAGAATATTTAGGAGAAATATTAAATATATGAAAACACCACTTAGCAAGAATAATTATCACAAGTATGGATTTTTTCTCCCACCATCAAAATTTGATTGAGGTGGAGAATAATAATTGGGATATTTAATAAGTTATAATTTGCATTGTTAGGAAGTCAAGTCAGTTCATTCATTGATTATGATCTCAAGAGGAAATATTTTTAAAAATGAATTATACAAAGTGTTACTAGATTTAAACTACTCGATTAAAAAATTTAATATTAAAATTTAACTGTGGATATTATTCCTGTGATTCGTCTCCACCATTGAAATCCATGAAAAATAATCTAATAACATATATAATTAACTTATAAAACATATATGAAGGGGTAAAACTATATGGCTAAAATTGACAACATGATGTCTATATTATGGATATTAAACTCAGATAAAAAAGTTACTGCAAAACAAATATCTGAAAAACTAGAAATAAATATAAGGACTGTCTACAGATACATTGATGCATTATCTGCTAGTGGAGTACCTATAATTTCAGATACAGGTCATAATGGTGGGTATAGCCTTTTAAATAACTTCATTAAAGCACCTCTTTTTTTTGATACAGAAGAGCAAACTGCTCTACTTCATGCAGCTATATTTGCTAAAGAAGAGGGATGTTTCTTAGATGACACATTAGATAAAGCAACATCAAAGTTAAAAATGTATTCAAATCAAAAACAAGAAGAAATTTTAACAAAACATTTAATAGGTTTTGAAGTAATAAAACCCACTGGAAAAATATCTATAGAATCTGTACTTAAAAAGTTGAAAAATAGTATAGTAAATGAATTATCTATAGAAATCAACTATCGTACAGGTCGTGAAGAAAAATCAAAATGTAGGATTATAAATCCATATGGAATTGTTCGTTGGAATAATAATTGGTACATAGTAGCATTTTGTCAAATGAGAAATGAGATTCGTAGTTTTAGGGTAGATAGAATTAGTAGTGTCATAGAAACATCAAATACTTTTAGTAGACCAAAGGAGTTCTCTGCAAGTGAATTTTTTATAAAAGGGATTATGGATGAAACAAAAGATGAAGATAATCTTATAACATTAGTTATAGAAGGAAGGATGAATGCATTGGACAACTTATGTCAGCATTGGCTTCTAGGATATTATTTGAAAGAAAGGACTCCAAATAAAGTAATATTTAAACTTCAAGAAGATATAATATTTACCTATATACCAAATATACTTATACCTTATAGAAAATCGATACAAATAATTGAACCATTAAGTCTTAGAGATAAAATGGTTGAAAATTTACTCGAATTAATTAATCATTATCAAATTTAATAACTTGACTGACAGAGTATGTCAGTTAAGTTATTTTACAATTAGGTATATTAATTAATCATATAAGGAGAAAAAAATGAAAAATAGAAAAGTATATATGTATGTATTTGATACTATGTCAGATTGGGAAGTTGGATATTTAACTGCTGAATTAAATACAGGAAGATATTTTAAAAAAGGATTAAAACCATTAAAAGTACTTACAGTAGGAGTTAATAAAAATCCTATTATAACAATGGGTGGATTAAAAGTTTTACCTGAGCTTACAATTGATGAGTTTAATATGGAAAGTAATGATTTATTAATTTTGCCAGGGGGAAATACTTGGACATCTATAGGTCATGAGAAAATATTAGAAAAATCTAAAGAAGCTTTTGAACAAGGGTCTATAGTTGCAGCTATTTGTGGTGCTACTTTAGGGCTAGCTAAAAAGGGTTTACTAGATTTTAGAAATCATACAAGTAATGATTTAGAATTTCTAAAAATGGTGATACCAAGTTATTCTGGAGAAAAATATTATAAAATGGAATCTGCAGTTAATGATGAAAATTTAATTACTGCTTCAGGAATTGCACCATTAGAATTTACGATACAAGTTTTAAAAGTTTTAGATGTTTTTAAAGAAGAAGCATTAAGTTCTTGGTTAAACCTTTATAAAACTCATGATTCTAAATATTTTTTCGAACTAATGAATTGTAATAAAGAAGTTTAAGGTTTGTTTTTAAATGTAATGTAGTATAATATAGTTATAGATAAAATAAAAAGAAACTATAATCTAGTGGGTAGAGTAGTGGTTTCTAGTATAGATTACTTTTTAGTGAACTTGAATTTAATTTTAAATTCAAATTCTAAACCACTTTTTCTACGACCAATAGATAAGTGGTTTTTTATTTTATCATATATGTAATTAGTACTTATAGCAATACAAATAGAAACGATAGCTCCTATAATAAAATTTATAATTAGTTCTATACAGAGTACACACTATAGGAACTAGGACTATATGAAACCACCACTCATAGATTGTAGTTTCTTTTGTTGTGTTATATCATAGAATAGTAAAGTGATGTATATTTTTAATAAAAACTTAGAGTTGTATATGAAATGAATTAATCGTGGGTATTATTCCTGCGATTCGTCTCCAACAATTTGTAAAAAAGAATAATGAAATACTTGGAAATACTAGTCAATATTGACTAGTATTTTTTATTTTGGTGATGAAATCTACCAACCGTATCTCAACCACAGAAAAATGTTTTTTGAGGGGATATGGGGGTGCATTTAGGTTGTATAATTATATATTTCAATATTACATGTTCATTAGGAAAATAGTTAGCAAATGATATGATTGATAAAATAGATATAGTAAACTAATCTAGCACTGTATTGTAATGTTTTAAAGAATATGTTTTTATAGTAGAAGAGTTTTTTAAATAGACAGCTCCATAAAAATGAGTGAATAAGTAGTTTTATAATATTATTTGTAACTATTTGATGTTTATTATGAAATTTTTTATAAGTTATATTTATCAAGATATTACTAAATATTTACAATATTCTATTGCAATTTATTTGGAAAAGTTATATATTTATAACATAAGGTATTATAAATATATAAATTTTAAGGAGTGATTTTATATGTCTAGATCAGAACTTGGTGTTAAAGCAAATCTTGTTTCAGAGTTACTAATGCTATCCTATTTTTTTATAGACTTATTATTAAAAAAGTTTATTTTTAAAGGGGAAGGTATTTGGGTTACTTTTATAATTTTATTAGCTTTTTGGGCATGTGATTTCATGTATAATAAGAAATATAATGATTTAGTTGATGAGGCATCAAAATTTATGCTATTAAAGGTTGATCAGATTGCATCAAAAATAATGCTATACTCTATGTTTGTAATAGCTGTTTTCTTTTCAGCCAATCATACAAGAGCTTTGGATATATCAAATTTAGATATAGGTATAATTCTTATTGCTGTTTTATTTATACAATCTTTATCTAAATTAATTTTGTATATATATTTTGATAAAAGGGGGATATGTAACTAAGTGGCAATATTGATGAAAACAAAAATTAAAGAATATAGAGAAAAGCTCCTTATGACACAAAATGAACTTGCCAAATCAGTTGGGGTAAGACGTGAGACTATTGTGCACTTAGAAAATGGAAAATATAATCCTTCTTTAAAGTTAGCGATGGATATTGCTAAAGTATTTAATACTACAGTAGAAAATTTGTTTGAATTTATTGAAGAAGAATAGTGGATAGATTGTAAATATTTATAAGATGATTAATGAAATATAGTTATTTAATTATTAAGTTTGTTAAAAATATTTATATATAATATAATGTGTGATTAAGGTTAGATTATAATTGTTTTAAGATAAGAAGAGTATTATAAATTATAAAAATTAGTGAATATACAGTTAATTAATAAATAATAAATAAAAATTTAAAGTTTAGATGCGAGGAGAAGGTATAGTTTTATAGAAGCTAATAAGACATTGTTGCAATCACTATATAAAAAAATTATATTACAATTTTCCAAAAATACAGGTAAAAGTTTGGATTATTTATATACTTCTGAAACATATAAACTTATAAGTGAGGGTGTATCAGATATGCATTGTAAGGGTCATATATACTTAACTCAAGAATTAATGCTAGAAAATGGATTAATGTATCATAAGGGCTATCCAAGGTAAATAGTTAAAAAAGCAGATAGAGTCTGGAAATATTTATGTGTATTTTTTAAATGAAAATTTATTTTTTAAGTGAAAATTAGATATTTATTGATAAGGCTATGGTTGTAAAAATCATAGCCTTACTTTCATGTTTTTCTATTTTTCGAAAAATTATTATCTATTTAAGAAAATTTCTTGATTTTTTTGAAATATTTCTTTATTAACTTAGAGTTAAATTTCTTTTTTAAAAATAAATACTTAAATGGGTTAAAATCTGAGTCCGATTTCTAATTATCTGAGTCCATTTTTCAAAAATATCCATATTTGCTAAGTATAATGATTTGTGTAAAGAATCATCTGAAGGAAAAATATACTTTGATTTAGTAACCTTTCTTAATAATCTATTGTAACTTTCTATTGAATTTGTAGTATATATCAATGTTCTCATCTCTTGAGGATATTTAAAATATGTTGCTAGTTCATTCCAATTATTTTGCCAACCTCTTAATGCTTTGTATATTGATTACCCCATTTTTTCTCTAAGAACGATAGATCACTTAACGCTACTTCTTCTGTAATTGCAGCATATACTTTCTTTAAATATTTTGCAAATTCTTTTCTATTTTTGTATGATATATAATTTAAAGTGTTTCTAATTTGATGCACAACACATCTTTGTATTTCAGTATCAGAAAATACTGCTTTAATTGTATCAGAAAATCCAATTACAGAAGCTATTAATATAACCTTAACTCCTCTATTTCTAACATATGTAAATACATTTAGCTAATACTTTCAACCTTTATTTTCTCCAATCCATATCCCTAAGACCTCCTTTATACATTCTAAGTTAATACCTATAGTTATATATGTTGCTTTGTTTATTATTCTACCTTCACTTCTAACTTTATAATGTATAGTATCCATAAATACAATTGGATAAATTATACCAAGTGGTCTATTTTGCTATTCATGAGCTAAAGGTATAACTCTATCAGTAATTTTAGCTATTAGTGAATGGGATATATCAATTCCGTAAATATTTTTAAGATGACTTGATATATTTCAAGTAGACATGCCTTTTGAGTACATTCCAATCACTTGGTTCTCTATTCCTGATATATCATTTTCGTAGTTTCTAATTACCTTTGGTTCAAAATCTCCATTTCTGGCCCTTGGAATATTTAAAGTTATTTCTCCAAAATCTGATTTAACATTTTTATTTTTATATCAATTTCTAGAGTTTTTAGTGTTTCTATTATTATATCTATCATAACCTAAATGCTCATCAAGCTCTATTTCTAACATCTGGTGAATTGTACTTGCAAATAAATTTTTCAACATATCTTGAACATCTGTAGTTATTTTAACATCATATTCTTCAATAAGTTTTTTTCACTTTGTTAAAGATAAAAAGTGTGAACTTTTCTTTATATAGTGATATTTGATGTTCTAATCATCACTACTTTTTGGAAAAATACACACTTTATATTAAAGCCACTAGAAATAATAGAAGAATATAAATTTACTTATAGAGTTATCCTAGATATTTTTATTTAGTTGATTAAAGTAATATCAAACATAATATATTTACCAGTTAATAATACACCAATATTAAAATCTCCACTTTCGATATTTACTGATTTTAACTTTCCATCTTCATTAGATGCAAGTTCATTTATTTGATTATTTAAATCAGAGTAATCTATATTATTTTTAACTATAATATTTGATAAACTATGAAATAAAGTATCCTCTACTTTGAATTTATTACCTTTAAATGTATCTTTATCAGTATTTATTGCTAAAGTAACTCTCCAAGATCCTTCATTAGCTTTAGAAATATATTCTGCAATTAAAATATCACCAATTGTAGTGTTTGAATTATTCATATGTGCCTTATAAATATCTCCAGGTTTTTTTTCTATACCTTCATCAAATTCTCTATCCTTAATCTCTATACCATTTTCTTTAAATAGTTTTTCTACTTGAGGTAAGACTTCTTTATTTAATTTATCCATCTTTTCTAAAGTAAAATTAGATACACTTTGAGTATCAGATGGTACTTGAGTTATTTTATTACTCTTATTGTTATTATTTGCTGATTCACATCCTATAGTTAAAGATGTTGTTGCTACTAATAAAAGTGCTACTATGTGATTTTTTGTTATTTTCATACTTTTTCTCCTTATATATAATCGTTTTATTTGATAATAAGAAGTTTATAATATATTAAAATGAAACTCAATGCTATAGCTAAAGAGTAAACATACAATTAACATATGATGTATAGTTTGTAGCGTATTAATTTATGGATGATACTAAAGGAAGAATTTCCATAATAAAACAAAGAGATTAGCTTGTGATAAATCAAATATACAAGAACTACGTTTATGTAAACATAAGATTAACATTAAGATGTTACACTCATACCAGAGTTAAGGATTAGCTCTAAAGCCTAACATTTATCAAAGTAAATATTAAGATGTTATATTGGTGATGAGAAATACAAATATAAGATAAATTATGGAAAATATTAAAGTGTAATTATATATTTACAGTACTTTACAATACTTAAGGAGGAATATCATGAAAAAACCAAAAAAACTTATAGTTATAGCAGCTATTACAATAACTCTAGCAGGATCGGGGGCATACATAGGGCTTAATAAAAATGCAGACGCAAAACAACAACAGCAAATGAATTTAACAATGAACACTCTATCAGTAGAAAAAGGAAATATAAAATCAGTTGTATCAGCTGGAGGAAAAGTTTCATTAATTGATGCAGAAGGAAACAATCCAAATGACATTAAAATAATTGTATCAGTGAATCAATATGATGTATCTCAGTTAGAAGTAAATCAAATAGTTGAGATAAATGCAAAGGCATTTCCAGATGAAACTATAAAAGGAACAATAACTGAAATATCTAACAAAGCAGAAGAGGGAGAGAGTCCGACATACAATGTAACTGTGGCAGTTTCTAACCTGATACTTGAAGTTGGAGAGAGTAAATACGAAGAAATAAGTGTAAGAAAAGGACCATCTAAAGAATATGGAAAAGTAGCTAAAATAGAAAAAGGAGATAAATTCCACATATTAGAAAGAAAAGGAAGCTGGATGAGAGTTAGATTAGAAGATAACACACAAGGGTGGATACAAAAACATGGAGTTAAGTTAGAAGGAATAGATAAAAAAGATGTAAAGGTAAAAATAGCTAGCAATGATACAAGTCTTAGAAAGAATAATGCATCTAATAGTAAGAGTCTTGGTAAATTATTACAAGGTGAAGAAGTAGCAATACTAGATAAAAAAGAGAATTGGTATAAAGTTGAAACTAGTGACAAAACTATTGGATGGATTTTAGAAAATAATTTAACTATACAAAGTCTTAAAGATGGTATGTCTGTAACAGGTACAATCATAATAAACGAAAAAAATGATGTAATAAAGATTCCTGTAATGGCGGTTCAAAAAGATGAAAAAGGATACTTTGTTACTCTTGCAAGTACAAGTGGAAAAAAATACATTGAAACAGGAATTACGGATTCAGAATATATAGAAGTTACAAAAGGACTTTCAGAAAATGAAAGTATAAGTATACAGTCATTTAAAGGCTCTGTTGAAAATTCAGGGGCAGAATTAAGTTCAACAATGGAAAAATCAATAGAATAGAAAGGTGATAATATATGAATGATTATGTAATACAAGCTAAGGACTTAGTGAAATCATATATCATAGGCGATGAAAAAATAACTATATTAAAAAAGGTTTCATTAGATATTAAAAAAGGTGAATTTGTATCTATAATAGGTCCATCAGGTTCAGGTAAATCAACTTTTATGAATATTATTGGTTGTTTAGATTTAGCTGATAATGGTGAATACATACTGGACGGAAAAAGTATAACATCACTAAGTGAAGATGAGTTAAGTGCTGTAAGAAATAAGACAATAGGATTTATATTCCAAAGCTTTAACTTATTAAATAAATTATCAGCTTTAGAAAATATAGAACTTCCTCTTATATACCAAGGTAAAACGCCTAAAGAAAGAAGAGAAATAGCTATAGAATGTCTGAAAAAGGTTGGACTACAAGATAAATTAAATAATAGGCCGAATCAATTATCTGGAGGGCAACAACAAAGAGTAGCAATAGCAAGAGCTCTAGCTACAAATCCACAAATACTTCTAGCTGATGAGCCAACAGGAGCATTAGATAGTAAAACAAGTAAAGAAATACTTGAGATATTAGAAGGTCTAAACCAAGAAGGTAAAACTATAATTATGATAACTCATGACATGGATATAGCAAGAAATGCTAAAAGATTGATAAGAATTAAAGATGGTGAAATTTTTGAATAGGGGGTGGCGTATATGAATATTTTCCAAATAGTTAAGATGGCATTAGGAGAAATCAAAGCTAATAAACTACGCTCATTTCTTACTATATTAGGTATATCAATTGGTACAGCCAGTGTAATTCTATTCGTTACAATATCTATAGGTAGTAAACAAAGTATGTATAAAAGTTTTGAATCAAAGCCACTAGATTTAATAACTACAAGTGTATATGGAGATAAAAAAATAACTGAATTTGATATAAAAGTATTGAAAAGTAGTTCGAATGTAAAAGAAATATCTCCAGAAATAAGTGATTCAGCAACTGTGAGTTATGATAAAAAAGATAGTAAAAAAAGTATAGTTGGAACGGATGAAAACTATGCAAAACTAAACAACACTAAAATCAAGAGTGGTAGATTTATTATGCCAATTGACAATGATAAATCAACTAAAGTTATAGTATTAGGGAGTAAAGTTGCCAGTGAATTATTCCCTAAAGGAGATGCACTTGGAAAAACAATAAATATTAAGTCTATACCATACAAAGTTATAGGTGTATTAAGTAAGATTGATGAAGCTTATAATAGCCCAGAAGATGATACTATATATATGCCTTATAAAACAGCACAAATTGTTTTAGGAGTAAGTGATATATCTAAATTAAATGTACAATCTGCTTCAAATGATAGTGTTACAAATACAATGGATGAAATAAAAGCTCACTTTACTAAAAAAGGTATGGCACCAAACGATTCTTATGTATCAAGTAATAAAGAAATGATAGATTCAATGAAATCAATGGATGCCATTATGAACCTAATGGTAGGAGCAATAGCAAGTGTATCTTTATTCGTAGCAGGTATAGGTATAATGAACATGATGTTAGTATCTGTAAATGAGAGGACTAAAGAAATAGGTATAAGAAAAGCGTTAGGGTCTCCTAGAAACTTTATACTAGTACAGTTCTTAGTAGAATCTCTTACAATAAGCTTAATAGGTGGAATATTAGGTTCTTCAATAGGTATACTTGGATCATTTCCAATACTAGGAACAATGGGGGATGAGCCCTATATAGCATGGAATGTAGTATTTGCTGCAGTTGGATTTGCAGTATTTATGGGAGTAGTGTTTGGAATATCTCCTGCAAATAAAGCATCTAAGTTACAACCAATAGTAGCACTTAAATCAGAATAAAATTACACATCAAATAATTTGTTAGATAATTAATATACTGTTTAGCAAATTTAATAAATATTAGTTTTATGAAAAAGGTAATAAAATAAAAAATATATAAAATAAAAGGAGAGAAAAAATGAAATTTAATAAGAAATTTACAGCAATAGTAATAGTATCAATGGTGGCTCTTAGCGTAATTGGATGTGAAGGTAAGAAGGAAATAAATAATACACCAAAAGAGACAGAGCAACAGAACAATTTACCAAAACTAGGCGAGGAACAAATAGAAAAAGGTCTTGAAGATGGAACAATAGGACGTGATCAATAAAAAATATATATGATTACATCAAATACTTTAGAATAATATGAAACATAAAAATAAACCTAGTGGTTAATAACAAGATACTGGGTTTATTTTTATTTTATATAATTAATATTTAATAAAATTCAGTGATATGCTTATCTTTAATATACAAAATGTGTATACTTATAAATAACTTAACATTACTTATTATATAATAAGTAGATGGATGTTTTATAATCCCAATTAATGAGCTTAAAACATATAAATATATCGTCAACTCGTTGCTAAAGCAACAGATACAGCCGTTATCTACATGAAATAGTGCGTCTACACATGGTTTAAGTGAAGCAAATTTTTTATTTATGAAGTGGCAAAAGATTAATATATAGTTATAAGTTATGAAATTTCTGCTTTATACGCTAATGAAATATAGGAATTAGTAAATAGTGGAATTATGTTTATAAAAAATAACTAAATTAAAGTATCCTAAGTAAATATGATGATAACCGAAAATGCTTATACCAATTGGATATGAGTATTTTGTGCTTTAATATAAAATAAGCAACTATATAAAAATCTATTAAGAATTAGAATATAGCTATTATAGATTTATTTTCTACAATTAACAATATAGCATGAGATATAAATCGAAGAGCCTAAACAATAAACTTATAAGGTAGAGGAATTAATAGTATGTTCAACTAAACTGAGAAAAAACAATATATTTTATTAGGATTGGTATTTTTAATATCGTTTATATTAATATCTGTAAGGATAGTAGTATTTAAAATATTTACACAGATTATGAATTTTTCAGATTTTTATTAATTTCAATAGAGTTTTTGGTAGTACTAAGTATAGATTACTTTATATTTATATTGATTCAAAAAAATATTAAATTAGACTCATAAATCTTTTTATTATTGATATAGATTCTAATTCAAATGAAAAAGTTAGTAATTGAATTTATGAATAAGATAAATGACCTTCTATGATAAAAATTATGATGAGAGTAACAAAAAAGATTGTAGTCTATATATATAAATATAAAATACATTGAAAGAAAACGTTGACAAAATATATCTAATGTTTTATCATAATAATTGGAATTAGGTAGTAATTGTTTAAGTACAAGCTAAGCTTATTCATTAATAATAGCAGTATCCTAGGAAGGATTGTGCCCATTATTATGGATAAGCTTTTTTTATGCTCAAAAGGAGGATAATCATGATAATTAATAAGATATTAAATAATAATGTTGTAATTACATTAGATGGCAATGATGAAGAAATTATTGTCATGGGCAGAGGCATTGGATATCAAAAATCAAAAGGCGATTTAATAGATAAAACTAAAGTAAATAAAGTATTTAGAATATCAAATAAAGAAATATCAAATAAGTTGCAGGAATTACTTAATAATATTCCTATGGAGCACATGAAATTATCAAGTGAAATTATAGAGTATGCACAAATAAAGTTAAACAAGAAGTTAAATGAAAGTATTTATATATCATTAAGTGACCATACATATTCTGCAATTCAAAGAATGAAAGAAGGAATAAACGTAAAGAATGCAATACTTTGGGAAACTAAAAAGTTCTATAAAGAAGAGTTTGAAATTGGAATGAAAGCGCTAGATATTATTGAAAGCAAAACAGGTGTAAAATTACCTGAAGATGAAGCTGGATTTATAGCTTTTCATATAGTAAATGCTCAGTTAAGTGAAGGTCATACTTTGGCATCTGATATTACAAAGTTAATACAAGAAGTACTTAGTATAGTTAGATATCATTTTAGGATAGAATTTCATGAGGAATCAGTATTTTATTATAGATTTATAATGCATCTGAAATTTTTTGCACAGAGATTACTTTCAAATAGTGTACATGAAGGTGAGACAGATAAAGACTTATTAATTATTATTAGGTCTAAATATAATAAAGAGTTTGAATGTGTAGTTAAAATTAACAATTTTATTAAAAAACAATATAACTACATATTAACAGATGATGAACTTATATATTTAACAATACATTTAGCTAAAGTAGTTAAAGATTCAAATATGTAAGTTGATAATTTTTCAGCAGTATATAGGCAGTATATAGTAAGAGTTATTGAAAGGAGTGATACTAACAAAACTATACCTATGGTTGGATGGTAACATTGAGTTGGCCAAACCTTCAAATTTCAAAAAATTTATTTAAAAGAAATATGGAGGAGAAAATGGGAAAATACAAACAATTAGCACAAGACATAGTAAAAAATGTTGGTGGAAAAGAAAATATTGGTGGATTAGTACACTGTATTACAAGATTACGTTTTACATTAAAAGATGAAAGTATAGCAAATGACGATGTGTTGAAAAATATGGAAGGTATTGTTACTGTAATGAAAAGTGGAGGGCAATATCAAGTAGTTATAGGAAATCATGTTGAAGCTGTCTATAAAGATGTAGTTGAAATAATTGGCTTAGATGACTCAAGTACAAATTCGGAAACGAAAAAGTCAGGTAGTATGTTGGATAAGTGTATAGATATAATATCAGGAATTTTTCAGCCAGTACTAGGAATAATGGCAGCCTGTGGTATGTTAAAAGGATTTAATGCTTTATTTGTAGCAATGGGATTATATAGTAATGTGTCTGGTGGATATATGGTAATAAATGCAGCAGGAGATGCATTATTTACATTCCTTCCTTTATTTTTAGGATATACTTCAGCTAAAAAATTTGGTCTAAAACCAATGTTGGGATTAGCACTAGGAGCTGCAATGTGTTATCCTGCCATACAAGGTAGCAGTATATCGGCAGGTACAGATGCAATGTATACTTTATTTAAAGGAACAATGTTTGCATCACCAGTATATATTGATTTCTTTGGATTACCAATAATATCAATGGATTACACTGGAACAGTTGTACCAATTATATTTATAGTGTATTTTGCATCTAAGTGTGAAAAATTATTTAACAAGATTGTTCCAGACTTAGTTAAGTTTTTCTTTGTACCAATGCTTACATTATTGGTAGCAATACCTGTTGCACTTATAGTTATAGGTCCTATAGCAACATTTGGATCTACACTTATTTCGCAAATTGTAATTTCGATAAGAGATTTTAGTCCACTATTAGCAGGTGCTATAGTAGGGTTCACTTGGCAAATTCTTGTTATTTTTGGTATGCACTGGGGATTCATTCCTGTATATATAAACAATGTTATGACTTTAGGGTACGATAATGTTATGATGCCATTCTTTGCTTGTACATTTGCAAGTTCAGCAGTTGTATTAGCTATATTCTTTAAGACTAAAGATAAGAAATTAAAAGAGATGGCAATACCAAACTTTATATCTGGTATATTTGGAGTTACAGAACCAGCAATTTATGGAATATTATTACCTTTAAAGAAACCATTTATAATAAGTTGTATTGCTAGTGGTATTGGAGGAGCTTTCTATGGATTCTTTAATCTTAGAAAGTTTATAACTGGAGGGATGGGAATATTCGAACTTCCAGCAATGATTGAACCAGATGGGGGAACGGGTAACTTAATAGTAGCTCTTTCTGGTATAGCTATATCAATGGTTGTAGCTTTTGTATTAACTATGGTGTTATATAAAGACAAGAAAGAGGAAGCAAAAGATAAGGGAAAAGAGGAAATAAAAGAAGAAACAAAAGAAGTTAAGTCTACTAAATTAGAAAAAGAAATAGTAGTAAGCCCTATAAAAGGTGAAGTATTAAATTTAAGTGATATAGAGGATGTGGCATTTGCATCTGGTGTACTAGGTCAAGGTGTAGCAATAATACCTAGTGATGGAAAGGTAGTTGCGCCAGTAGATGGAGTGGTTACAACTTTATTCCCAAGTTTACATGCTATAGGAATTCTCTCAGATGAAGGTGTTGAAGTGCTTATTCATATTGGATTAAATACTATTCAGTTAGAAGGAAGAGGTTTTGAGGCATGTATAAAGCAAGGTGATAGGATTACAAAAGGTCAAACTATATTAAACTTTGATATTGATGTAATAAAGAAATCGGGATATAGTGTTGTAACTCCAGTTGTTATTACAAATTCATCACAATTTTTAGATGTGGTAGAAACAAAAAGTAAAAATGCTGAATTAGAAGATAATCTGATTACAGTTATATTTTAGGAAGAGATTAAAGTATTAATAAAAGACTAAAGCATTAGCATAAGTTAATGCTTTAGTTGTAATTTTAGGAGGCTTAACTATGAGTTTTAAAAAAGATTTTTTATGGGGAGGAGCTACTGCAGCTAATCAATGTGAAGGTGGATATAATGAAGATGAAAGAGGTCTAGCAAATGTAGATGTATGTCCAACAGGAAAAGATAGAACAGCAGTTATTACAGGAAAATTAAAAATGTTTGATTTTGATGATGAGCATTATTATCCAGCTCAAACTGGTATTGATATGTACCATAATTATAAAGAAGATATAAAGTTATTTGGTGAAATGGGATTTAAAGTATATAGAATGAGTATTGCATGGAGTAGAATATTCCCAAAAGGTGACGAAGAAACACCAAATGAAAAGGGGCTTCAGTTTTATGAAAATATATTTAAAGAATGTAAAAAGTATAACATAGAGCCACTAGTTACTATTACACATTTTGATTGTCCAATGCATTTGATTGAAAAGTATGGTGCATGGCGTAATCGTAAAATGATAGGCTTTTATGAGAAACTATGTAATGTTATCTTTAGAAGATATAAAGGATTAGTGAAGTATTGGTTAACTTTTAATGAAATAAATATGATTTTACATGCTCCATTTATGGGTGCTGGTATTTGTTTTGAGGAAGGAGAAGATGTTGAAAAGATAAAATATCAGGCTGCTCACCATGAACTTGTAGCTAGTGCAGTTGCAACTAAAATAGCACATGAAGTTGATGCAAATAACTTAGTTGGATGTATGTTTGCGGCTGGAAGTGTATATCCTTATAGTTGCAATCCTAATGATGTATGGGAAGCTACGAAGTTAGATAGAGAAAATTATTTCTTTGTAGACGTGCAATCTAGAGGAAAATATCCTAATTATGCATTAAAATATATGGAACAAAAGGGTATTACACCAGAAATGGAGATTGGTGATATTGAATTATTGAATAAATATACAGTAGATTTTATTTCATTCTCATATTACAACAGCCGTTGTGTTAGAACTGATGAAAACTCAGATGATGTAGCTGAAGGAAATATATTTACATCTGCTAAAAATCCATATCTTTCATACAGCCAATGGGGATGGCCAATTGACCCACTAGGTCTAAGAATTACATTAAATCATGTATATGATAGATATGAAAAGCCATTATTTATTGTAGAAAACGGATTAGGTGCAAAAGATATAGCTGATGAAAATGGCTATGTAGAAGATGATTACAGAATTGATTATTTAAGAGAGCATATAAAAGCTATGTATGATGCAGTTTCTATAGATGGTGTAGATTTATTAGGTTATACTACATGGGGGGCTATTGATTTAGTAAGTGCTGGTACAGGTGAAATGGAAAAGCGTTATGGATTTATATATGTAGACAGAGATAATATTGGTAATGGAAGTTTGAGAAGAACGAAAAAGAAAAGTTTTGAATGGTATAAGAAAGTAATTGCTTCAAATGGTGAAGATTTAGATTAGGGAAGAAGAATATAAAACTAATGATATGTATGATTTTTTCTATTTTACCTACCATCAAAATTTAAGATAATTAAAAAAGAAATAATAAAAAATAATATATAAAAATCCAAAAAGGGAGTTGAACTTAAAGTTTGATTAGAAAAAATCAATTTTGAGACAACTTCTTTTTAATATTTTTGATACTAATATAGCATGCACTATGGTACGAGTATCTTTAAAATTAAATAGCTCACCAAACATAGTTTTATTTCTCAAATGATGACCATATACTATTACACTTTTACCATTTTAAAAATTATTTCTATAATCCATGAAGATACTACCTATTGTAGAGTTTAAATGAATACTTATAAAACAATCGCAATTACTGGAGTCTACTTTTGAGCTTATTGAGTATAGAGAATGGAATTTATCATCTAATGGAATAGTTCTTTTTAAAAGATTCTTTGCAATTAACCATGATATAGACTTCTAAAAATTATTTAGTGAAAAGGAACTCAGAGTGTATAATAAAAGTTCCTTTTTCAAAAGGAAAACTATTGTCATTTTCGAACTTTTATTATCCTGATATTATTTAAATATAACAACAACAAAATAAATCACAAACAAATCAAAACTAAAATTTAAAATATCAGGAGGTACAATATGTTAATAAATATGAAGGAAATGTTAAAAGTAGCACAAGAAAATCAATTTGCAGTACCAGCATTTAATATAGGGAGTGGGCAAATACTTAAAGCAGTAGTACAGAGTGCTAATGAAAAAAATGCACCAGTAATACTTGCAATACACCCAAATGAGTTAAGTTTCCTAGAAGATAGCTTTGTAGCTAGTTGTATAGAAGAAGCACATAAGAGTAAAGTACCTATGGTAATACATTTAGATCATGGGGCAAATAAAGAGCAAATATTAAGAGCGATAAAATGTGGATTTACATCAGTAATGATTGATGGCTCACATTTACCATATGAAGAAAATGTAGCGATATCTATGGCAGTAGTAGAAATTGCAAAAGGATTAAATGTATCTGTAGAAGGAGAACTTGGAACAATAGGAACAACTGGAACATCAGGAGAAGGTGGTTCTGATGAAATAATATATACAAATCCACAATTAGCTAGGGATTTTGTTGAAAAAACAGGTGTAGACACATTAGCCATTGCAATTGGTACAGCACATGGTATATATCCAAAAGGGTTTAAACCAGAGCTTAAATTAGATTTATTAAAAGAAATAAAAGAAGTAGTAGATATACCTTTAGTTCTTCATGGAGGATCATCAAATCCAGATGAAGAAATATCACAAGCAGTTAAACTAGGAGTTTGTAAAGTAAATATTTCAAGTGATGTTAAATCAGCGTATTATAAGAAGTGCAGAGAAGTATTAGAACAAAATCCAAGTTTATATGAACCAGATGCTATATATCCACAATGTATAGAAGCTGCAAGGGAAGTTATAGAATTTAAAATGAATTTATTCAATGACATAGATAAATTAAAATGCTTTTCACCAAAAGAAGAATCAGTGATTGGATAACAAATTAAAGGGAGGGGCGAATTTATGGTAGACAAAATATTACGTAGTGATTGTATTGTATTAGATAAACAATTACAAACTAAAAAAGATGTAATTGATTATATGGCAAATCATTTGTATCATGGAAATTATATAAATGATAAAGAAAAGTTTATAATTGATATTAATAAACGTGAAAAAGAATCACCAACTAACATGGGAAATTTAATAGCTATCCCTCATGCTAAGTCAAGTACAGTAAAGCGACCTGTAATGATGTATTTAAGAACAGATAAGGATATCACGGATAATGATAGTCAAAAACTTAGGTCATTTTTTATGATAGCAGTTCCAGAGTCAGGTTTAGACGAGCATCTTAAGATTATATCTAAACTAGCTACATATTTAATGGATGAAAATCTTATTAAGAACCTACTAAGTGCAGAAACTCCATATGAAATATTAGATATATTTAATTATAAAGCTGTAGAATCAGGAGATTCAAGTAATAATCAAAATAAAGGTCTTATAGTTGGAATAACAGGATGTCCAACAGGGATAGCTCATACTTTTATGGCAAAAAAAGCGTTAGAAGAAGCAGGTCAAGAACTTGGGTATGAAGTTAAAATAGAAACACATGGAGCCATAGGTGTAGAAAATAAGTTAACTAAAGAAGATATAAAAAGAGCTGAATACGTAATAATAGCTTGTGATAGAGAAGTTCAAACAAGTAGATTTATAGGAAAGAAAGTATTACAAAAGAAAGTAGCAGATGCTAAGAATGTTTCATTAGCTAAAAATTTAATTATAAATGCTGAAAATGGAATGGCTAAAGAAATTAAGCCAGGTGGAAAAACTTTAGAAGATTCAAAAGAAATACTTCAAGGGTCAGAGAAAAAAGGTATTTATAAGCACTTAATGAATGGTGTATCTGAAATGATTCCATTTGTAGTAATAGGTGGGATTGGTATAGCTATAGCATTTATGTTTGGTATATTTGCATCAGACCCAACTCATGAAACATACAATCCTATAGCTGGATTCTTTGGGCAACTTGGAGGCGATTCAGCATTTAAGTTATTCATACCAATACTTGCTGGTTTTATAGCTAAATCAATTGCAGGAAGACAAGGTTTTGCTCCTGCTATGATAGCTGGTTTTATGGCAGTTATTGGAGGTTCAGGATTCCTAGGGGGTATGGTAGCAGGATTTGCAACTGGATATATAGCTTTAGGAGTAATGAAGATAACAGAAAACTTACCAGATGTATTAAAAGGGGTAAATGCTGTACTGATATGTCCACTGCTGATTGCATTCACAAGTGGAGCTATAATGTTCTTCGTAGTTAATACACCAGCATCATGGTTAAATGAAGCTTTACAGTCCTGGTTACAAAGTATGTCTGGAACTAATAAAGTATTATTAGGTGCAATATTAGCAGGAATGATGGCATCAGATATGGGAGGACCTATTAATAAAACAGCTTCTGCATTTGGATTAGCTATGTTTTCTAGTAATGTATTTGAACCATCAGCAGCATTAATGGTGGGTGGAATGGTACCTCCATTAGCAATAGCATTAGCCATGTTAATATTTAAAAATAAGTTTACTAAAGAAGAAAGAAAGTCAGCACTACCAACTGCTATAATGGGAGCATCTTTTATAACGGAAGGAGCAATACCCTTTGCAGCTGCAGATCCGTTAAGAATGATTCCGGCAAACATAATTGGTTCTTGTATAGGTGGGGCAATATGTATGAGTTTAGATATAACCTTGATGGCACCACATGGAGGAATATTTGTAATACCATTTGCATGTAGTGCACCAGTTGCGTATATAGCTTGTATATTAGCTGGTACAGTAATAACAACTTTAATTATAGGAATAACAAAGCCTACTATAAAGAGTGGAAGTGGTGAAGTTGAAGTACTTGGTGCTTAAATTATAAATAAGAGTTAAAATAAGGATATTGGAAGTAGTTAGCAACCTCTCAATATCCTTATTTTTTATTTTAAAATTATATCCTATATTATATCGATTTTGTAAAGTGTATCATAAATTCTTTTATGATACAGAAGTATTTTAGTATTTTTACATAGTTATTAAATATGCTAAAATAGTAATTAATAGAAATATCAAAAAATGGGTAGGGGGCATAAGTATGCTTGCATCAAGGCAAATTGAATTTCTTAAATTGATATTAAATGAAAATGAATATAGACCTATAAAATACTTTAAAGATAAATTAAATGTATCAGATAAAACATTACAAAAAGATTTGAAGATGATTGAGATATACTTAGAAACTTTCGGTATAAAAATTGATATAAAAAGGGGTTGCGGAATATTAATAGAAGCGTCAGCAAAGAAAGATATAGACCTAATTAATAGTTTAAATATACAACCAAAGGGAAATAAGTCTTTATCAGTAGAGCAAAGAAGAATGGAAATTTTAAAATATCTATTATTAAATTCAAATAATATAACTTCAATAAATCAGTTATCGGATAAATATTATGTAAGTAAAACTTCTATAGTAAATGATTTTAAATATATAGAGGAATGGATAAAAGAATATAATTTAAAACTTAATAAAACCTTAGAGGGAACTAAAATTATAGGTAAAGAAGTAGATATAAGGAAATCGATTGCTAAGATGGTAGATGATTTATTAGATGAAAATTATGAACAGCACGATATATCTGAGTTAACCAGATTAGATTCTGCTACATTTAGTGCATTGATAAATTTATTTGATATTGATTCTATCATATTTGTAGAAACTATAATTACAGAATTAGAAGATAATTTAGGATATGTTATAAGTCAGCCCTACTATATAAATTTAATTACACATATACTTATATGCTTAAAGAGAGTTGAAGAAGGTAATCAAATAGATTTTCAGGAAGAAAAGGAAGTCTCTATATGTAATTTGGATGAGTTAGTATATCAAAAGGTCACTACACTTATAGGTAAAATAGAAAATAGATACAGAGTAAAAATAACTAAAGATGAAATTAAATATATATATATATATTTAGTATCATCTGGATTTAGTAGCGAAAGCAATAAGCGTTGCAATGATGAATCAGATATATTAAGTGATAGTGAAAAAATATCATCTATAATGATAGAGAATATGTCACAGTTTTTAAATATAAATCTTAAAGATGATGAACTACTGCAAAAAAGTCTGACATCTCATGTAAGACACATGTTAAACAGATTAAGATATGATATCCAAATAAAAAATCCATTATTAGAAGAGATACAAGAGCGATTTTCTGAGGTATTGGGGTTATGCATGATGACTATAAATATTATGACAGAGCATTATAATCTGAAGAATATTAGTATAGATGAAGTTTCGTATATTGCTACATATTTTCAAGCAGCTATAGAAAGGAATATGAGTAGTAAAAGAGTAATAGTCGTTTGTAATACAGGATATGGAACATCTCAGCTTCTTGCTGCTAGATTAAAAAGAGAATTTCCTGAATGGACTATAGTTGATATAATTCCCATGCATCAGTTGAATAAGCGAAATTTGGATGATGTAGATTTTGTAATATCTACTGTAAATTTAGATTTGAAAGAGAAATCACATATAGTTGTATCAGTACTATTAATGGAAAGTGATATTAATAATATAAAAAATGCTTTACTTAATAAACCTAGAAAAAGTATGGACTTAGATACAAACTTATTAGGAGTATATTTAAAAGATAATATATATTTTAATTTTGATGTAAGCCAGATGAGAAGTTTAATAGGTATGAATTTAAGCAGTAAATATGAATCTATTGCATTAGGAAAAGATTTAAATATATATATATGCAATCAAAGTAAAGTAAATAAGGGAATAATGAATATCAATAATATTAATAGAACGATTGATCTTTACTTAGAAACTAGTAATCATAGTTTTTTAAAACATATTCTGATTGAAGTATCAAATCTATATAGGCAAAAGAACTATATAAATTATATAATAGATTGCGAAAGAGAAGAGGATATTAAAATATTATTTGATAACAATGTACTGGAGAAAATGAATGGAAATTAGAGAAATATTAAGCGAAGAAAGTGTTATTTTAGACTTAAAATCAACTACAAAAGAAGGTATAATACAAGAATTAGTAGATAAATTATATGATAAAGGAAGTATAACTTCAAAAAGTAAGTTTATAAAGGCACTAAAGCATAGAGAGAAAATGGGCTCTACAAGTATAGGTTATCAAATGGCTATGCCACATGGAAAAACAAAGTATGTAAAGAAAGCATCTGTGGTAATAGGTAAATCTAGAGAAGGTGTAGATTGGCCAAGTATAGATGGCTTGCCTGTAAAATTAGTAATTATGTTTGCTATGCCACAATCTGAAGGTAAAGAAGATATAATGTTAATATCTAAAATAGCTTATATTTTAGGTGGTAAAGATATAAGTGAAAGGCTTTTAAGTGCACATACCAAAAAAGAAATAGTAGGTGTATTTTATGAAGCATAGATATTGTATAAACTATAAATTTGAATTTATTTTGGAATGAAAAATGTGTTATCATCGTTACCGATTCTAAACATGTGCCAAATTATTGATATGAGTTATTAGGATTAAACAAAGGAAAGTTATTAGTTGATAATAATGTAGCAGGATTCATGGAGAGATTTGCTAAAAAGGAAGAGAGGGTTTATTTTATAGTAAGAGATAAAAAAGACAAGCTTAAATTTCAAGCTTGTCTTTTTTATTATACAAAACCTATAATACTTTAAAATCTATGAAAAACTTGTGTAATAGAGGTATTAAAAATTTAATGGTAATCAAATTCTTTACCAATGAATATAAAAAACATCTTCGTGTTATAATAGTTTAAACTAATGAACGAAAGGTAGATGAATGTATATGAAATATCAACATATAATTGAAGTTAATAAAGACCTTTGTATTGGATGTGGACTTTGTAAAAATGATTGTCCAGTAAATAATATAATTATAGAAAATAAAAAATCAGTAATTAAAAAGCAAGATTGTCTAATGTGTGGACACTGTGCAGCAATCTGTCCCAAAGAAGCTATTACACTTACAGGGTTTGATGAACCACCAATAGAACTTACAAATAAGCCAAACTTAGACTCAGATGAATTACTAATGGCAATTAAATCTAGAAGAAGTATCCGGAAATTTAAAGATAAAGAAGTTTCTTCAGAAATTGTAAAGCAAATTATTGAAGCAGGTAGATACACACCTAGTGCTAAAAATTCACAAGATGTATCATATATTGTTTTAGACAATAAAAAAGCAATATATGAAAAGGAAGCAGTGAGATTTTTTAGAAAAATAAAACCTATTGCAAATATTGCTGTTAAATATTCAAAGGAAGTTGAGGTTGATGATAACTTTTTCTTCAAGCATGCTCCTATTGCAATAATGATAGTAACAAAAGATAAGATTAGTGGTTCACTTGCAGCATCTAATATGGCACTAATGGCAGAATCTTATGGTCTGGGGGTTTTATTTAGTGGATATTTTTCAGATGTAGCAAATAATTCACCAAAGTTAAAAAAACTTTTAGGTCTAAAACACAGGAATCATGTACTTATGACACTAGTGATTGGATATCCAGATGTTAAATATAGACGTACTGCACAAAAAGAACCAGCAAGTGTTAGATACTTATAAGGTATGGAGGAGTTTATGGAAAAAGAATGTCAGCAAAGAATACAAGAAATAACATCTAAATTTAAAGAATGTCGTAAAGCTATTTCTGCTATGGGAGATGAAACTAGACAGTTGATTTTAATAACACTCCTAGAAAGTGACTTCAATGGTATACGAGTAGGAGAAATTACAGAAAAAACACATCTTTCTCGTCCTGCTGTATCTCATCATCTTAAAATATTGAAAGAAGCAGAAATTGTTAATGTACGTAGAGAAGGAACTAGAAATTATTATTATCTTGATTCAAAAAAATCACAATGGAAATCACTAACAGAGCTAATAAATCTTATATTTGTTGGAATACAACATATTGGTGAAGATGATGTAAGAAAAGGTGAGTAAAGTAAATTGATTTAGCAAAAAGGGGTTGTCGCATGAATAAATTAAATTTGTTCTGTGATAGCTCTTTTTTATGTATAAAAATATATACATGAATGTTAAGATTAGTTGATAGAATTTAAGTAATAAATCTAATACTATAAACATAGGAGGTATGAAAAATATGATTAATACGAATTTGAAAAGACTAAGAAAAATTCACCAGTACACACAAGAAGAATTAGCTGAAAAACTTAATGTTTCTAGACAATCAGTAGCAAAATGGGAAAATGGAGAATCTACTCCTGATATAGATAGTTGTATTAAACTTGCAAAATTGTATAATGTCAGATTAGATGATTTAGTTAATCATTCTGAAGAAAAATCAGGGATTATAGTACCACCTACAGGAAAATTTTTCTTTGGAGCTGTCGTAGTTGGTGAACGTGGTCAGATTGTTATTCCAAAAGAAGCAAGGGATGTATTTAATATAAACTCAGGGGACAAATTATTGATACTAGGAGATGAAGAAAGAGGATTAGGAATTGTTCATCAACGTGATTTGATAAATTTTATAGGTCATATGGGGGTAATAAGTAAAGAAGAGTAATTTAAAAAAATTATAAAAGGATGGATAAAATATGGGCAAAATAGTATTTTTCAGTATTCCTGCATATGGTCACACCAATCCTACCGTTGAAGTAGTTCGTGAATTGGTAGATAGAAGGAATGAGGTATTGTACTATTCTTTTAATGAATTTAAAGATAAAATTGAAGGTGCTGGAGCAAAATTTATTTGTTGTGATAAATATCTTCCAGAATTACGTCCTGGAGATGAGAAAAAAATTGGTAAAGATTTTTCTGGGTTAATTGAGATGATAGTAGATACTACCATATCTTTAGATGAAAAAGTTTGTAGAGAACTTAAAGAATTTAATCCAGATTGTATTGTATCAGATTCACTAAGTTTTTGGGGAAAATTATTTGCACAAAAACTTAATATTCCATATATATGTTCTACAACAACTTTCGCGATTAATAAACATACAGCGAAGATGATGAAACAAAGCTTTATAGAAATTATATGTATGGTTTTTGGTATGAGACGTATTAATAAAAAAATAAAGCTTTTACGAAGAAAAGGATATGAGGTAAAAAACTTTATTTCTATAGTTTCTAATGATGATGATACGAATACTATTGTATATACATCAAAAGAATTTCAACCAATGGTAGAAACTTTTTCTAGTAAATATTCATTTGTAGGGCCATCAGTATCAAAGGTAATTATTGGACCCAAAGAGAGAAAGAAAAAGCTAATATATATTTCACTTGGTACAATTAATAATAAAAATATTAACTTTTATAAAAACTGTATAAATGCATTTGAAGATTATGAGGTTGATGTAATTATGTCTGTTGGTAGTGATACTGATATTAAAAGTTTAGGACATATACCAAATAATTTTGAAGTTAAAAATAGTGTCAAACAGACTACTGTACTTCAAGAAACTGATGTGTTTATTACTCATTGTGGGATGAATAGTGTTAATGAAAGTTTATATTATGGAGTACCTATGGTATTATTTCCACAACATTCGGAGCAGAGAATGGTAGCTAATAGAGTTACTTATTTGGGCGCAGGGTTCATGTTAAAAGAAAATAAATCAAAAGATATTAAAGATGCAGTATTTCAAGTTATGAATGATAATGAATACAAAGAAAATGCAACTAAACTATCAAAAAGTTTTTATAATGCAGGAGGTTCAAAAAAAGCAGCAGATGTGATATTACAGTTTATATGTGATAGTAGAGCAATTAAAATATAGTAAATTGGTTAAAATGGACAATACATACCACTTAATCAAAATACTGACAGTGGGGTCACTTAACCTACCAGTTGGGGCATATATATTGATACTAAATATGAGAGATGTTATATTTTAATAAAAAAATATAACATCTCTTTTTTAGTATATTATATCAAGTTTTTAACATTAGAACTGAAAAAAATTTAGATTGAAGTAGGGAGGATTAATATGAAAAAGTATAAAGTTATTTTAGGAGTATTAATTATAAGTATTATAAGTGTAACAGGGTTTGTTGTGTATAAAAACTACATTAAACCATGGAAGGAGGCTGAAATATATATTAACAAGTATATGGTAAAGCAAGATATTTCAAAAGATAATATAAAGAGTATTACAAGAGAAAAAGCAAAGAAAGCAAGCTACAAAGGAATACTATATAGAGTATATTACAAAGATGACCCTCAATATGAATATCAATATTTTTATAGTGATGATTATTATGCTCTATATGTAAATAAAGTAATGTTACAAATTTATGATATGGAAAATAATAATAAACTTTTAAAAAGCAATGAAGAATTAAAAGGTGTAAAGTATCCACCAATTTATCTTAAAGGCATGTTGGATAAATAGCTCATGATAAAATAGGAGTATTTTTATTGAAAAATAGATACATAACATTATATTCAATCTTAAAAAAGTATATTGTATAAAAAGTAATATATAGTAGGAATCTTCTAGAATAACTTCTGAATGATAATCATTTAAGTATAAAGTACATGGTGATATAAGAAGATTAAGAATAATTCTAAAACTATAAACTTGTAATTTATTGTCAGAATATATTGACAAAAGTAAAGTTTGAAATTATAATTTATATCAAGAATAGTTTGACAAAATAAAAACTAGTGACCTTATTTTAGTAAATTTATTTTTTTTTACTAATTTAAGAATAATTTAGGACTACTATAGACATATAGTTTATCATTTATTTAATATGACAAATAATTGTTATTGCTAGGAATACGATTTCTAAAGTCGCTAGATATAGTCTAACTTAAAGAGGGGAGGCATTAGCAAATACAAGTTTGCACCTAAAGAAGACTTAAAAGAAATAGTTAAAATAAGGTATCTCTTAACAATATTAATGGATATGTTATTAATTTATATTAGGTATTTTAGGAATAATTTGAGACGTATAAAATATCATCAAAAAATATCAAATTGTGCTATATGTAGTTGAGAATAACTACAGAATACACACTTTATAATTATTGTTTTATTGATAAAAATTATTATATTTAGGAGGAAACAACAATGGAAAATTTTTGGAATCCGCTTACTTGCTTTACTGTATGTGTAATGATTTATGCTTTTAGTGAGTTTTTATCTAAGAAAACAAAAGGTGCAATTTCAACATTGCTATTTGTATGTATTATATTTTTATTAGGCTTTTGGACAAATATTCTTCCAAAAGACGTTACAGGAGCATCAGGGATATTAGCTGCAATGAGTAACTTTGGTATAGCATTGTTAATAACCAACTTGGGAACGCTTATAAACCTTGAGGATTTATGCCATGAATGGAAAACAGTTGTAATTGCATTAGTAGGTATTGTAGGCATAGCGGTTGGTTGTTTCACAGTTGGTAGTATGTTATTTGGTAGAGAGTATGCTTTAATAGCAGCACCTCCAATAGCAGGCTCTACTGTTGCTGGTATTATTGTAACAACGGTTGCAGAAGCAGCAAATAGACCTGAACTTGCAGCATTTGTAATCCTAGTATTGTCATTTCAAAAATTCTTTGGTATTCCTATAACAACATATGCATAAATAAAGAATTAAAATTTAAAAGAGATAGGGGAGATTTCTTAAAGGATGTATCAAAGAGTAATTTTAAGCTTCCAAGTATGAGAATTTTTAAAGAAGAATCAAATAAGAAATCCTCCAATCTAGTATATCTTGCAAAACTTTCATTTGTTGCTATGATTGGGAACTTTGTAGGATTAGCTACTCTAATACCAGGATTTACTCCAGCAAATTATTATTTAAATCCAAATATAGCATGCTTGTTAGTAGGTTTAATTTTTACACGAATAGGATTTTTAGAAAAGGGAATTTTAGATAAATCTCAATCTAATGGAATTATAATGTTTGGATGTATGTTAATGTTACCTGGAGGACTTGCTAAGGTAACTCCAACAGCATTATTTGCAATGATTGTTCCAACTATAGGAATTCTAGTTGTAGGAGCTGTATTCATAATACTATTTACTGCAATTGTAGGAAAGTTATTAGGATACTCTCCAAGAATGTCAGCAGCAATTGGTGTAACTTGTATGCTTGCTTATCCAGCAACACAGATAATTTCTAATGAAGGTATTGATGCTATGGAAGGAACTGTAGAAGAGAAGCAAAGGGCAACAGATTATTTATTACCAAAAATGATTATAGGGGGATTTGTTACTGTAACTATTGCTTCAGTGGCATTTGCTAGTATAATAGGTCCACTTATATTTGGTTAATGTAAAATAGATTTATGGGAGGTAAAGTTAATGATAGGAAATATTTCTATAAATGAGATAGATGAAAAAAGACTCAAACTTGATGATTTAAGTAAGAAAATATGGAAAAATCCAGAGAAAGCATTTAAAGAATTCAAAGCATGTGAAAATACAGCAAATTTTCTAAGAAGTGAAGGATTTGATGTAGAAATAGGAGTAGGAGGCTTAACTACAGCTATTAAAGCTAGTTTTGGCTCAGGAAAACCAGTTATAGGTTTTATGGGAGAGTTTGATGCGTTACCTGGTTTAAACCAAAAAGTTTCAACAAAGCAAGAAGCATTTGAATTGGGAGGTTATGGTCATGGATGTGGACATAACTTATTATGTACTGCACATGTAGGAGCAGTAGTAGGACTTAAAAGAGAAATGATAGAAAACCATTTAAGTGGAACTATAGTATTTTATGCATGTCCAGGAGAAGAACAGTTAACAGGTAAAGGATTTATGGCTAGAGGTGGTGCATTTAAAGGATTAGACTTAGCTATAAATTTCCATCCAAATAAAATTAGTGAAGCTACAGTTGGCATATCAACAGCTGTTAACTCTGTAAAATTTCATTTTAAAGGAAAAACTGCACATGCTGGTTCAGACCCGCAAAATGGAAGAAGTGCTTTAGATGCTGTAGAACTTACTAATGTAGGAGCTAATTATTTGAGAGAACATGTTACCTCTGATGTAAGAATTCATTATACCATTACAGATGGAGGAGTAGCACCTAACATAGTTCCTGATAAAGCATCAGTATGGTATTATACAAGAGCTTTAAGTAGGGAAGCTGTGGAAAATACATATGAAAGACTTATAAAAGTAGCAAAAGGAGCTGCAATGATGACTGAGACTGAGGTTGAAGTAGAGTTTTTAGGAGGATGTTATAATACTCTAAATAATCATGTCTTAGCAAATCTTGTGTCAGAATGTATGGATAATATTAAACAAGAGCCTTGGACTCAAGATGAATTGGATTTTGCAGCTGAATTAGATAGACAAAGCCCACAACAATATAAGGCTATGATAAATAAATATAATTTACCAGAAGGAACTCATCTATATTATGGTGGAGGAAATGTTACGAACTTTAATAGCTATGGTTCTACTGATATTGGAGATGTAATGCATATAGTTCCTACAGCCTACTTTTTTACAGGATGTACAAACCTAGGGGCACCTGGGCATAGTTGGCAGTTTACATCTTGTGCAGGAAGTTCTATTGGAGAAAAAGGTATGATATATGCGGCAAAAATTATGGCTATGTTTGGAGCTAAGATACTGAATAATCCAGAAATAGCTAAAAAGGCAAAAGAAGAATTCGATAAATCTATGAATGGAAAAACATATAAGTGTCCTATTCCAGATGATATTCCAACTCCTTAAATGAGATATAAAGTTTAAAATATAAGAGTACAATTTTTATGCCAGCATTTTTTCATTATCAAAAGAACATAAAATTTTACTGTTTATTTGCTCATTGCGAAGTGAAATGGCTAGAAAATAATTTTAATAGGGAATAACATAAATTATTAATAAATATCACAAAAGGTATATCTTAAAAAACAAATATGGGATATACCTTTTAGAAAATCATATAACTTTATTTACTATTCAATGATAAAATATTTTTATGTACTCTAGATTTTAATGTTTGTTTTCTGATATAAATAATTTGTATACCCTCTCAGGTCTACCTTTTGTTGAGTTTTGTTTTTCGTATAATATAGTAGCATTTCCAGACTTTAGTAGACTACTTAAAAATCTATTGGCAGTTCTTACTGTTACATTTAAACAAGAAGATAATTCCTTAGGAGTAACTTCATCTTTTTGTAGAATTTCAATAACGGATATAATCTTTTGAATAGTAAGAGTAGACAATTTGGAATTTTTAGCAATTGTATTTATGTGTGGAGTTACTTTATTTGAAACAGTAAGTAATTTATCACATAGTAAAGGGCCTATTGTCTCATAACTTTCATTAACTAAGAAACTGTAGTTTAAAGGATTTATTTTAGATTCCTTATTAGCATTTATAGCATTAGACATGGCTTGTTTTATATTATTACCAATTCCATACCCAACACATACTTTAAGGTTTATACTATTTTCAATAGATTCTTTTATATAACATGTAGTGAAATTTTTAGTTAATGATTTAATGGTCTCACATTTAGTAAAAATCTTAAAAGAGCTAGTATCCTTTTCAATTATAAAATCAGTTAATTTATCTTTTTTTAGATTGTTTAATATTTTATAAATTTGGTCTATAGTATAATCATAATGGTTCATATCTTTAACTGTTATATATATTACACCAGGTTGGTTTACCTTCATTCTATGCAGATGAATGTCCTTTATTAATTCATTAAAAGTACTTTTCAATAAATTTATGTCAGGATATATGAAGTGAAAATTTACTCCTGCATCTTGTAACATAGGGACAATACTACTAAAACGAGTAGTAGAAAAATCAATTTTCCCTTCATTCCATAACTTAATATGTTTTTTTTCAATATTTTTTTCAAGCTCTGCTATATCAGATAAACTCATCTTAGAGGCATTTTCATTAATACTACACATTAAATCTCCAAATGTACCATTTGATAGATAATATGATATGTCTTTTGGATTATCTGCCCAATCCATTAGGTCAAAGTATGCTCTAGAAAAATCTAATGTATTGTATTTAAAAATAAGTTTTAGAAACATATCGTAATAACTTTGTAAATCAGTACCAAAATCAACTAAAGGTTTTTTTATAGTACCAACTTTTTTTGTAATAGCTTCCTTAGGTATAGGTCCACTGACTGCGAATCCATCAAACTTATCTTCGATTTCTAGATATAAATCTCCAACATGAGAAAAGTTTTTATAAATATATATTTCAATTTCTGCATTAATATTTAATTTTTTTATAGAATTAGCTACAAATTCTTTTAAAAATTCAGTTGTTATGATTGCTATTTTCATAGATTACTTCCTTTTCAATTATTATAGTTATTTATATAACTTTTACTTTTTCTATTCATGGCAAAACTATATTTCTTTGTACTATTATATATAATAATATCATGCTCAAATATTTATTGTCTAACTAATTATAATCTATACAAGATGAAGGATAAATTACAAGTACTTTCTGAATCAATGATGATTCCTATTATATTACTTGTTCTAGCAGGGATATTTATAGAATTAGGGTTAGCTTTTGCAAATATGGAAAATGTTTCTGATTTAAGGCTTGTGGATTAATACATGAAGACTTATTTATAAATATATTCATTAAAGTAATAAATGATTTAGGATTTATTGTAATGAGATACTTACCAATATTCTTTATAGTTACTTATGTAATATTCACATGTGCAATTAAGAAGTTTGATATAAAGACACCAGGAAGAAGCTCAGAAGAAGTTAAGCTTTACAGTAAGAAAGAGTATAGATAAAGACAAGATGTAGATAATTTTAAAGCAGTAAATAATTGTGCAGTAGAAGATACAGTAGAAGACAAAGATACAGAACTTGTACATTCTATAATAGAAGGTTTAGCAGGAAGTGACAATATAAAAAGTATTACGAACTGTGCAACTAGGTCTAGAGTAGAGCTAAACCCAATAGATGGATTCTATGAGGATGGTTTTTGGGTAAATGAGCTAGGTGCAAGTGGAGTTGTTAGGAAGAAAAATTCAGTTCAAGTTATATTTGGGCCAAGAGTTATTACAATAGCATCTAAAATTAAAGTTGTGTTAGGTGTAGATTGATGAGTATAAAGCCATGTAAATTAGATTAGTTTGCATGGCTTTTTTAGTTGCAAGAGTATTATAGTTATTTTGAATCTATGGAAAACTTGTGCATAATAGCCACATCTACTAAATAAACTTATGATTTCAAAATAGAACGGTTAAATTAAAAAATAATGAAGTGTAATACAATTAAACATGGTAAAACATAATGAAACATAACTAAAAATACAGAAAAATATAAAAAAATATAGCTAAATATAATAAAACATAATATAATTACTTTGAAGGGGGTGACAAAATGTGGGAGTTTTATAATAATTTAATAGATAAAATACCAGAAAACATAAGAGTAAAAGATTTTATTATAGGCTCAGAGTTTGCTATGGTAATAACAGATTATGGAGCAGGTATTAGTCATTTATTATCTGATAAAAGATTTCCTTTTGAAAACGATATAAAAATAAATATGTCTTTAAAAGATTTATGCAAGTCAATTAAATCTTGGAATTTTATAGAAGCTAGTTTAGGATTAGCAGCAATAAATTCTTATTATAATCAGAATATTTGCAATAAAACATTAAGCCTAGAGAAAATTAATCATCATTTCATTTCCATGATTGATGATTCATCAAAAAAAATAGCAGTAGTAGAGGGAAATCTTCAAAATAAAAATAAAATTAAATTTAGATATGATGTGGATTTTTTCAATAGAAAAATAGTAGAAGAGGATTACAACATATCAGCATATGGATATTTAGTAGAAAACTATGATAGTACATATTTAGGTGGAGACTTAATTATTAATAAACATTTAATAAAAATAGCAAATGATTCACTTAATAAAGAAAGCATAATTTGTGATATATCGACACCTATATCTTCAGATTTCAAAAAATTAGGCATAAAAAATATAGGTGGATTTGTTGTAGATGATATAGATAAATGTTTTAATTTAGTAAAAATAAGTGCACCTTATGAGGATATTGAAAAGACAGGTAACATAATGAAAATAGTAAAGACAAAAGGGGATTAAATAAGTGAACAAGAGTGCAAAAAGTAATAAATTAATTATGTTTTGTTTAGTTATAATATTGATTACATTGATATTAGTATCATTAGCACTTGGAAAATATCCAGTAGAACCACATCAAGTATTTGGAATTTTAGTTTCGAAAATATGTAATATAGATAAGTTTTGGACAGATAGCATGGAAACTATATTTTTAAATGTTAGATTACCAAGAATAGTACTTGCATGTTTAGTAGGTGGGGCATTGGCAGCTGCAGGAGCATCATATCAATATATTTTTTTAAATCCTATGGCATCACCAGATATACTAGGGGCATCATCAGGAGCAGCATTTGGAGCTGCTTTAGCATTATTTCTTTATAAAAGCGGTAGAGAGGTTACAGTTAGTGCATTCATCTTTAGTTTAATTACTGTAATTTTAGTCTATTTAATAAGTGAAAGAACAAAGGGAAGTAAAGTGTTAGGCTTAATTTTATCTGGTATTATGGTAAGTTCATTATTTTCTTCAGGTACATCTTTTATAAAACTTGTAGCAGACCCTAATGACCAGTTACCTGCAATTACATATTGGTTAATGGGAAGTTTATCAGGTGCTAAAATATCTGACATAAAATTTGCAATTATTCCTATGTTAATAGGTATAGTACCTCTAATACTTATTAGCTGGCAAATAAACATATTGACTGTAGGAGAAGATGAGGCAAGAACGATGGGGATAAATACAAAGTGTATAAGATTTATTACTATTATATGTGCTACACTTTTAACTTCTGCAAGCGTTGCTGTAAGTGGAATGATAGGTTGGGTTGGTCTTGTAATACCACATTTATCTAGAAGATTAGTTGGAAATAATTTTGTTTATTTATTGCCAACATCAGCTATGTTTGGAGCATCGTTTTTGTTGTTAGTTGATAATGTATCTAGAAATTTATGGACTAGTGAGATACCTATAGGTATATTAACATCGTTTATTGGTGTACCATTTTTCATATATCTGATTACGAAAAGAGGGGATTAATATGATTTTAGAAGTTAAAGATCTCAGTTATTTTTATAAAAATCAAAATGTACTTAATCAAATATCCTTTAATGTTGAAGGTAGTCAGTTACTATGTATATTAGGACCTAATGGTGCAGGGAAAAGTACTATGTTTAAGTGTATACTTCAGTTATTAAAAGGATATAAAGGTGAAATATTATTGGATGGAAAAAACTTGAAGGATTACAAAATTAAGAATCTAGCAAGAAAAATAGCTTATATCCCTCAGTCTCATAATCCTGTATTTAGTTATTCTGTTGTTGAAATGGTATTGATGGGAACAACATCACAAATTTCACCTATGTCTAAACCTACTAAAAAACAAATGGAAATAGTTGAAGAATCTTTAGACAAAATAGGAATTTCTTATTTAAAAGATAGGAATTTTATAAATTTAAGTGGAGGAGAAAGACAATTAGTACTTATTGCAAGAGCTTTAGCTCAAAATGCAAAGATACTTATTATGGACGAGCCAACCTCTGATTTAGATTATGGTAATCAAATTAGAGTATTAAATACAGTAAAAGAATTAACAAGGGATGGATATATAATAATTCAGTCAACACATAATCCAGACCAAGCCTTTTTGTATGCAGACAAGGTTTTAGCTTTATACAATCATGAAATATTAGCTTTTGGTGTGCCTAAGTACATAATTAATTCTGGCCTAATTAAAAAATTATATAACATAGATGTAGAATTAAACAGCTTATATGATGATAAAATTAGAGTCTGCATACCAAAAAGTGTAACTATATAATTTACTTAAGGGGGATAAAATGAAAAAGAAATTATTATCATTGTTATTGGTACTAACTTTAGTAATAACATCTTTAGTTGGATGTACATCGTCAAATGGTGATGCTAAAGAAAAAAAAGAGGATAAAAATGCATCTAAAACAATAATGTTTACTGATTCAGTAGGTAGAAAAGTTGAGATTCCAGCAAATATTGAAAAAATAGCACCTTCAGGAAGTTTAGCACAAATCGTACTATTTTCAGTAGCACCAGATAAGCTAGTTGGACTATCAGGAGATTGGACAGAGGATTCAAAAGACTATGTGGATAAAAAGTATACTAGTCTTCCTGTTTTTGGTCAATTTTATGGTAAGGGAGATTTAAATATGGAAGCCCTTGCAGCAGCAGGACCACAAGTAATTATCGATATAGGTGAGAAGAAAGGTAGCATGAAAGAAGATTTAGATTCTATACAAGAACAAACAGGTATACCAACTATATTTATAGAAGCTACAACTGCTAATATGTCAGAATGTTACACTAAGCTAGGAGAAATCTTAAATGTAGAAGATAATGCAAAAGTATTAGCTGATTACTGTAAAACTACTTATGATACAACTGTAGAAACGATGAAGAAAATAGGTGATAAGAATAAAGTAAACTTTGCTTATTGCGTAGGAGACACAGGAACAAATATAATCGCAGAAGGGTCTTTCCACTCTGAGATTATTAATATACTTGCAAATAATGTTGCAAAGCTCAATGACCCATCAAGTAAAGGCAATGGAAATGAAGTATCGTTAGAACAATTATATTTATGGAATCCAGATGTAATAGTGTTTGCACCACAGAGTATATATAGTAAAGTAGGAAGTCAAGCTGAATGGCAAAAAATAAGTGCTATATCTAGTGGTAAATACTATGAAGCACCAAGTACGCCATATAATTGGATGGGATTCCCTCCATCTGTAAATAGATATATGGGTATGATTTGGCTATCTGAAATACTTTATCCAGAGCATTTTAATTATGATTTAAAAGAAAAAACAAAAGAATTTTATAAGTTATTTTATCATGTTGATTTAAGTGATGAACAATATAGCAAATTAACTAAAAACGCTATTAAATAATATATAGATATAAAGTTACTAAATAATGTGTAGGCATAAAGTTATTAAATAATATATAGACATAAATTAAAAGAAAGTAGGATTTTACCTACTTTCTTTCGTAAAAAGGGGAATTGATATGAAACTAATTACAGTAGCAGGGCCACCATCATCCGGAAAAACATCTGTTATTCTTCATCTAATTAAAGCTATGGAGGCAGAAGAAAATAAGGTTGGAGTAGTAAAGTTTGACTGTCTTACATCTTTTGACCAGATTAGATATGAAGAGAATAATATACCTGTTCAAATTGGACTATCTGGTAAAATTTGTCCAGACCATTTTTTTATAAGTAATATTGAAGATGCACTTTATTGGTCTAAAAAATTAAACTTAGATATTTTAATTACTGAAAGTGCAGGGCTTTGTAATCGTTGCTCACCCTATATAAAAACTATACCAGCAGTTTGTGTAATAGATAATTTATCAGGGATAAATACACCTAGAAAAATAGGACCAATGCTAAAATATGCTGATATTGTTGTAATTACAAAAGGAGACATAGTATCACAAGCAGAAAGGGAGGTATTTTCCTTTAATGTACGTCAAGTAAACTCAAAAGCTAAGATAATATTTATAAATGGAATCACAGGACAAGGAGTATTTTTACTTAAGAAATATTTAAGTGATATAAAAGAAATAACCACGCTTAGGGAAAAACAATTACGTTTTACAACACCAGCATCAGTGTGTTCTTACTGTACTGGAGAGACTAGAATTGGAGAATCTTATCAAATGGGAATGATAAAGAAAATGGAGTTTGACTATGAAATATGATAATTATGAAAATTTACTAAACATGTCTATAAAAGAGATAAAAGAAAACTACTCTATGGCCTTTGATTTTTTCTTAAATTACAATCTAAGTAATGTAGATGATTCAATTACTTTTAATAATCTAATAGAATCTTTAGATGAGGAATTTTATATAACTTTTGGGATAGAAAAAGAAGAGTTATACATTAAATTGGTGGAGTTTTTAAAAGAATTTGGCCAAGATGAAAAGAGTTTAAATATAGAAAGCATTACTATTAATGGTGGGTACAATAAGCTAAAAGAAAAAGAAGCTATCTCATTGAAAATAAAGGCTGGAGAAATTATAAGTATTGTTGGACCTACAGGTTCAGGAAAAAGTAGACTGTTAGAGGATATTGAATGTTTAGCCCAGAGAGACACTCCTACTAACAGACAAATATTAATAAATGAAAGTATTCCAAGTGATGAAACTCGTTTTGTTATGGATGGAAAGCTAGTAGCTCAACTTTCACAAAATATGAATTTTGTAATGGATTTAACAGTAGAAGAATTTTTACAAATGCACTCTAAAAGTCGTTTTTGTAAAAATCAAGATGACATAGTAAAAAAATGCTTTTATTGTGCTAATAAACTAGCTGGAGAAAAATTTGAATTAACCACAAAGATAACCCAATTATCAGGAGGTCAATCAAGAGCTCTTATGATATCGGATACTGCATATATGAGTTCTTCACCAATAGTTTTAATTGATGAAATTGAAAATGCAGGTATAGATAGAAAGGAAGCTCTAAGACTATTATCTAAAAAGGAAAAAATAATTTTGATTTCAACACATGACCCTATATTAGCTTTAAACGCTAATAAAAGAATAGTTATTAAAAATGGTGGAATTTCAAAGGTAATATCTACAACAGATGAAGAAATAGAAAGTATTAAATACATAGAAAGCCTAGATAATATTTTACTAGATATTAGGCACAAGGTTAGAAAAGGTGAAGTCTTAAATAGAAAAGAAATAGAAAGTATTGTACAGGAGGAGGTAAATGACTTTGTGGGAACTTTATGATGATTTAATAGAAGGAATTCCTAAAGAGATAATAGTTGAAGATATAGCTGTTGGGCAACATAATATTTTAGTAAGAAGTAGTGTAGGTAGTGGTATAGGTTTTGTATATAGTGAAGATGGGCGCCCTCCAGAGTTTGTAAAATCTTTTAAAGGAAAATCTTTATATGAAATAGCTGGATGTATTAAGTCTTGGAATATCACAGAATCAGGAATTGGCTTGGCTGCAATAAATTCTTATTATAATTCTGTAAAAGTTTCAAAAGAAAATAATATAAAGTTAAATGAAAACAATTTTATAGAAGATAGAATTAATGACCCTTTTATTTCATACCAGAATATGATAAGGGGAAAAAAGGTAGCGGTTATAGGTCATTTTCACTATTTAGAACAACTATTTGCACCTGTTTGTGATTTATCCATAATAGAAAGTGAAGATATATATGGTGATTATCCAGAGACTTCAGCACCATATATCTTACCTGAACAGGACTTTGTAGTTATATCTTGTTACACATTAAGTACAAAAACTTTTCCTTGGTATTTAGAATTAAGCAAAAATGCTTATGTGGTATTGGTAGGTCCAGCAACTCCAATGGCACCTATATTATTTAAGTATGGAGTAAATGATTTATCAGGATTTGTAATTAAAGAACATGATAAAGTAATGAGCATAATAAGTGGAAATGAGAGAAACAGTATGTTTTACAGTACAGGTCAGAAAGTAAATTTAAAAGACGGTGGGGAAATTTAAATATGAGAATGAATTGGAATGATACTACAATAAAATGTTTTGTTGATGCAAGTGAATATACTGGTTTTCACAAGATATTAGCTAAAGAAATAATTCCGTACATCAAAGATAGCCAAACTTTTTGTGATGTAGGTTGTGGATTAGGTTTAATAGATATGTATTTAAGCAAAGAACTGAAAGATATAACTTGTATTGATATAAACCAAAATGCTATAAATTATTTAGAAAAATCAATAAAAGACAATAATATAAACAATATTAGGTGTATGGTAAAAGATTTTAAAGATATAAATACAAAATTTGATACTATACTAATTTCTTTTTTTTCATATGAGAATATAGAATTTTTTACTGGGCATTGTGATAGATTAATTGCAATTGTTAATGATAAGTCCAAAACTCATATTCCAGTATCTAAGAAAAGAATGGATG
Source organism: Clostridioides sp. ES-S-0048-02 (assembly GCF_020658495.1). Classification (NCBI taxonomy): domain Bacteria; kingdom Bacillati; phylum Bacillota; class Clostridia; order Peptostreptococcales; family Peptostreptococcaceae; genus Clostridioides; species Clostridioides sp. ES-S-0048-02. The sequence goes on from NZ_JACVWH010000002.1 coordinate 140,372, forward strand.
TGGTGGAAAGACATAGTTCAAAAAATTTAAAAGTATTATTAGATGAAAAGAAACTTAGATATGAATTAATACCATTAAGTCTTGAATTTGGACAGACATTTACTTGTGAAGATGACATAGTTAGGTATGCTAAGTCTTATGATGAAGGCGGAGAGTATGAAACTATATACAATCATATTATGAAAAATATAGTTAAGGGAGATAAAGTAGCTTATTACCTTCCATATGAAAAAAATATATCTGTTTTTATAATAGACTTTAATAGATAGATAATTGTAAATTTTAATTTTGCATATAGTGCTATATTTTGATTTAAGTTGACAATTTATATAAGATTGCATACAATTAAACTAAGAATTGAATAAACATATTTAAAGAGTAGGGAAGTTGGTGAAAATCCAACACGAACCCATCACTGTAAGCATGGATAAATTCTGCATAGCCAACAGATGTTATTTAGAAAGGCTGAGAAAATGAAATGTAAGTCAGATACCTACATTAAATATTAGTAAATAAATTTAGGGGGGAGCAACTAGATTTATTGTCTTGTATATGGAATTTAGAATTTAAAGTATACATATTAAAATGGGATGTTATAGCATTATTTGCTATAACTTTTTTTATGCTCATATTTCTAAATAAGGGGGAAATGTATTATGAGGAAGATTTCAAAAGGGAAGCTGAGTAGTATAATTTTAGCAATTATGCTGATGTTATCATTGATAACAGGGTGTAGTAAACCAGAGGAAAATAATGATGTTAGTAAGATGAATAATGAAAAGGAAGTAGTTTTAGCAGCAGCTAGAGATTTGGCACCAGGTGAACAAGATGCTTATTACACAAGTTCTATACTCTATGTTTGGGAACCGTTAATAGGGTTGGGTGATGATGGAAAACCAAAGGCAGAACTTGCAGAAAAATGGTCAAATTCAGGTGATTATAAAGAATGGACATTTACAATAAAGAAGGGTGTAAAATTCCATGATGGTGTAGATTTGAATGCAGATTCAGTAGTAAAAAATTTTGAACGTTATATGAATATGAAAACGAAATCTTCACCTTTTTATTCGTTTGATATAGAAAAGACATATCCTAATTTACAAAGTGTGGATAAAGTTTCTGACTATGAAGTTAAACTTACTTTCAGTAAACCAATATCAACTTTAATATACAACATGGCTAGATTTGGAAGTGCTATGTATAGTCCAGAGTGTTTTGATGTAAAAACGGGAGACTTTACTAAGTATGCACAAGGAACTGGTCCATTTAAGATAAAAGAACGAGAAAAAGAACAATTTGTTTTGTTAGAGAGAAATCAAGACTATTATGGAGATAAAAGTAAAGTTAAAAATGTAAGAGTAAATGTAATTAAAGATGCACAAACTCGTTACACAGCACTTAAATCAGAGGAAATTATGGGTGTTATGGATTTAGGGGCTATTACTCCAGAGTTAGCTAGTGAGCTAATAAAGGATGAAAACTTTGAGATTAAAACATCTCCATCAACAATAACTCAATTTGTATCTACAAACGGTACTAGGGCACCATTTAATAATGTTAAGATAAAAGAAGCACTAAGCTTGTTGGTGGATAGAGAAACTATAGTAAATAAATTTTATGGAGGATATGGAACTCCGACTATGAATATATTGAACCAAGGTTCACCTTTTGCTAAGGAAATTAAACCTGTTTATGATGCAGAAAAAGCAAAAAAAATTATAAAGAATGAGTTAAAAGTGGAAACAAAAGAGTTAGAGTTTATAATACCATCTTATGGTGTAGACCGTTATCCATACAAAACTGTAGCAGAGTATATACAATCTGTATTAAGTGAAGTTGGATTAAACTCTAAAATAACTATACTTGATGGTGCTGCTTTTAAGGAAGCACAAAAAACAGGAAATTATGACATAGCACTTCACACTCAAGGGCTTCCAAATGCAGAACCATTTTCTATATTTGATAGTTATATGAGAAGCACAGGGTCAAGTAATATAGCTTATTCATTGGGCTATAAAAATGAAAGAGCAGATGAATTAATAGGTCAATTAGAAAAAACAATGGATTTAGATAAAAGAAGTAAAATATATGATGAGCTTCAAGATATATCAGCAGAACACCCATCAGCTATACCATTATTTGAAGATGTTAACTTAATTGCCTATAATAAAAAAATAACTGGATACAAACCTACATTATATGGGACTACATTAGCAAATATGGAGTGGAGTAAGTAGTGAAAACACCATTTAAATATTTAATTAGAAGGATATTGATGACTATCCCTATTTTGATAGGAATAACTTTTCTAGGATTTATATTAGGGGTTATAGCACCTGGTGACCCAGCAGTTGAATATTTAAGCATGGATGGTATTTCTGCTCCTACAGATGAAGAAATAGAAAGAGTTAGAGAAGAGTTAGGGTTAAATGATAATATTATAGTTCAGTATATTAATTGGACTAAAAAAGCTATGACTGGAGATTTAGGACTTTCCTATATCAAAAAGACATCTATCACAGAAGAGATATTAAGAAGGTTACCAATAACCTTCTCTTTATCTTTAATGGCTATGTTTTTTGTTATAGTGTTATCTATACCATTAGCTATAATCATGGCTTTAAAAAAGGATTCAGCGATAGATAAGATTGGCACTTTTGTATCTTTACTTATGATATCTATTCCAGGGTTTTGGTTAGCTATTATTATGTTAAGTATATTTTGTGAGAATCTTAGATGGCTACCTACGAGTGGGTATGGTACGATTAAACATTTAATAATGCCTGGATTTGTTTTAGCAGCTGGGACTATAGGAACTGTAGCAAGGTTAAATAGAGCAACTTTAATAGAAAGTATAGGACAAAACTATATAACAGTGGCAAAAGCTAAGGGTCTGTCAAATAAAATAGTTATTTTTAAGTATGCTTTTTTAAATTCATTAATGCCCATTGTAACAGTTCTGGGAAACTATTTTGGTGCTATTTTAGGAGGCTCCACAGTGGTTGAGGTTATTTTTAGTATTCCAGGTATGGGAAGTTATGTAATACAAGGAATAATGAGTAGAGATTATCCAGTGGTACAAGGATATGTGCTATTTACAGGGATTATATTTATAGTGTTTAATTTAATTGTAGACATATGTTACCTATTTCTTAATCCTAAAATGAGGGTGGGAGGTAAATGAGATGGATAAATTTAAAGAAATGTTATTTATACATAAACTAGCTTTTTTAGTGCTAATAATTATGATACTTGTTGCAATATTTGCACCAGAGTTAGCTCCATATGACCCTAATAAAGTACAAATGGATGATAGATTAATGGGAATTTCTAGAGAACATATACTTGGTACAGATACTCTAGGCAGAGATATTCTAAGTAGGATATTATATGGAGCCAGAGTATCAATATCTTTAGCTTTTTTAGCAACCTTATTAACAATGCTATTTGGTAGTTTTGTGGGTATAATAGCAGGATATTGTGGTGGGATAGTAGATACGATAATACAGTCAATTGTAAATATATTTCAAGGTCTTCCAAGTCTTAGCTTTATGATTGCTCTTGCTGGAGTTCTTGGGCCAGGTATAAAAAGTTTATTAATTGCAATAGTATTCACTTCTTGGGCTGGTTTCTCAAGAATAGTTAGAGGAGAGGTATTAAAGGTAAAAGAAGAAAAATATGTTGAAGGTGCAAGAGCACTAGGGGCTAGTCATATTTATATAATTTTGCACTATATAATTCCAAATATATTTGCTCCTTTTATAGTACTATTTGCAATAAGGGTAGGAAAAAGTGTACTTTCTATGGCATCGTTAAGTTTTTTAGGTCTAGGAATACAACCCCCACAAGCAGATTGGGGTGTTATGATAAATGATGCTAAGACTCATTTTAGAAGCTATCCAAATCTATTATTAGCACCTGGGTTTAGTATATTATTATTGTGTTGCAGTATAAATTTAATTGGAGATGCACTAAGGGATATGTTTGATGAAAAAAGCAACACTTTAAGCCAATATCTTTAGAAGGAATAAAAACTATGAATAGAGATATAAGTATAAAAGATTTAAAAATTCATTTTAATACTAAGGAAGGAAAAGTAAGAGCTGTAGATGGAATATCTAGAACCTTTCAAAGTGGTAAAATTACAGGAATTATTGGAGAAACTGGAAGTGGAAAATCGGTACTAGGACTAGGGATTTTGAACCTTGTATCTAATAACTCAACTGTTTCAGGAAGTGTCTTATATGAAGAAAAAGATTTGCTAAAAATTAAAGAAAATGAAATTAGAGAAATCAGAGGGAAAAAAATAGCGTTAATACCCCAAAATCCATCAAGTTCTTTTAATCCAATATTGAAAATAGGAAGTCATATGAATGAACTTTTTTATTATCATGGAAAAGAAAAAAAGAATTCTTGTAAGAGTAAAAGTTTGGAGATATTAAAAAATTTTTTTTTCTCAAATAGTGAGTTGGTTTATAATTCGTATGGATTTCAGTTAAGTGGAGGTATGAGTCAAAGAGCATTAGCAGCTATAGGGACAGCACTAAAACCTAACTGGGTAATTGCAGATGAACCAACTAAAGGGTTGGATGCAATAATAAGAAAGCAAGTATATGAAGTATTTTATGATTTAAGAAGTAATATGGGCGTTAGCATGATACTTATAACTCATGATTTAATGCTAGCTAAAAAGCTTTGTGATGAAGTTGTAGTTATGTATGCAGGTAAAATCATAGAAGAGGGTACAAAAAATAGTATCTTTAATAATCCACTACATCCTTATACGAGAGGTTTAATTGATTCACAGCCAAATAAAAAATTAATACCCATTGAAGGGATAGCGCCAAGTCTAACAAACTTACCAAAAGGATGTAGATTTTCTCCGAGATGCAAGGTTGCAAAAAAAACATGTATTGATTATGAACCAAGACTATTTGATGTTAATGGTTCAAAAGTGAGGTGTTTTCTTTATGATAAGAGTTTGCAACCTTTATAAGGAGTTTAAAAGCGGAATAATCAATAAAAAGATAGTTAAGGCGGTAGATGATGTATCTTTTGAAATCAAAGAGGGAAAAACCTTAGGTCTTGTAGGAGAAAGTGGATGCGGAAAATCAACTTTATCAAGGCTTATTTTAAGACTTATTAAATGTGACAGAGGTAAAATTTATTTTAATGGTAGAGATATCAGTAATTATGATTTTTCTCAAATGAGGGATTTAAGAAAAGAGATGCAGATAATATTTCAACATCCAGATTCTGCCCTAAGCCCTAAAAAAACTATATATGGCAGCCTTGTGGAACCATTAAAAATTCATAAACTCTACGAAAAGAATAAAGCAAGAGAATACATAATGGAATATTTAAGTTTTGTTGGGCTTAGTGAGGAAATTTTAAATAGATATCCACATCAAGTAAGTGGAGGACAAATACAAAGAGTTGCTTTAGCTAGAGTGCTTTTATTAAATCCTAAATTTATGATATTAGATGAACCTACATCAATGCTAGATGTATCTGTGCAAGCTCAAGTTATACAGGTTTTGAAGAAAGCTCAAAAACAGTTTAATATAACCTATTTATTTATATCTCATGATATAGACTTAGTAAAAGAAGTTAGTGATGAGGTTGCAGTCATGTTAAATGGCAAGATAGTTGAAATTATAGATGCTAAGGAATTGTATAAAAGTGCAAAGCATGCTTATACCAAAGAGCTTGTTGAGAATTTCACTAATTTTTAAAATATAGTAATCAATTGTTTAATCAATCATTACATTAGTAAGAGTAGTTTTTTGAGTATAGAAAATTACAAATCTCGCCCTAATATTTTTAGAAAGGAAGAGTAATTATGTACTATAAAGATATAGATTTTGAGAAAAAATGGCATGAGTATGTTGAAAGTAAAGAAGGATATGCAAGAGAAAGAGCTTTTGATGATGAAGCGGAAAGAAAGTTTTTTAAAAAATTATCTCATAAATATGATGATAGACCAACGCTTTATGATTATTCAAAAGAAGTATTTAATTTTGTAGATAAGTTAATAGATGAAGGAAAAAATCTTATAGAAATTGGTGCAGGTACCGGAAAATTTACTATTCCACTTTCTAAGAAATGTAAAGGTATAATTGCTAATGATTTTTCAATAGATATGCTTAATGTGCTTGAAGGAAAGGCTAGGGAACATAATATAACTAATATAGATACAATACAAGGAAAATGGGAAGAGATTAATGTTGGGCATAGTGATTATATTTTATCTGTGAATTCTCTTTATCGAATTTGGGATATTAAAGATGCTTTGAGTAAGATGGATAAGCTAGCTAAAGAAAAAGTGATTATAGTGAGAACTATTCAAAAACCATTATTTAATGATTTGTATATGGATTTAGGTGATAAAGATAGAACTTGTCCAGATTATATATACATTCCAAATATACTACATTCTTTAAATATATGTGCAGATATAAAGTTTATTGATGTAGAAAATGAAATTGAATTCGATAGTGTAGAGGATATACTTTTTAAAATGGAAACAGAATTAAATAAAAAGATTAACTTTAGCGATATGTTGGATAAGTATATAGATAAGATAATAGAAAAAAGAGAAAACAAATATATTTTTAAACATAAAACTAAAGTTGTAATTATATACTGGAATAGTATAAGCTAGATTTGTTAATATTATGGAAGCATAGAAACTCTTCTGAAAATATTTACAATCTCGACATATTATGCTACAATTATTTAGAATAAATAAAATTTAATAAGAATTACCTCATCTAATAAAAAGATTGAGGTAGAGGTCGCATTTACTAAGATTAATATTGAAGAGGTCGGAAGCCAATGAAGCAATATAAAAGGAGTAAGTGCCGAAGTGCTAGTGTCCAAATCTAGTGCTGGGGCTGTATTTAATAAGTACAGTACTGTCATCAAAATTATCCCGAATTTTGATGGAGAGCTATCTTAACAAAGATAAAGGGAAGATGTAGGTATATTGTATTTAGCGCATTCAGCTCAACATGTATCCATGTTGAGCTTTTTTACATCTATATAAAATAGGATAGAAAAGGAAAGCAATAATAAAATATTTTAATTTTAAAAGTGGGGGAGATTAAAAATGAGCAGTTTAAAAAAGAAAAAGTTTACTATGCCACAGACACTTACTATAATATTTTTACTAATAGTAGTAATGGCAGTTCTTACTTGGATAGTACCAAGTGGAAATTTTGAAAGGGTAGATATAGATGGAAGGTCGGTTGTTGTAGCTGGAACTTATGAAAAAGCAGCATCAAATCCACAAGGAATTACTGATGTATTTACAGCACCTATAAATGGATTTATAGATGCAGCTGAAGTAGTTGGATTTGTTTTGATAGTTGGAGGAGCTTTTGGAATAGTTAACAAAACAGGAGCTATAGAAGCTGTTATAGCTCATACTGTAAATAAAATGAAAAGATTCCAATTCTTAATAATACCTATATCAATGATTCTATTTGGATTAGGTGGAACAACATTTGGAATGAGTGAAGAAACACTACCTTTTTATATGATATTTATTCCACTCATGACCAGTATGGGATATGATTCATTAACAGCAGTGGCTACAGTATTTATAGGAGCAACAGCTGGATTTGGAGCAGCTACTACTAATCCTTTCTCTGTAGGAATAGCACAAGCATTGTCACAAATAACACCAGGTTCTGGGATAGAGTTGAGAGTTGTTATGTTTATAATATATATGGCTATATCTATAGGATTTGTTATGATGTATGCCAATAAAGTTAAAAAAGACCCTAAGAAGTCTTTAGTACATGGTATATCATTGAATCAAGAATCAATGGTTAATACTGATACAAACATAAAAGAATTTACAAAAAGAGAAGCTATGGTAATAGCAATTTTCACAATAGGTATGGCAATTATGATATATGGAGTTTTAAAGCTAGGATGGTACATAACTGAAATTGCAATGATATTTACAGCTATAGGTATAATATCAGGAATAGCATCAGGGCTTAAACAAGATGACATAGTTAATTCATTTATAAGTGGAGCAGGAGATTTAATGACAGCAGGGCTATGTATAGCATTTGCACGTGGAATAGTAATAATAGCAGAAAATGGATTTATAATAGATACAATTTTAAATTCTGCCGCAAATTTATTAAATGGACTTCCAAAGACTATATTTATAAATTTAACTTTCTTAATAGAAGGTTTAATAGCATTTTTTATACCATCTGCATCAGGACTTGCATCACTTACAATACCTGTACTTGCTCCACTTGGAGATTTAGTAGATGTATCTAGACAAATGATAGTTACAGCTTATCAATTTGGTATAGGTGTAACTAACTTAATAACACCTACATCAGGTGTTTTAATGGGAGCACTAGCAGTAGCTAATATTCCTTGGTCAAAGTGGGTTAGATTTGTAATGCCTTTAATGGTAGTATTAACAATTACTGTAATGGTGTTTTTAACAATAGGATTATTTGTTGGATTCTAATAGGAGGTATATTATGATTGAAAGTATAAAGAAAAGAGCTTATGAGATAGAGAATGAACTGGGAAAAGAAATTGAAGAAGTATGTGATTTTATATTTAACAATCCAGAACTAGGAGAAGAAGAATATATATCATCAAAGTACTTGGTAGATAAAATGAAGGAATATGGATTTGATACAACTTATCCATACTGTAATATGGATACTGCTTTTAGAGCAGAACTAGGGGATAATGATGGTCCAACTATAGCATTTTTAGCTGAGTATGACGCATTGCCTGGATATGGGGAAAATAAAGAACCAGGTCATGCTTGTGGACATAACTGGATTGCTGCATCTACATTAGGAGCTTGTATAGTACTAAGTAAGTTAAAAGAAAATTTTAAAGGAAAAATTGTACTAATAGGAACACCAGCTGAAGAAACAACAGGAGGAAAGTGTGATTTAGTTAAGGCAGGAGCTTTTGATGATATTGATGTAAGTTATCAGATGCATATAGAAGCTTTTAATAACATAAACTGCAAGGCTTTGGCAATAGATTCAATAGAGTTTAGTTTTGAAGGGGTATCAGCACATGCAGCTAGCCATCCTCATATGGGTGTTAATGCATTAGATGCAGTACAACTTACTTTTGCAGGAATAAATGCACTAAGACAGCATGTAAAATCAGATGTTAGAATACATGGGATAGTTTCAAATGGAGGAGAAGCTCCAAACATAGTTCCAGAAAAAGCTGCCTGTGAATTTTTCGTAAGAGCTGCTGAAAGAAGTTATTTAGATGAAGTAACTAAAAAGGTTATAAACTGTGCAAAAGGTGCAGAGTTAATGACAGGTGCTAAACTTTCTTATAGATACTTTGAAAATTCTTTTGACAATATAATAAATAATAAGGTGCTTCAGAATATAACAAAGAATAATCTAATTGAGGCAGGTATAACAGATATATTAGAAGGAAAAGAAGGTCCAGTAGGTTCTACAGACATAGGAAACGTAAGCCAAGTTTGTCCTACTATGTATACGGAAATAGCTCTAGACATAAATCCAATGGTATATGTTCATGAAAAAGAGTTTCTAAATTATGCAAATTCTGAGGAAGCTTATGATAAACTTCACAAAGCAGTAAAGGCAATGGTAGGATGTGCATTAGAAATTTACCTAGAAGATGGGCTACTTGATGAGATTAAGAAAAATCATTTGAATTAATTTAAATTAAAAATAAGATAAAAAGGTATTACCAGAAAGTTGGTAATACCTTTTTATTTTTTGATAGGAGTCATGTTTTTGTAGATTCTATAGCTAAAGTTATATTATTTATCTAATCTTAATCATATAATAATATTTCTAGCTTAAGGTTAAATAAAAAATAAGAAATCTATCAATTTGGCATAACTTTTGCTTTATATAAGTTAAAAGATTTTGAACTATATTAGAACTATTAAAATTTTATATAATATAAACAAAAGAAAGGATAGATTTATAATGAAAACAATAGCAGTAGTAACTGATGGATTATCTAAATTAGAGTGTTTTTTAAATAAAAACCTAAAGCTGATATTTAAAGATAAAGTAATAATAAAAAACTATTATTTAAATAGAATAACAGAAGAAGAATCGATAAAAGATGACATAATATTAGTAATGATAGATGATAGAGTATTGAAAATAAAAAAATATGTAAAAGATGTCTCAAAGATAATAATTATAAATAGAACTATAAAGCAAAAGGATATATACAAGTTATTTTCATTACCAGAAGGAATAGATGTATTAGTAGTAAATGATAATAAGCACACTGTATTAGAAACAATATCTAATTTATACAATATAGGAATAAATCACTTAAATTTCATACCATATAATCCTAATGAAGAATATAGAAATATTAAGATAGCTGTAACACCAGGAGAAGCAGATTTAGTTCCAAAATATATTGAAGAAGTTATTGATTTAGGGCATAGGTATATTGATAGTTCAACATTTATTCAAATAATAGCAAAACTCAAACTGGATGATAAGGAAATTACTGAGAGGCTAATTAAGTATATAGATGAAGTGATTAGTTTATATTCAGGAATAAATACTAAATATAAAGAACTTACTATAAAAGCAGATGAATTGAATTCTATAATAAACTTATCAAACCTAGGTATGGCAATGATATCAGAGAAGAAAAATGTAATTATTTGTAATAATAGCTTGAGTGATATACTAGATATTAAAAATGATATTATAGGAAAAAATATAGATGAATTAGAGAATGAAAATATTAAAAAGATTTTTAGATTAAGTAAGGCACATGATGAAGTTATAAAGTTTAATAATAAATATTTAAATGTAAATAAGTATAATATAGAAAGTTTTGGAAGGGTGACTGGATATTATTTTTGTATTCAAGAAATAACTTACATAAGGAAATTGGAACAAAACCTATCAAAGAAGCTTAGAGAAAAGGGACAAGTTGCTAGGTATACCTTTGATGACATAAAAACAGTATCAGTAAAAATGGAAAGAACTAAAGAGCTAGGTATGAAAATAGCGGAATCTGATTATACAGTTCTTATAACTGGAGAAAGTGGAACAGGAAAAGAACTTATGGCTCAGTCTATTCATAATGCATCACCAAGGCATAGTCAGCCATTTATAGCGATAAACTGTGCAGCTATGCCAGAAAACCTACTTGAAAGTGAACTTTTTGGATATGAAGAAGGTGCTTTTACAGGTGCTTTAAGAGGAGGGAAAAAAGGTTTATTTGAGCAAGCTAATAATGGAACTATATTTTTAGATGAAATAGGAGACATGCCCATATATTTACAAAGCAAATTACTTAGAGTATTACAAGAAAATCAAGTCATGAGAGTTGGGGGGGAAAATGTAATAGACACTGATGTAAGAGTAATTGCAGCTACAAATAAAAATTTATTAGAAATGATAAAAAAAGATAGATTCAGAGCTGATTTATATTATAGGATAAATGTATTGCCTATAAACATACCACCTTTAAGAGAGAGAAAAGAAGATATAGAAGTTATGCTAAAGCATTTTATGAAAAGTAAGAGGGAAATTAGTCAAGATGTTAAAGACATTATTAATTCATATGAATGGCCAGGGAATATAAGAGAATTAAAAAATACAGCTATGTATATTAACATTATGAGTTCTGAACATGTTATTTTAATTAATGACTTACCTCATAATTTACTAAATATAACTGAAGACTATAGTAAAGAAATAAGTACATTAAAAGATAGAACATCTATAGAAAAAGTAAGATTAGTAATGGAATGCTTAAAAAATGCCAATAACCTTAATAAAAACATAGGTAGAAATGGTATTGTTAATTCAATAAATGAATTAGGTTATAGTATAACAGAAGGTGAGGTAAGGGGAATACTTAATATACTTAAAGAACTAGATTTGATAATATGTGAATCAGGTAGAAAGGGAAGTGAGTTAAATAGAAGAGGAAAAAATATATTAAATAGTATTTAATAGGTTAATAAAAAGGAAAGTATGAATGCCTATTTTGCCTATTAATTAGAATTAACACTATTCAAAAAGTCGAATTAAATAGGATTAAAATAAAATATAAATCAATAGAGTGATTTATATAACTGATTCCTTAGAAAAAGTATTTTAAAAATAAATTAGAATTTTTAAACAATTAAAATATTGGTATGCTACTTGCTCTTTAAGAGAGAAGTAGCATTTTTTATTGTTCATAAATAATTTAAGGGGTGAAGAAAGTGATTAAAAAGAAATATCCAGTAATAGGAATATCAGGAAACTTATTAATTGATGAAGGGGGGATGTTTCCTGGTTATGAAAGGGCTTATGTAAATAATGACTATATACAGTCAGTAGCTATGTGTAAAGCTATACCATATATTGTACCAATTGTATATGATGATGAGATTATAAAGGAACAAGTATCAAATATAGATGGACTTATACTATCAGGAGGACAAGATGTAAATCCTCTTATATGGAAGGAGGAACCTCATAATAAGCTAGGTGCAATATCACCTAAAAGAGATGTTTTTGATATGAAGTTATTAAAGTATGCTTTAGATATGAAAAAACCAGTGTTAGGTATATGTAGAGGTGAACAAATTATAAATGTAGCTGAGGGAGGGAGTTTATATCAAGATTTATCTTTAATTGAAGGAGCTTACATAAAACATAATCAGCAACATTTATCTAATATACCTACACATACAGCACAGATAAAAGAGGGTACAAAGTTGTATGAAATATTAGGAGAACAAGAAATCCTAGTTAATAGTTTCCATCATTTAGTTGTCAATAAGGTAGCTCCAGGATATATTGTTTCAGCTACTGCTAAAGATGGTTTAATTGAAGCTATAGAAAAGGATGGGAATGAGTTTGTAATAGGCATACAATGGCATCCAGAAATGATGACTAAGGATTGTGATAATATGAAAAAAATATTTATGGCGATAGTTAAAGAAGCATCTAAAGAAAAATAATTATAACTATATTTTAAGTTGAGTTTGGAGGAATAACAATGAAAAAAAGTGTTAAGTTAGGTTTCTGGAGTATTGTATTATTAGGGATTAATGCAATAATAGGGTCAGGTATATTTGGCTTACCTGGAGATGCATATACAAGTATAGGTCCAGCGAGTATCTTAGTATTAGTTTTTTGTATGTTTTTAGCTGTCTCTATTGCTTTATGTTTTGCTGAAGCAGGGAGTTGGTTTGATACTGATGGAGGGCCGTATCTTTATGCAAAAGAGGCCTTTGGAGATTTTATTGGGTTTGAAGTTGGATTTATGAAGTGGATAGTTAGTATGATTGCTTGGGCAACTATGGCAAACTTTTTTGCAGTCACACTATCATCTATATGGCCTCAAGCAGCAGAGCCACTTATTAAAAATATAATAATTGGTATATTAGTTGGAGGGCTTGGGCTTATAAATTTTATGGGAATGAAGCAATCTAAGCATTTAAACAATATAATGACTATAGGAAAATTATTACCAATAGTTTTATTTATAGCTGTAGGTTTATTTTTTATAAAAGGCTCTAATTTTACGCCATTTATAATAATACAAAAAGGTCAAAGTACATCATCAGCTTTTGTAGCAGTATCAATAACTTTATTTTATGCTTTTACGGGGTTTGAATCTTTAGCTGTTGCAGCAAAAGATATGGAAAATCCTAAGAAAAATGTACCTAAGGCATTAGTAATGGTAATGTTTGTAGTATCAGTAATATATATGCTTATATTGGGGATAAGTATAGGTGTATTGGGAGATGGATTAAGAGGGTCAGCGACTCCTGTTGCAGATGCTGCTATTAAAATGTTAGGTCCTATAGGTGGATATATAATTACAATAGGGACTATAGTATCTGTTGGAGGAATAAATATTGCATCATCTATATTTACACCAAGGTCTGCGGCTGCTTTGGTCGAGCAAGGATTAATGCCTAAGTCTATAAGAAAAACTAATAAAAATGGAGCTCCATATATAGCAATTATAGTTTCTGTTATAGGAACTTTATTAATAGCATGGTCAGGGTCATTTACAACACTATCTCAAATAAGTGTTGTATCTAGATTTATTCAATATATTCCTACCTGTCTAGCTGTATTAATATTAAGGAAGAAGTATGCTGGTAAAGACATAAACTTTAGGATACCTGGAGGAGTGATTATACCAATATTTGCAGTAGCTATAAGTATAGTATTATTGATAAAAGCAGGTATTGATGAACCAATGAAGATAGTTTGGGGACTAGGTGGTATGGTAATTGTAGTTCCTATATATTTCTATATGACTAATGTATATTCAAAAAAATATAATGATATTGAAGTCAAGTAATTCTTATAATTATTAGAGAATAAAATTATAAAGATTGTAATAAATTTTCTATCTATAAATTGGATGTATAAATATAATCGTGTGTAGTTTTTGGAATTTTATCTCTAGTATTGAAATTCACAAAGGGCTATATTTATAGATATTTTATAAGGATTCTTTTAAATTTATGATAAGCGGTATAGCATTTTGGTGTTATACCGCTTTTTGTATAAATAGTTTTATTTTTTTACTGCTCTAGTTGCGTAAAATGATGGAATATTAAATTCATGAAGATTACCAGAACCATTTGTATCTTGATAAATATCTGTTAAAATAAATCCTGCTTGTAGTTGTCCACCTATTTGTTCTTCAATTGTATGAGAAAATTGAATTCTCCAATCATTTTGGATTGATTCATCATATATATTTTTATTTTTTTAAGGATTAAATGGAAGCCTATATTGGAATTCTGTTCCTTCTTCATTAAATACAAAATTGATGCCATTATCAAGTCCAGATAAAAGTATACCACCTTTTTTTAGTATACGATAACACTCTTTCCAAATTGGTAATACATCTTCTACATAACAATTAGAAACTGGATGAAATATTAAGTCAAAACTTTCATCTTTAAAAGGTAGTGGCTTTGCCATGTCAGCTTGTACAAGTTCAATAGAATACTTTTCCCTTTCTGCAACCTTTTTTTCACTTAATAATTGTGAAGTTGAATAATCTAAAACTGTACATTGAGCTCCCAATGCAGTGAAAATTGGCATTTGTTGTCCGCCTCCAGACGCTAATCCTAGTATTTTTGTATTTTTCATATCACAAAACCAATTTTTCGGAACGGGTTTAGTGGGTGTCAGTACAACGGACCAATCTCCAGCTTTGGCTCGTTCAAAAACTTCATGACTGATAGGTTGTCCCCATTCCCAGCCTTCTTTATTCCATTTATCAAAGGTCTTTGAGTTTATTTCTGTATATTTAGATTCCATAGTTTTATCCTCCTAAATTACGATTTGACAACTTGCTAATTATGATAAAGTATAGCATATTTCTAGTAAGAGCTGGATGTAAACAAGAAACTGTATGTACAAAGAAAGGAGTAGAGTATAAAATAGAATGTAAATTAAAACTTATAAATTTTTATTTTTAAAATAAGGAGTAGATAAATATGAAAATATTAATTTCTATAGATTCTTTGAAAGGCAGTTTATCTTCAATTGAGGCAGCAAATGCAATAAAAAAGGGGATATTAAAAGTTGAAAAAGATGCAAAAGTAAAGATATTGCCACTTGCAGATGGTGGGGAAGGAACAGTAGACGCTTTAGTACAAGGTATGAATGGTGAAAAAGAAACTATAGAAGTCACTGGACCAATAATTACAAAAGTAAATGCGACATATGGATTATTAAAAAGTACAAATACAGCAATAATAGAAATGGCTCAAGCATCAGGATTAACATTAGTTCCAACTGAACTTAGAAATCCTTTAAACACCACAACTTACGGTGTTGGAGAAATAATAAAAGAAGCAATAAATAAAGGCTATAGAAATTTTATAGTTGGAATAGGTGGAAGTGCTACTAATGATGCTGGGGTAGGTATGCTTCAAGCTTTAGGATTTGAGTTTTATGATGAAAACAACAACTTAGTAGGGTTAGGTGGAAAAGTTTTAAATGAAATAAGACATATAAAAATAGATAATAGGTTAAAAGAATTAGATAAATGTAGCTTTAAAATAGCTTGTGATGTGAATAATCCACTGTTTGGTAAAAATGGAGCAGCGTACATATATGGACCTCAAAAAGGTGCAACACCAAAAATAATTGAAGAGTTAGATAATGGCCTTAGAAATTTTGCTAAGATAGTTAAAAGTGATTTAGATAAAGACATAGCCAATATAGAAGGTACTGGAGCAGCAGGTGGATTAGGTTTTGCATTTTTAGCGTTTTTAAATTCAAAATTAGAATCTGGAGTAAAAATAATATTAGAAGAAATTAAAATAGAGAACGAGTTAAAATGTGCAGACTTTGTAATAACTGGAGAAGGTAAATTGGATAATCAAACAGCTATGGGCAAAGCACCAATAGGAGTTGCAAAGATGGCTAAAAAATATGGGGCAAAAGTAATAGGTTTGGCTGGAGCAACGACAGAAGATGCAGTTAAGTGTAATGAAGAAGGGATAGATGCTTATTTTTCTATAGTAAATAGGGCTATGACCATAGAAGAAGCAATGGATAAGGAAACGGTAAGTAATAATATGACTGCCACAACAGTACAAATATTTAATCTTATAAAGGTATTAAAAAGTACTAAATAAAAAGACTGACATAGCTAGGGTTTGATATTGAAATAAGTCCTTTAGAGGATATATTAATCCATATTGAAAATAATTTTAAATATTCATAATAAGCTACTTGCAGGCTAAAAAATTTGTAATTACTCAATCTTAGTGATTAAGTAATTACTTTTTTATTGCAAAATAACATAGTAATTACAGAATAAATTAAAGTACAAAATTATAATATTATAAATTTATACTTATAGACATTGACTAAATCATGATTGTGTATAAAAATAAGTAGTTAAGAGGAAATATATTATTATATTACTTGATAAATTTAGACAAAAAACTTATATACAAGGAGAGAAAAAATATGATAATTGAGCTAAACAAAAGTAATTCTGAAAATCTAACAAAAACGGAACTTGAAATAATTAAATTTATAAATCAAAATGAGTCAATATTATCAGAATTGTCCATAGTAGAGATTGCTCATGAAACATATTCGTCTCCAGCAACTGTTTCAAGAGCAATTAGAAAATGTGGCCTAAATGGATTTAATGAACTTAGATACAGGTTGACAGTAAAAGATGAAAATAATGATATACACAATATGGGGGATATAATAAACAAGTCTTTTATAGAAGCACAACGAGTTATAGAACAAATATCCTTAACTACACTAATTAATATAATAAAAACTATAAATGAATCTAGTAAGATATACGTCTTAGCAAGAGGTCTTACTGAATATGTAGCAAAAGAGTTTAGCCTTAAGTTACAATTACTTGATTTTAATGTGTTTTTTATAAATGACCCTAATATAATGAAAATAAAATCTAAATCAATGAAAGAAGATGAACTTATAATCATATTTTCGTTGAATGGAAACACTAAAGAACTTGTAGAATCAGCACAAAATGCCAATTTAAGTGGAGCCAAAGTTATAACATGTTGTTGTAGTGAAAATGCAAAACTTATAAACTATTCTGATTTATATATTGTAGGATATAAACATTATCATATCTCAATCTCTGAGTATGAAGTGTCATCTAGGTTACCATTGTACATTATATCTAGGATAATTATAGATTATATGGTCAAATATAATAATTCTGAAAATTAAATTGAAAAAGTCTATGAAAATCTATTTTCTTTTTATGAAAAGATTTTCATAGACTTTTTTATTATAATGAAAACATACACAGCAGAAGCAAGGGGGAAGACAATGATATATACATTAACCACGAATCCAGCAATAGATATGAACATATCTACTAACGGTATAAAAAGTAAATTAGTAAATCGTACATCAAATGCTACATATTCTCCTAATGGAAAAGGTTTAAATGTGACATTTGTACTAGGTCATTATGGTGTAGAGTCCAAGATATTAGGTTTTTTTGGAGGATTCTCAGGAAAATATATAGTTGAAGAAAGTGAAAAGAAAGGGTTTGATGTACTACCTACCTGGGTAGAAGATACAACTCGTATAAATATATTTTTAAATGATGGAAATGATGAGTTTAAATTTGTAAACTCTGGGTCATATGTAAATGCAAAGCAAAAGCTAGAAATGATAGAGAAGATAGAGTCATTAGAAGATATAAATTACTTGTCAATAAGTGGAAGTTTACCACCTGGTATTGATGATAATTACTATGAAGATATATTTGAGATTTGTAAAAATAAAAATATAAAAACAATACTTGATATAAGTTCACCGAAATTAAAGGAGTTATTAGAATATAATCCATACTTGATAAAACCAAATGATGAAGAAATCAAAGATATATTTGGAATTATTGTAAGAGATGAAGAGGACATTAAGGATGTGCTTAAGTTACTACATTTGAAAGGAGCTCAAAATATATTACTAACTTTAGGAGAAAAAGGTTCTTATTTTTACAATGGAGAAGCAATTTATTATGCTAGTGCTCAACCAGTTACAGTTGTTAGCTCTGCATGTGCTGGTGATTCTGCATTAGCTGCATTTTTAAGTATATGGTTGGAAAATCCAGAAGATATTGAAGAAGCATTGAAAAGGTCTGCTGCAACGGGTGCAAGTGTGGCTGAAAGTAATGGTATCGGTAGTTTGGCGAATGTAGAAGAGTACATAAAAAATATAAAAGTCAGAAAGGTGGTATAAAAATGGGGAGAAAGATAATCCTTGGGGTAACAGGTTGTCCAACTGGAATTGCACATACATTTATGGCAGAAGAAGCATTAAAAAAATCAGCTAAAGAATTAGGATGTGATATAAAAGTTGAAACAAATGGAGCCATAGGAGTAGAGAATAAATTAACAGCAAAAGATATCGAAATGGCAGATGCAATAATAGTTGCTTGTGATAAAAACGTTGATATGGATAGATTTAATGGAAAACCAGTAATAGAGGTGCCTGTAAAAGAAGGTATACACAAAGCTAGTGAGCTTATACAAAAGTGTATTGATGGTAAAGTAGCAGTTAGAAAGGGAAATACATCAAGTAGCAAATTTACAGAAGAAGGGAATTTATCGTTTGGTCAAAAACTATATAAAGACTTAATGAATGGAGTATCTCATATGCTACCTTTAGTAGTAGCAGGCGGAGTGCTAACTGCTATATCATTTTTGTGGGGGATTTACTCATTTGACCCAAATTCAGAACAGTATAATCAGATAGCAGCTACATTAAAATCTGTTGGTGGATATTCTATGAATTTGATGGTTCCTGTATTAGCGGCGTTTATAGCTCAATCTGTATCAGGTAGACCTGGTATGTTGGCAGGGCTTGTTGGAGGAATGATATCGTTTGACACAGGTTCAGGGTTCTTAGGTGGAATTATATCGGGATTTTTGGCAGGTTATGCAGTTAAATTATTTGTGTACTTATTGAGAAAATTACCAAGACAGTTAGAAGGACTTAAATCTATTTTTATAATTCCTATAGTCAGTGTGGGTGTTGTTGGTATATCTATGTTGTTACTTGGGGGACCATGTTCAGCTCTTAACAATGCTATGATGAATTTCCTTTCAGGGTTACAGAACTCAAGTCCTATAATCCTAGGATTAGTAATAGGATGTATGTCAGCATTTGATATGGGAGGTCCAGTAAATAAAGCAGCATATGTGACTGGAACTATGCTTCTAGGTCAAGGAAACTACTTATTTATGGCAGGTGTATCTGCAGCTTGTATAACACCACCATTAGTAATAGCTATAGCATCTACTTTATTTAAAAATAGATTTACAGAAGAAGATAGAGCGGCAGGATTAATTAATTATATACTAGGTAGTACTCATATAACAGAAGGAGCGATACCTTTCGCGGCAAAGAATCCACTGAAAGTGTTGCCAGTACTTATGATTGGGTCATCAATATCAGCGATTTTAACTTACATAATGAAAATAGAAGTACCAGCTCCACATGGAGGATTTTTAGTCTTAGGACTAGTAAATAAGCCGCTTTTATGGGTAGGATGTATACTTGCAGGTTCATTAGTAGGAGCAATACTTTATATGATAGTTACACCTAAGGTAGTAAATAACAATAATACTACAGAAAATACAGATGAAATTAAAAATGAATATAAAAAGGAAATTACAAAATCGGAAAACGTATCTAATAAAGTCTCTTTGTATAACGAAGAAACAGTAGTTTTAGATGTTAAAGGAAAAAGTAAAACAGATGTAATTGATGAAATGGTTGAAATACTTGATAAATCAGGTGTTCTTTTAGATAAAAATAAATTTAAAGAAGAAATTCATAAGAGAGAAGAAATATCATCTACAGGTTTTGGTATGGGCATAGCGATACCACACGCAAAAACAGATGCAGTAAAAGTACCACGAGTAGCAGTTGGTGTATCAAAAGAAGGGTTTGATTTTGAATCAGAGGATGGAAGCCCAGTACATCTTATATTTATGATAGCAGCTACAGACAATGGTGATAATTTACATTTAAAGACATTGTCTCAACTATCTGCAAAACTAATGGACGAAGAATTTTTAAATGAGTTAATAAATAGTAAGACAAGCATAGAAATAGTATCAAAATTAAATAATGAAGAAATTAAATCATTATAAATATATAGGAGGATGAATTATGGCATTAGTGACAACTAAACAAATATTATTAGATGCACAAGAAGGGCATTATGCAGTAGGAGCATTTAATGTTGAAAATATGGAGATGGTTATGGCAGTAATAGAAGCTGCTGAAGAACTTAAATCACCTGTAATACTACAGACAACACCTTCAACAATAAAGTATGCAGGATTGGATTATTATTTAGCAAATGTAAAGGTTGCATCAGAGAAGGCAAGTATTCCTGTTGCTATGCACTTAGACCATGGTTCAAGTTTTGGGCTAGCAATGCAGGCACTTAGAGTTGGATATACTTCTATTATGATTGATGGTTCTCATGAAAGTTACGAAGATAATATATCAGTATCTAAAGCTGTTGTAGATGCATGTACACCTTCAGATATACCTGTTGAAGCTGAATTAGGTAAAGTTGGAGGTAAGGAAGACGATTTAGATGGTGGTGATGGTGGAGCATATACAGACCCACTAGAAGCAAAAGAATTTGTAGAAAGAACAGGGGTATCATCTTTAGCAGTAGCAATAGGTACGGCACATGGGTTATATAAGGGAGAGCCAAAGCTTGATTTAGATAGATTGTCTGAAATTAGAGAGGTTGTATCAGTTCCATTAGTATTACATGGTGGGTCAGGGATACCAGATGAGATTATTAAAGAATCTATAAAAAGAGGGATTTGCAAGGTTAATTATGCAACAGAGTTAAGGATTGCTTATAGTAATGGGGTTAAGGATGTGCTTAATTCTGACCCAGAGGTAATTGACCCTAAGAAATATGGTAAAAAAGGTCTAGATTCGGTTAAAGAATTTGTTAAGAGTAGAATGGAAGTTTGTGGATGTGTAGGAAAAGTAGTAGGGGCAGTGGAGTACTGTTAATAAAATCTAATTATAAATATATAAAATAAAGTAAGAGGTTTATAATAAACCTCTTACTTTATTTTATATATTTAAGAGAATAAATGAGCAGTTTGGAGGGATAGGTATGGTAATTAGAAATAAATAAAAATACAACCACTTAATACAGATTTAGAATCTAAATTTATATTAAGAGATTGTATTTAATTAAATTAATACAAATATTGCATAATTGAATCATTAATATTAAAATTAATGAAAAATGAAGTAGAAAATATTGTTATACAAATATATGTATATAAATTTATCATAATATTTAATAAATTAGATATGATATACAACTTATTAAGAAGAACTAGATGTACTTCTATTATATTGAGATATAAAACCTTTAGGCATTTTACTTATAAAATACACAACCATAATAAAAGATAAAGGCTTGTCTACTATATTGCTAAGGATTCTTGGAAAGAATGCAGCAGTAAATATCTTATGACCAGACTGAACTAAAAAACCGACCAATAAATCAGCACCACTTCCACTTAAACCACCAAACAATAAAAAATAAAAGTTAATGAAAATAAATTTATAATAATAATAGATATTCCATTATCAAGATTTTAAATACTATAAATAATATGGAGTCTCTAAAATAAACTTTAAGTATATAGGAAGTATTTATTATTTGTATGGTTTTTAATTTATTAGAATTATAGGGAAGACATATATTATAAATTTGAATATTAAGATTTTTTTGAGGGATAGTAGACAAACTATTCCTTATTTTTATAACTAAGAATAAGTGTTATATATGACAGCGAGGATAACGATGGATTTGTTTATTTGTGAGTATTAGGTTATACAAAACCTATTATATATAACTAAATTGGAAAATTCTATCAAATTTTGGAAAACGATTGACAAAGAGAGCCAAATAAAGTATATTATTAGTAAGTTAGTTTAATGTACAAATAAATTGTATGCAAAGCTTAATATATAAAATTAAGATATTAGACTGAGTTATTTAATTTTAAAGTACATCAAAATGGAAGATTAAATTATCGATTTAGGAGGATGGCTGTGGTAAGAATATTTGAAGATTATATTGAAAAAAGATTTGACAATGAACTACTGCGAATAGAAGCATGGGGAAAAAATTCTTTACGTATTAGGTCATTTGTCGACCAAAATTTTATTGATGAAAATTATGCTCTTAATGAAAAACCTAAGTTGAATAAAGAAGATATTAAAATTGACAAGAGTGAAGATGGTAGTGTAAGTATTAAAAATGGAAAAGTAAAGGCTATCTTAGACCATAGAGATAGAATTACTTTTTATAACGATAAAAATGAAATATTGTTAAAGGAATTTATTAGATTAAGAGCTGTAAAACATGATGATGGTGGAGAAGATGTAGGAACCATTGAAATTACCAAAGACTTTAACTCCACACTTAAATTGAAATCAAGAGAATATCGACCAAGTTGTAGTGGGGAATTTGAAGTAACTACTAGATTTGAGTCTAAACCTTGTGAAAAGGTTTTTGGGATGGGACAATACCAACATGAATTTCTAGATTTAAAGAATACCGTTTTGGAGTTAGCCCAAAGAAATTCTCAAATATCAGTTCCTTATTATATTTCTAGCTTAAGTTATGGATTTTTATGGAATAATCCAGGGATTGGAAGAGTATCTTTTGCAAAGAACATAACAGAGTGGAAGATGTTTTCTACAAACTTTATAGATTATTGGATTACTTGTGGAGAAAGCCCAAAAGAGTTAAGTAAAAATTACTCTCAAGTTACAGGAACTGTACCTATGATGCCTGAAAACCTATTAGGGCTATGGCAAAGTAAATTAAGATATAGAACTTCAGAGGAAGTTTTGGATGTTGTGAAAGAATACTCAAAAAGAGGCATTAAACTTTCGTCAATTGCAATCGACTATTTTCATTGGCCTAAGCAAGGTGAATATAAATTTGACTTAGATTATTGGAAAAATCCTAAGGAGTTGGTTGAAAAACTGAAAGAAGAGTATTCAGTAGAGCCAATAGTATCTGTATGGCCTACAGTTCAAAGTGATGCAGAAAACTACAATGATTATTTAGAAAATGGTTATTTGGTTAATGTTAATCGTGGTGTTAGAATGACAATGCAAATCCAAGGGAATACAGTCTTTGTAGATATGACAAACAAAAACGCAAGGGAATATGTTTGGGATAGAATAGATAAAAATTATAAGCAACTAGGAATTAATTATTATTGGTTAGATGTAGCTGAACCTGGATATTCTGTTTATGATTTTGATAATTATAGATATAAAAAAGGAAATGTTTTAAGCTGTGGAAATATATATCCTATCGATTATTTAAAAATGATTTATGATGGTTTATATGATAATAAAGAGTCTGTTGTAACTCTTGTAAGAGGAGCTTGGGCAGGAGCTCAAAAGTATGGGGCTTTAGTATGGTCTGGAGACATTGATTCCAGTTTTGAGGCTTTTAACAATCAAGTAAATACAGGGCTAAATATGGGACTAGCAGGTATACCTTGGTGGACTACAGATATTGGAGGTTTCCATGGAGGAAATCCTAACGACCCAGAGTTTAGAGAGCTTATGGTGAGATGGTTCCAATATGCTACTTTTTCACCAATTTTGAGAATGCATGGAGATAGGCTACCTCACAGTAAGCCATTATCAAATAAAGGTGGAGGTTCAATGGTTACTGGAGCTCCTAATGAGATATGGTCTTATGGTGAAGAGGTTGAAAGAATTCTTACAAGGTTTATAAAAATTAGAGAAAGTTTAAAAAGTTATTTAAAAAAATTAATGAAAGAAGCTCATGAAGATGGAACACCAGTTATGAGAACTCTATTTTATGAATTTCCTGAAGATGATAAAACTTGGGAGATTGATAATACATATATGTTTGGAGATGAAATTTTGGTTGCTCCAATAATGAATTATAAAGATAGAAGTAGAAAAGTATATTTGCCAAAAGGATACATGTGGGAAAATATATTTAGTGGAATTAGTTATGAAGGTGGAGAAGTTTATGAACTAGAATGTCCACTTGAAGAAATTCCTATTTTCTTAAAGCAAAATTCTAAGCATAATTTTGAAGAACTAAAAAATATTTTGAGAGAGGTGAAATCATAATGGAGCCACAATTATGGCAATTATTATTAATCGTAATGTATGGATTTTTTATAAACTATGAAAAAAATTCAACAATGTTTGGTACATATCAACCAGTAACAGCAGGTTTTATTACTGGTCTTATCCTAGGTGATATAAATACAGGATTATATATTGGAGGTACATTACAATTACTATCATTAGGGATTAGTAATTTTGGTGGAGCATCAATTCCTGATTATCAAACAGCAAGTATAGTAGCTACATTTATAACTATTACAACTAGTCAAGAAGCATCTGTAGGAATCTCTATAGGTATTCCAGTTGCTTTGCTGATGGTACAATTGGATGTTCTTAGAAATACAATTGGTATATGGCTAGTTCATAAAGCAGAAGATGGAGCTAAAAAAGGAAATTATAAAAATATAACATATATGCAAATGTTAGGAGTATTATTAACAGCAGCTACAACAGGTATTCCAGTTGCTTTAGCTGTAATATTTGGACCTTCTTTGGTTGATACTATTTTAAAATATACGCCTGAATGGTTAACAGGTGGTTTAACAGTAGCTGGTGGATTACTTCCAGCAGTAGGAATAGGATTACTACTTAGATATCTTCCTGCCAAAGAGTATTTTAGTTATTTAGTGATTGGATTTGTTTTAGCAGTCTATATGAAAGTACCATTATTGGGTGTGGCTTTAATCGGAGGAGCAATCGCACTTATAATTTATAAAAAGAATGTGGAAAATCAAGCACAACAATATACTGTAGTAGGAGGTATGGATGAAGATGAGTGATAATGTGTCATTAAATAAATCAAATGAAAAAGTTAAAAGAAGTGTTTTATGGCGTTGGTTTTTTACTAGTTCTGTTTCTTCAAATTATGAGAAGATGCAAGCTTTAGCATATTGCTATGCAGTATTACCATTTTTAAAAACAGTATATAAAGATAAGCCAGAAAAACTTCAAAATGCTGTATTAAATCATTTACAATTTTTTAATACTAATCCATGGGTTGCTCCTTATATTTTGGGTATTAATGTAGCCATGGAGGAATTATCAAATGAAGATACTGAAGAGGCTGTTACTTCAATTAAAACAGGATTGATGGGGCCAGTAGCAGGTCTAGGAGATAGCTTGTTTGTTGTTATACCATGGACAATTTTTGGAGCTATAGCAGCTAATATGGCATTAGATGGAAGTCCTTTTGGAATCTTATTATGGGTTATAGTAAGTGTAGCATTGAAACTATTAAGTATCCCACTGTTTAATGCTGGTTATACATCAGGGACTAAGCTGATATCTTCAATTGAAAAAAGTTTAAAAATCTTAACTGAGAGTACATCTATTTTAGGACTAATGGTTGTAGGTGCCTTAATACCTTCTGTAGTAAAAGCTAATGTTGCTCTGAACTTTCAACAAGGTGACTTTACAATGAAAGGTCAAGAAATATTAGACCAAATTATGCCTGGTTTAATTCCTGCAATTTTAGTTGTTATTGTTTATTGGGCTCTTAAAAAAAATATAAAACCAATATACTTAATTTTGGGTGTAATGGTTGTTTCAATAATTCTATATGCATTAGGTATTTTAAAATAAGGAAAGGGTGATATTAGATATGGAAATGAAGGGAATTAAAAATATTCGTATAGATGACCGTTTAATCCATGGTCAAGTTGCAACTATGTGGAGTAATAAATTAAGTGTTACAAGATTAATGGTAGTAAATGATGCAGTAGCTAATAATTCTGTGCAAAAACAAGTCTTAAGAATGGCTACACCTGCAGGAATAGCATCGTCTATAATTACAGAAGAAACTGCTATAAAAAATATTACTGCTGGGAAGTATGAAGGACAAAATGTATTATTAATTGTCAAGTCTCCTGTTGACCTTATTCCATTTGTGGAGGCAGGATTAAAAATACATAGTATAAATGTAGGAAATATGTCAAGTAGAAAAGATACAACAGTATTAAAACCTAATATCAGTGTTACAGAAGAAGAGAAGGAAGCATTTAGAAAACTCCTAGATGAAGGAATTGAAATTACAACTATAATGACACCTGATGACAAAAAAACTTATCTTGTAGATATTTTATAAAATTAGAGAGGTGTATTAAAGTGAATAGTATTATTTTGATGAGTCATGGAAATATGGCTGAAGAAGTTTTGAATTCTGCAAAAATGATAATAGGGGATACTATAGATTATCCTACTGTAAATATGAAACAGGATGATGGAATTGAAGGAACAATAAAAAAACTAAAAAAAGCTTTAGAAGTATATAAAGAAAGTTCAGAAATAACTATAATGGTGGATTTAATTGGTGGAACGCCATGTAATGCTGCTTTATTAGAGGCCAGTATTGATAGTAGAATTAAAATCATTTCAGGGTTAAATTTAGGTATGGTTATTGAATCAGCTTTTTCAGATGCAAAAGAATTAGCAGTAAAGTTAGAGAAGATAGGTAAAGACAATATTTCTATAGTTGAACCTATAATGAGTTTATTATCTGATGATGAATAGAAACTTTATATTAATATCTAATTAATGTACAACTTCTGAGAAAGAGAATATAAATAATCTTGTGTAAACTCCAGAATAAATTTAATTTTAGAATTTATACTTTAAAGGGGTTATGGCTGTGTAGTCATAACCCTTATTTAAGATTATTACCATCTTTATAAAAATAGCATCTATATAAAGCTATTCTTAATTTTTTTGACTTTAATAATGACTGTAACTAATATTTCATTAAGATGAATATTTAATCGATTTAATACTTTAGGTCAGGTTCTAAAACTTTGAATTCACTTATATATAATACTGGAAGTTATTAAATAAAGTGATTTATGAAGTGATTCATCTGTTGTAAATGTCGATTTAGATGTAGTTACCTTTTTCAGTGTTCCATTACAATTATAGTATAAGTAATGGGCTTGAATTCGTTTAGGTATTAAAAAATGTAACTAGCTTTTTAAGCTAGTTTTTAGATTACTCATTATAGTGTAGTTATTTTATCATTTATTTCGTTCATCAAAGTTAAATTTTGTATATTTAAAAAGCTCTTGATATTTACAGCAGAACCACCATATAGAGATGCCTCAGACCCTAATGATGAAATTTCTATATTTATACCTTTGTTAAAAGAACTAACTAACATATCTTTTGTAATCTGTAATATCTCAGGTATATCTCTAATTATTTGGCTATTTAAATAGATTATCTCAGGAGCATAGGTTGCAATAGCATTATTTATAGCTATTGATAAGTAACTGCAAAAATCCTTAATAACTTTTTTAGCATTTTGATTATTTGCATAGTATAGCTGTTTTACCATATTAGAATCCATCTTAGGGATATTTTCTAAAGAAGAAAGTTGCTCAAATACTTTTTTCTCTGAACAATATTGTTCTAAACATCCAAGGTTTCCACAAGGACAGGGTTTACCATTAGGCATGATAATAGTATGGCCAATTTCGCCGCTCATACCATTTCTACCATTATATAATTTATTGTTTATTATAATGCCTGAACCAAATCCACTGTGAATACTAAGACTAAGTAGTGAACTATGTATCGTTGAGAAAGTACTCTCAGCTAAAGCTGTTAAATTTGCCTCATTTTCTATATGAATAGGGAAGTCGTATTTTTCACTAAGGATACTATATAAATCAATCTCATTAAGATTATAATATGGAGTAAACAGTATTTTATTTTCACAAGTAATTCCATGTATAGCCAGAGTGAATCCTATTACATTATAAGGAGTATCTATTTTGGATATATTATAACTATTTATCACTTCATCTATTAGTTGTATGACATTATCTTTATTTATCTGTATATCTGTCAAATTCTTTGACTTTATAATAGTTCCATCTAAATAAGATAGAGAAGAGAATATATAGTCATATCCAATATCCATACTTAAAGAAATCCCTGCACATTTATTAAATACTAAAAGTATGGGTTTTCTTCCACCGCTATGAGTGCTATTTCCAATTCCTATTTCATGGACTAGAGATTCATCAATAAGTTTTTTGGTAATAGCAGATATAGTTGCTTTGTTTAATCCTATGGTAGAGGCGATACTCGCTCTAGAAATAGGACCATTTTTTATAATTTGTTCAAGTACCAATCTTTCATTCATTTCTCGAATAGTGTATTTATCAGTAACCAATTTGATATTCCTCCTTAAAATAATATTGTAATACTTTTTAGTTAAAAATAAAAGGTTATTTTGCATTGACAAAGATAATTAAATATTTTATTATTAGTTCATAAGTTAGTTTAATATACTAACAAAAATAAAGCAAGTAAAATATATCTAAACATAAAAAAATTGGAATAGGAAAACGATAATTATAAGTACTATCTCAAGGAGGGATTAAATTGGAGTATGTATTAGGTGTAGATATTGGTACATCAGGTACGAAAACTGTCTTATTTGATAAACTAGGAAATACTATAGAAAGCTGTACATATGAATATCCTCTTATACAAGAGAAATCAGGCTGGGCAGAACAGGATGCTAATGACTGGTGGAAAGCTGTAGTAGAATCTATAAGACATGTAATTCAAAGTTCAAATATAAGTAGTGAATATATAAAAGGAATTGGATTATCAGGACAGATGCATGGTCTAGTTATGCTAGATAAAGAAGGTAATACATTAAGAAACTCCATAATATGGTGTGACCAACGTACAATAAAAGAATGTGAAGAGATAACTGACTTAGTGGGAAAAGAAAGATTAATTGAAATAACTGCTAATCCAGCACTTACAGGCTTTACAGCATCAAAAATATTATGGGTTAGAAATAACGAACCTGATATTTACAAAAATACTAATAAAATACTTCTTCCAAAAGATTATATAAGATACAAGTTGACAGGAAAGTATGCTACAGAAGTATCAGATGCAAGTGGTATGCAGTTACTTGATATAAGTAAAAGAAATTGGAGTGATGAAGTACTTGAAAAGTTAAATATCGATAAAAACCTTTTAGGTAAAGTTTATGAATCTCAAGAAATAACAGGGTATGTGACTAAAGAGGTAGCAGACTTAACAGGGCTTAAAGAAGGAACAATAGTTGTAGGTGGAGCTGGAGACCAAGCAGCAGGAGCTATAGGAAATGGAATAGTTGAAGAAGGGGTAGTTTCATCTACTATTGGCACATCAGGGGTGGTATTTGCATATACAAAAGAACCTAAAGTTGATAAAGAAGGTAGAGTTCATACTTTCTGTCACGCAGTACCAAATACATGGCATGTTATGGGCGTTACTCAAGGGGCAGGATTATCATTAAAATGGTTTAAGGATAATTTCTGCCAAAGAGAAATAGAAATTTCAAAATCTTTAGAGAAAGATGTATATGAAATTATAAATGGGCAAGTAAGTCAGGTATCATCAGGATGTAATGGATTACTTTACTTACCATATATGATGGGAGAGAGGACTCCTCATCTTGACCCTTATGCTAGAGGAGTGTTCTTTGGATTATCTCCAATGCACTCTAAAAAAGAAATGGCAAGAGCAATTATGGAGGGTGTTTCATACAGTTTAAAAGATTGTATGGATATAATACAAAGCCTTAATATAGACGTTAATGAAGTAAGAGCCTCTGGAGGAGGAGGTAAAAGTAAAGTCTGGAGACAGATGCAGGCAGATATGTTTAATCAAGATGTATATACTATAAACTCAAGTGAAGGTCCAGCATTGGGAGTTGCAATTCTTGCACTAGTAGGGTCAGGAATATATGAAAATATACAACAAGCTTGCAATGTCATAATAAAAACTTCAACTAAGTTAGAACCAATAAATGAAAATGTGGACATGTACAAGAGATATCACAAATTGTATAAAAAATTATACAAGTCTTTAAAAGATGATTTTAAGATGTTAGATGAAGCAGTTAATTTTAAAGATAAATAATTAAAACAGGTTTAAACTAATAAAAAATATTACATACATCATATGTGTAAAACATTGGGAGGATATAAAATGAGTGAAATATTTAAAGGAATAGGACAAGTAAAATTTGAAGGAATAAATTCTGAAAATGAGTTAGCATTTAGATACTACAATCCTGAACAAGTAGTAGGAGATAAGACTATGAAAGAGCACTTAAGGTTTGCAATGAGTTACTGGCATACTTTATGTGGAGAAAGTAATGACCCATTTGGAGTAGGTACAGTAGATAGACCTTGGAATAACATGACAAATCCAATGGAAATAGCAAAGTTTAAAGTTGATGCAGGATTTGAATTTATGACTAAGATGGGAATTGAGTATTTCTGTTTCCATGATAGAGATATAGCTCCAGAAGGAAAAGATTTAGCTGAAACAAATAAAATATTAGATGAAATAGTTGAGTACATAAAACTTAAAATGAAAGAGACAGGTATAAAATTGTTATGGGGAACTGCTAATATGTTTGGTAATCCAAGATTTGTTCATGGGGCATCTACAACTTGTAATGCTGATGTTTACGCTTATGCAGCGGCTCAAGTGAAAAAGGCTATGGAAGTTACTAAGTATTTAGGTGGAGAAAACTTTGTATTCTGGGGTGGAAGAGAAGGTTATGAAACTTTACTTAATACTAATACAGAACTTGAAATGGATAACTTTGCAAGATTTCTAAAAATGGCTGTAGATTATGCTAAAGAAATTGGATTTACTGGACAATTCTTAATAGAACCTAAGCCAAAGGAGCCTACTAAACATCAATATGACTTTGATACTGCTACAGTTTTAGGATTCTTAAGAAAGTACAACTTAGATAAATACTTCAAAATGAATATAGAAGCAAACCATGCAACACTTGCAGGTCATACTTTCCAACATGAGTTAAATATAGCTAGAATAAACAATGTTTTAGGAAGTGTTGATGCAAATCAAGGAGATTTATTATTAGGATGGGATACAGACCAATTCCCAACAAATATATATGATGCAACACTTGCAATGTATGAAGTGTTAAAGCAAGGTGGAATAGCACCAGGTGGATTTAACTTTGACTCTAAAGTAAGAAGAGCATCTTTTGAAGTAGAAGATTTATTTTTAGCTTATATTGCAGGAATGGATACATTTGCAAAAGGATTATTAATAGCTCATAAATTATTAGAGGATGAAGTATTTGAAAACTTTACTAAAGATAGATATGTAAGTTTTAGTGAAGGTATAGGTAAAGACATAGTAGAAGGTAAGGTTGGATTTAAGGAATTAGAAACTTATGCACTACAAATGTCAACTATAAAGAATAAGTCTGGAAGACAAGAAATGTTAGAAAACATACTTAATAGGTATATATATGAAGTTGATACAATTTGCAACAAGTAGTTGTATAGTTATGAATCTTAACTGATTAAATAAAAACTAGGGAGTATTCTCTAGCTTTTATTTTAAAGTGGAAGACTAAAGATGCAAAGTAAGAGGCCAAAGATACTAAAAAATTAATTTAAATTACAACAAAGCGCCTATATTTGAATAATAAATCCAAAATAGGCACTTTAAAATTATTGTAACCAGAATGGCATATCTACAAATGGAGTAAATTCATCAAATAAGTCCAAATAATCTTGGGCTTTTTGTGGTTCATTACATTTTGCTAGACCATTTTCAATAGTTTCAATAATGTTAACTTCTTTTGTTATTAGCTTTGCCCATATTTCTTTGGAAGCATCAATTGAAATATCAGCTTCTATATCACTATCTTGACCATGTATTTCAATAATTCCTCTACGTAACTCTAAATTAAATACTTCATTAGTATCAGTTACACATGCTAGTAGTGTTATATGAACAGCAGAACTTTTAGGACCATTTAGCTTAACTTTGAAAGATTCAAACATAGCTTTGGATGTTAGACCTATAAATGAATTTGAAAAAGGAGGGAATCCTGCATTGGCTCCACCTTGTTTTACTATCTGTTCAAAAGTTCCATCTAATGCCATTGCACTAGTTAGATACCAATTACGCCAAGTGGCATTCTCTGTTTGATATCCAAGCATACGAACAGCAGATGCCTTAAGGCTTCTAGCTTCCATATCGTTATTATTTATACGGATAGGATAGTTTAATATTTCTGCAGCCCATTCATAATCTTTGTCATCGATAGCCTTTTTAGCTTCAGTTAATATTACTTCACGACCACCCATAATTTTTATATATTTTTTAGCTGCATCTTTAGGATAAATAGGATTTAATTTACTTGCTTCACCATTAAACCAGCCTATATATTGGTCATAAACACCTTTAATGCCTTGTTTAAAAGTTCCATAAAATTCACCTAAACGTTCTCTTTGAAATAGATGCGGGGGAAGTTGTCCTAATTCATTTATTGCATAATCAGGAGTATATCCCATATTTATAAGTCTAACTGTTTGGTCATGAGTATACTGTATAGCATCTCTATAGTCTGTTAGAAGAGAAGTACATTCATCTTTACCATGTAGTGGTCTCATATGAGTTCCAACTAAATAATGTGGTTGATAATTACGAATTTTATCAATTCCTGCATACCATTTCTTAGCATCGCGAACAGTACCTCTAACAGTATATATGTTAGGAAATATTTCGCCTTGAACAGCATCTCCAACAAACATTATCTTTTCTTTAGGTAAAAATACACATACAGCATCTTCAGTTTCAGCCTCACAGTGGAATAACTCTAAATCAACACCTGATATAGTAATTTTCAATCCATTTTCAACAGATACAAATGTGTTTGGTGTAATAAATTTATTAGAACCTTTAGATAAAACAGGTCCACAACCTAAGTTAACATAGCCATGTTCTCCTTTGGGAAGTATAGAACCATACATCCAAACAGCTCTTCCCATTCTAATATCTAGTAGTTCCCCACTAGCTTGAGAGAAATGTTTTATAAATGTTTCATCGACAATAACTAAAACTTCTTTATTTTGGCTTTGTTCTTGACTTACACAGACACTCATACCGCCCCAATGGTCACCATGATTATGAGAAACTATGACTGCTTTGACTGGTTTATCAGTGATTTTACGAAAGCCCTTCATTATTTCTTCCATCATTTCTATAGTTTCAGCTGGGTCTATGATTATAATGCCATCAGTTCCTTCAATCATAACTGGATAAGATAATCCAAATCCAACAGCACTATATACATTTTCACCTGTTTTATAAATTTTTTGTTCCATTGTTTTAGAATGTTCTGTCAATCTAGGATTAACAAACTTCGATTTTTCAGTATAAGCGAAATTACTCATAGACATAACTCCTTTTAAATATTAAAAATTTTATTAGTTTACTCTAGTAACAACAGGAGGTAACCATTTACCACAAATAGCATCTATCAAGTGTTAGGTACTTCTATTATTACAGGTTCTTTACGTAAGTCAAGCCAAGCTGTTGAGTATGTAGTATCATTGTTTGGTGCTGGTATAAACGATGTTTGTGGTGATGCTACAGTGGCAGTATGAGCAAATTCATTAAAATTTGTTAATTTAGTTTGGGGATTCATAATCTGTGTATATAGCAATTCATACATACCTACTATTGGATATCCATATATATAAGTATTTTTAACTATTTTAAGTAAATCATTCTTATTCATTGAGAATTCCTCCTTTAAAATAACCTTACTATGTTCCATGAACATGTTATTATTACAAACAACATAACAGCATTATAAGCAATGATTAATTTTGCCTTACTTATTTTTTTATTAATAGCAGTACCTAACAACCCACCTAAAACTGCAGCAAGTATTATGCATAATAACATTGATATATCAAGACCTAAAGGAATAGAGTTTGAAATTAATAGAGTTATTATTTTTGAAGCTTGAGAGAATAGTATCAGTATTATTGAGTTAACAGATGCGTTCTTTAAATCCATCGAGAAAAACAACGTCAGGGCTGTTATGTTTATAGGACCACCACCTATTCCTAAAAAAGATGAAATCATTCCTAAAGTATATCCAAGTAAAATTATAAATATACGATTCTTTATATGGAATTGTTTTTTATTAGGTAGATTTATGTATATTAATATAGATATTAATAAAGTAAAAAGAAGTCCATTCTGAATTATTTTTACAAGTTTATCTTTGTTAATAAATTCAACTATAAATTCAAATATTTCAGTACCAATTAAACCTCCTAAAATTGCTCCACTTCCAAGCAATATAGTTGTTGGTTTTTCAAATTTAGTTTTATATCTAATATGTTTAATAACAGCTGAACAAGACATAGTAAATACAGCACAAGTTGATAAAAAACTTATAACTGAAGCATCTAGTGTAGTTACTGCATCTAGAACTGGTTTTATAATAATTCCTCCACCAAGTCCAGAAATTGCTCCTACAATAGATGCAATAAATCCTACGATGAAAAATATCATATGTGTTTCTCCTATCCTAAAGTTTTATGCTAATTTTATTAATAGTAAGTATGCCCTAAAACAGTAAAATAATTTATTTTTAATAAGGGTTAAATTTGAAATAATTCATATATTTTTACAAATACTATTATCTATAATGAAATATAAAACTATGTAATATTAATAGTAGAAAATAAAAAAGGATTATATAAAAAATAATTGACTTGTTAAAAGAAAATATAGAAAATTCTATATCAAATAAGATTACAGTATGTATGGTTGCAGTTAAAAATTAATTATAATATTTATGATAGTTTTGTAAAATAATATATGTACTTAGATATAAAAGAAAATTATTTAAATAGTAATTTTACTTTAGAGTAGCCATATTCAAGTATATTTATATATTTAGAGGCTTTTTATAGAATCATAAGAAGACGAATTTTAAGTATATTTGTGGAAATATAAATTATAATAAAATATAAGTATTAGTGTAGAATAGTTATAATAATATAGGCTATTAAAATATAAACTTGGAGAGTTGATGAAAATTGTATGAAAAAGAAAATATTGTTTTTAGGAATTATTTGTATATCTATAATTTTACTAAGTAATAATACTTATTCCCAAAAGAAGCAACTATCTGAGGAAGAAAAGATAGATGACTTTAAATATGTATATAATGTTATAAAAACAGGGTATCCTTACTTGGATGTAAATAAGAGACTTAATCATATTGACTGGTTAGAAAATAAGGACAAATATATAAAAAGAATTAAAAATACTGAAAGTGATGAAGAGTTTATAGAAGAAGTATCCTCTATATTATCAGAATTAAACAATAAACATACTGAGTTAATAGATAATAAAAACAGATATGAACTTTTTAAAAAATCATACTCTAATAATAATTGGTATGACTTTCTTAATGACAAAAAAGTTGTAGATAGATATAATTCTATAAATACTAAAATAAAAATACCAAATGATATTTTTGTAAAAAAAGAACTGATTTTAGAAGATATAATTAAAGGTAAGGTTGGATACATGTATTTACCATCAATGTCACCACAAAATGGGTCAATGGATAAGGATTTAAAAATGATAGGAGATTATGTTAATACTTTAGAAAAATATCAAACTCTAATTATTGATATAAGAGGAAATTCAGGCGGAAGTGATAGGTATTGGAAAGGAATTGTATCTAAACTTATAAAAAATGATATAAAAATAGATGGTTATAGACTCTATAGAAATAATAATAAAATAGTTAAAAAATACACCAATGCAAGAAATATAAAGTTAGAGCCTATAGAAAACCTACCAGTAGGTGTAAAGAAAAATGCACCAAAGGAAACTTTAAAAAATTTTAGTGATTTTGAAAAAACTTCTTATACCATAAATACTAATAATGATTTGGAATTTAAAGGTAATATATACTTACTTGTAGATGAAAAAGTATATTCATCATCAGAGTCGTTTTCTATGTTTTGTAAAGAGACTAAGTTTGCAACTTTAGTAGGAGAAACTACTGGAGGTGATGGTGGAGGAATAGACCCTGTGTTGTTTGAGTTAAAAAATAGTGGTTTAATAGTTAGAATGTCAAGTTGTATGTATTTAAACAAAGACGGAATATGCGATGAAGAATTTAAAACTATTCCTGAGTTTAAAGTAAAAGACTGTAAAAGAACAACAAATTTTAAAGATGATAACAGTATAAAAAAGGTATTAAAGCTTGAAAATATCAATTATTAAATAACAATTAAATGTTGCTGGATATTATTTTAGAGATTTATCTTTAGCATTAAAAATTATAGAAAAATTGTAAAAAAGTAACTCAAAATGATTTTAAATGATTTTGAGTTACTTTTTTATGTAAGTTTTGAAGTTTTTTATAAGATTTATTTGTCCTTTTAGAATTTGATTGGAACCTCTATACAAAGATTATAATAATTTCAATAGAGCATTAAAAAGCAATAAAATATAATAAATAGCAATAAAATACAAAATAAATTTGACTTTTTGATATTCTTAAACTAATATATTATTATTATTATTATTATCAAATGAAAGGTAAGTGTAGTTATGGAGGAAAAGTTTTATACAATAGACCAAGTTGCGAATATTTTAGAAATGCATCATAAAACAATAAGAAAGTTTATAAAAGATGGGAAATTAAAAGCTAATAAACTCGGTAAGCAGTGGAGAGTATCACAAGAGGATTTAAATAGTTTTATGGATGTAAAGAGTGAAAATGAAGATAAGGGTATAGAATTTAGGTTAAATGCATCTGAAAACTTAGCGAGCATCCCAAAAGTTAATGTATCTACAGTAGTTGAGATAAATAATATATCTAATAATGAATATTCACGTTTATCAAATTTGCTTTTGGCACTTACAAATAATCCAACTTCAATATCAAGTGGTTCTACCATTAATTTGAAGTATGCCGAAAATGAAAATAGGCTTAGGGTTATGTTATGGGGAGATATAAAGTTTATTGAGGAAATGTTAAGCTCTATATCTTTATTAATAGAAAATATTTAAAGTAGAAATGAGGAACTAAAATGAATTACGATATAAGAGAACAAAAGGATAAAAAATATATTTTTGTAGATAGTAAATTTAGTAATGAAGAAGAAATCATGGATATTATATCACTGTGTATGGAACATGGTACAGATTATTTGATGTTTAGTAAGAATTCACTTACAGATAATTTTTTTAATTTAAAGACAGGTTTGGCAGGTATTACAATACAAAAATTTATAAATTATAGGATACAAGTTGCTGCAATTGTTGATGATAAAAATAGGATAAATAAAAGATTTTCAGAACTAATGTTAGAGTTAAATAAATCAAATAATTTTAGACTATTTGATAATTTTGAGGATGCTAAAAATTATATTTTAAATCTAAAATGACGGAGATTAATAAAATAAATAATATAAGTAAGGCATTTAGAAGTATTGAATATAAAAATAAAATACATATATATGATGATTATTTAATAAGTAAATGATATTTTCAGAATTAAGAAATTAATATAAATACAAACTTAAGAAACATATTTATTAATAACCTTTCTATGTTACAAAAGTGTAATACTGGTAGATAAAATGTAATATTTACATAAGGATTTAACCGTACAAAACCTTTAAAATAAAGATATACTAAGAAATGAACAAGTGGAGGTTATTAATTATGAAAGAAATATTAAAAATAAAGAATATATCAAAAGATTATGGTATAAAAGGATTTAAAACAAATGTATTAAAAAGTATATCTCTCACAGTTAACGAAGGTGATTTTATAGCAATAATGGGTCCATCAGGTGCAGGAAAAACAACATTACTTAATCTAATGTCTACACTTGACAAACAAACCTCAGGAGAAATAATACTCGATGGAATTAACATATCTAAAGTAAAAAATAATGAACTATCAAAATTAAGAAGAGAGAAGATAGGATTTATATTTCAAGACTATAACTTATTAGATAATATGACACTCATGAATAATATAGCACTTCCTCTGGCATTAGGGAAAAAGAAAAGTAAAGAAATTGAAGGTAAGGTATTTTCGATAGCCAAAAAATTTGGATTAGAAAATCATTTAGATAAATATCCATATCAATTATCAGGAGGTCAAAAACAAAGAGGTGCAGCAGCGAGGTCACTAATTACAAATCCAGCAGTAGTATTTGCTGATGAGCCAACAGGTGCTTTAGATTCTAAATCAGCTTATGAACTTTTAAACTCATTAGAAAGAATAAATAAAGAGAATAATGCTACTATTATAATGATTACACATGACCCTCTAACAGCAAGTTATTCAAATGAAGTATATATGATAAATGATGGAACTATAAAGTGTAAATTAAACAAAGGAAGTAGTAGAAAAGAATTTTATGGAAAAATTATGGATATGTTGGCCTCTATGGGAGGTGAAATGTAAGTGAGTGTACTTGGAATTGCTTATAATAATTTTAAAAGTAATATAAGAACTTATCTGGCATTTTTTATATCTATGGTCTTTTCAGTAGTTGTACTGACTAATTTTGAACTACTAAGATATGGTGATGCCATAAATGTATTGCAAGGGGAAAATCAGAAATTCACATTATCAGTGTTAATATCTGTAATAATAATATTGTCAGTATTTTTATTTTTCTTTATATGGTATGCGACAAATATATTCTTTAAAAATAGGTCAAAAGAAATAGGGATACTATCTTTTATGGGGTTGGATTTATATACTATAGGAAAAATATATTTTGTAGAAAATATGCTTATAGGAATAAGCTCTTGTATCACAGGAATACTTATAGGGATAATAACATCTAGATTTTTCCAGGTAGTAATAATAAAATTATCAGGATTTGATATAAATGTATCCAATGGGTTTAGTATCAAAGCTATAATGTATGCCAGTTTGATATTTATTTCTATATTTATGATAATGACTATAAAAGGTTTTGTAACAATATGTAGAAGTAGTGTAATAAACCTAATTAACACATCTAAGAAACAAGACAAAATACCAAAAGTAGGTATAGGATTATACATATTAGCCATAATATCAATTTTAGTATTAGGATATGGTTATTATCTTTCTATGGATATACGCTCTGGAAACATAGCTAGTGTAATACCAGTTATAGTGATAATAATAATAGGTACTTATGGTTTATTTAAATCAGTTATGCCTGTTGTATTTCATATGATAATGAAAAATAAAAAGGTATTATTCAATGGAAATAATATAATAGCAATAAACAATATAAATTATAGATTAAATAAAAACTATAAAACTTACTCTATAATAGCTATAATTATAACGACTACAATATCAACCCTTGGTGCATCAGTTGCCATAAAACATATGCAACAAAATGCTCAAGAACAGAGGAATGTATATACTGTTAGTATAGTTTCAACAGATAAAAATGAAGTAGATAGAACACAAATAGAAGATATAATAAAAGATACTAATAGTATAAGATATTCAGTAAATCCAGAACTAATAGCTTTAGAAAATCCAGATAGCAAAGATGATTATGATAAATTAAATATAATAATGAAATACAGTGATTTTTACAATATTCTCAAAGTAAATGGAAATGAGAAGGAATTAAAAGAGTATGGCGAAAAATTAGTTGAAGGAAATAATGTAATGCAGTTAAAAAGTCCTCAAACGATATTAACATTAGCTAAAAAAGAAACTAATGTGAACATTGATGGACAAGTATATAATATTACAAAAGGGGAAATAAAAGTACCAGTATTGGGAACAGGGATTAATGACAGCATTATAGTAGTAAATGATAACATCTACTCTAAGTTAAAAGACAAAGGAGAACAAATATATTTTTATGGAGCGAAAGTATCTGAGGAAGAAAATAGCCAAAAGATGTTCGATAATATTGAAAAAAATTTAAGTATGAAAAGTGGCTACATGAGAAATGGATATAAAGCTCAAAACGAAAGTCAATGGATGAAATTTGCATATGTAGTGCTTGTATTTTTATTTTTAGTATTTACGCTTGTGGCTGGAAGCATAATATACATGAAAATATATAGTGATGCTTATGAAGATAGAGATAAATATAAAACTTTATTGAAGATAGGAACTACAGAAAAAGAAATAAATAAAGCTGTCTTTAAAGAAGTAGCTATATTTTACACTTTACCAATGTTAAGTGCAACAATATCAAGTTACTTTGCATTAAGACTAGCAGGCAGTTTACTAATGGCTGATTTATTTAGTATATATATATTAAGCTTAGTAATATGCTTAATAATCTTCATAATATATGGAGCAGTATCTATTAATAAGTTTAAGAAGGTAATATACGAAAATTAATCAATAAATTTGTTAAAACAAAGAGACTCTTACAATAAGAGTCTCTTATTAATTAGGTTTAAGCCGTTTGACTAATAAATGTATACAAAATATAATATGATAGAGATAATTTATATTATAATAAAATATTAAAATAATGGAGATTGCATAAATGTATAAAATTTTATTAATAGAAGATGATATTGATTTATCAAAAGAAATTGCTTTGGCGTTAGAACGATGGGGATTTAAAGTAGAAGTAATTGATAATTTTGAACTGATTTTAGAAGAATTTATAGATAAAAAACCAGATGTAGTACTTTTGGATGTTAATTTACCACTGTATAATGGATTTTACTGGTGCGAGAAAATAAGGGGTGTTTCAAATGTTCCAATAATATTCCTTTCATCAAGAGATTCTGATATGGATTTAATAATGGGAATAAATAATGGAGGAGATGATTATATTACAAAACCATTTTCTATAGATATCTTAGTTACCAAAATAAATGGGATAATAAGAAGAGCTTATAATTATAGCGACTCTAATAGTATTCTATACTACAAAGATTTAATGTTTGATGTAGGAAAAGGAATTATAAAACACAAGTACAAGGAAAAAGATATAGAATTGACTAAAAACGAAATAAAAATTTTAAACTTATTATTAAAAAATAAAAATAAAGTTGTATCAAGAGAAAGTCTTATGATGACTTTATGGGATAATGATGAATTTGTTACAGATAATGCTCTTACTGTAAATATAAATAGATTGAGAAGTAAGGTTAAAGAGTTAGGTGTTGATGATTTTATAAAAACTAAAAAGGGAATAGGATATATAATATAATGATAGTAAAATATTTAAAAGACAGATTCAAGTATATTGTGCTTTTTTTTATTATCATTAGTATAATAAATATTTACTTATTTGCTATAAATATATTTGAGAATCAATATGCAGAGTTAATATACTTAGATTTTCTAGCTTTACTCATAATAATAGTATTTTTTATTGTAGATTATATAAACTTTAAAAATAGCTATAAAGATTTATGTAAGTGTCTAGAAAATAATGATGATATAGACAACTACTTGATTAGTGGACAATCCTTTGAAGCAAATATCATGAGAGATATTATTGGAAATTTGAAATCAAAGAATAATGATGATACAAAAAATTACAAACAATCTCTAAAAGAATTAGATGAATACATAGCTAAATGGGTTCATGAAATAAAGATTCCAATATCATCTTTGAGTATAATTACAGATAGATTAAATAATATAGAAGATAGTATAGATATTAAGAATCAAATTGCAAAAATAAACTTTTTAGTAAATTCTATTTTATATAGTAGTAGAAGTAATAGTATGTTTGAGGACATATTTATGAATAAAGTTAATTTAGAAAAATTAATAAAATCCTCTATAAAGAATAACTCGTTTTTACTCATAAAAAACAATATTGAAGTTAGTTTAAACAACTTAAATTATACTGTTTACACTGATTCTAAATGTATAGCCTATATTTTAGACCAAATTATTAATAATGCTATAAAATACTCAAAAGAAGTTGGTAAAATTGAATTTAATGCAAAGCCATTAGAAAACGGAGTAGTGTTATCTATAAAGGATTATGGTATAGGTATAAATGAAGAGGATATATGTAGAGTTTTTAATAGAGGATTTACAGGAACAAATGGAAGAAATAGATTGTATAAATCTACTGGAATGGGATTATACTTTGCAAAAAAGATGATAGATAACTTAGGTCATAAGATTGATGTATACTCAGAAAATGGTGTTTATACAATTTTTAATATTCATTTTTATAATATATCTGATTATTTAAATCTAAATAATTAAATTAATAGATTGAGTGTATCCACTTTAAATCTAAAAAATATAGTAGTATTTTACTGTAGAATATAATTTGAAATAGTATTACGAATCAAAAAGCAGGGAGATTATCTACCTGTTTTTGATTCATAATACTATTTATAAAAATTATTATCTCTGAGAACTTGAGCACGTATACGGTTAATTAAAAACTGTTTTAATTTAGTTAAGCAGAAAAATAAAATAGCTCTATTTTCAAATTCTGTTCTATCAACAGGTAGAGGTTGATTTTGCATACTAAGCATTAACCTGCCCAATTCTTCAAGAAGAAGATTCCCTGTTTCGGCTTCAAATTCAGTATAACCTATCTTATGTATGAAAGCAGATAGAATATGAGCTTGTGGTGGAGTAGAGTCTAGTTGAGATACATAACTATACAAGTCTTCTAAGATATCCCGTTGGCTTTTTATAATATCCATATGCTCTAAGAAAAATTTAGTATCACTTAATAAAGTATTATTAATATTATCATAAGTTTCAGAAATGCTACTATCAATAAGTGAATTTAAGGTATATAAATCTCTACTGAACCTATTTTCTTTTTTAGGATTTACAATAATATCGGCAATATCTATAAGCACAATACTCACTTCTTCTTGTAACTTTTTTTGTACTTCATAGATTTTATGTATATTTGTTGGAATATACATATTTATTATGACACCTATTCCAGTACCTATTGCAAATATTCCAGCTTCATTTAAAATCCATTTAATAGATGTTTCTCCTTGTAGGAAGTAATGGGATGCAATTACTACACACATGGCAATAACATCTTGAATTTTTAATAAAAAACAAAGTGGTATAATTATGAATATAAATATTGAAAATGAAGTCAAATTATATCCTAAAATATTAAAACATAAATAGGAAAAAATA
This sequence comes from Clostridioides sp. ES-S-0048-02, assembly GCF_020658495.1. Classification (NCBI taxonomy): domain Bacteria; kingdom Bacillati; phylum Bacillota; class Clostridia; order Peptostreptococcales; family Peptostreptococcaceae; genus Clostridioides; species Clostridioides sp. ES-S-0048-02. The sequence continues at coordinate 184,051 of NZ_JACVWH010000002.1, forward strand.
GTACATAAGAGAAAACCATAAACCTTTCCAATAGAACCCTTAAGCGTTTCTTTTTTAGTGTCCTTTACTGTAAGTAGTACTATAACTCCAGCGACCATAGAGTATTCTAATTTTAACAGCCAAGCAATAGATATAGCAAGAGAGCATCCAAGAGATAATTTTATTACTTTAAGTGAATTAATATTATTCAAATATAAACCTCCTGTAAACAAATATAATAAAGATAATTTTAACATAAAACTAATAGGGTTTGAAATGTAATTAATTATACTTAATTATTTTATTGCCCTATTTAGCTAAATACAATCAATATATTTTTATTTTATGAAAGTTTTTTGTATATATTATTTGCCAGTGTAAAATCACATACATTTGATTGAGTTAAAAATATTAACAAGAATGATGTAATAATTGTTGCTTTTGATGATTTGCTAATAATACCAATAAATAGCGCTATAAAGCTCATACTGACAAGTACAACTGACTTTAAAATATGATTATGTGATTATAAGTATAATATGTTTATAAGAATATTAGAAATGCAAGAAAACTGGTATACATCATGATGATATTTTTTTTATTTCATATCATAATAACAAATAAAAATAGTTGTAGCAAATGAAAATAGTCAAAAATGTATATACTATTATTAATAAAAAATAAAATTATATAATTAATATGATTTTATAATTTGTTTTGTATGGTGATTTTTAACTTTTATGTTATACTATTTATAAAAGTAAGTATAAAGATAAAAATACATAATTAAATATGTATGAGAAGTTTTAAATAGCCTTATTAATGAACTTAATTATTGTTCATAATGACAAATTGGAGGAGATAAACATGAAAATTACTGAAGGATACATGCCTTTTGAAGGTTTTAAAACCTATTACCGTATAGTGGGAGAAGCTACAGAAGGAAAGAAACCATTAGTACTACTTCACGGAGGTCCAGGTTCTACACATAACTATTTTGAAGTATTGGACAAGATAGCTGAAAGTGGAAGACAAGTTATAATGTATGACCAAATTGGTTGTGGTAATTCATTTGTAGAAGGGCATCCTGAGTTATTTAATGCAGACACTTGGATAAAAGAACTTATCGAACTAAGAAAACATCTAGGGCTTGATGAAATACATCTATTAGGTCAGTCTTGGGGAGGTATGCAGGCTATTTGGTATGCTATTGAATATAAACCAAAGGGTATCAAGTCGTACATTCTTTCATCTACTCTTTCTTCTGCAAAACTTTGGGAAAAAGAACAAAAAAGAAGAATATCATATATGAGTGAAGCTGACCAAAAAGCGTTACTTGATGCAGTAAATACTGGAGATTACTCTAGTAAAGAATATAATGATGCATTAGAAAAGTTTATGGAGATGTATTGTGCAGGGGAAGTAACTGAAGATTCTCCTGAATGTTTAAGAAGACCTAAAAAGTCTGGTTCTGAAGCATATATTGTAGGATGGGGATATAATGAATTTTCTCCTACAGGTACTCTTTCTGGATATGAGTTTACAGATAGATTACATGAAATAAAGGAACCTTGTTTAGTAACTAGTGGAGCGATAGATTTGTGTTCACCATATATTGCAAAGACTATGTATGATAGGATACCTAATAGTAAATGGGAACTATTTGAATATTCAAGACATATGCCATTTGTTGAAGAAAATGATAAATATATAGAAGTTCTAACTAAATGGTTAAATGAAAATGATTAAGCTTATATAAATTTATAAAAGAGATTAAACTGATTGTTTAATCTCTTTTTTTATTATTTTATTATAAATTAGAGTATTTTTTATATATGATAAATTTTGAATAAGAATAATATGAACAATTGTAAAAAGTTTAAAAGTGTTTAAAGAGAAAAAAAGTCTTAAAACCTCAATAAATCATACAAATTATTAAAAAACTACTATAATTAACATATAATAATAGAATTTAAAAACACTTAGTTTTATGAGATTTTAGAAATTTTTTTTAAAATTGGTATAATTATTCTGTTTAAACTTGCTTAAAAAGTATATTTATTATAATAAGAAACAATTATATAAATAGGAATAGATTATTATATTAATATATAAATAAAAATAACTATAGAAGGAAAGGCATATTATGGAAAAGTCAAAAGTTATTGAAATGATAAAAAATAATCCTAATATTATAGCAACTATAAATAATCCAACTGATGAGATGAAACTATTAGCTATCAAAGAAAATGGACTTGTACTAGAATATATAAATAATCCAACTAGAGAGATGCAAGAATTAGCAATTGATAACAATATTAGAGCAATTAAATTTATAAATGACCCAACAGAAGATATGATGATAAAAGCAGTAAATGATGGATGGAGTATATTAGACTATATAAAAAATCCAACTGATAAAGTGATTAAATTAGCTATAAATCAAGCAGGGTGGGCTATTAAATATTCTAAAAATCCAAGTGAAGAGTTACAATTATTAGCAGTAAGAAAAAATTATGATTCGATAAAGTTTATAAAACAACCTTATGAAAGTGTACAAGAAGAAGCAGTAAAAATAAGTTATGATGCATTAAGATATATAGATTTTCCTAGTTATAATACAGAACTTATAGCTATTAAGAATAATGAGGCAGCTATTAACTTTATAACTAATTTAGATAAGAATAAAATATTAGAATTCCTAAAAGTAAATATTTTAGTGATTAAGTATATTGTAAAGAAAGTGTCTAAAGAGGAATTAGAAGAAGTATTAAAAGAAGTACTATCAAAAGAAGATGTTGAAGAAAAGTATATTAGAGATTTTTTAAATTGTAATATTATAGATAGAAACAGTGACTATATAGCAATAGACAAAATGATGTTTATTTACAAATATGGAAGTAAAACAGCAAAAAAAATAGCTGTAGACGAAAAATTGAAAATTATGTAGGAGAGAGAAAAAATGAATTTTATAGATACATTAAAAAGCGTTGACTTAATATTATCCACTGGAGAAGTACCTCTAATAGTTGGTGAAAGTGGGATAGGAAAAACAGCTCTAGCAAAAAAACTTGCTAAAGACAATAATTGGAGTTTGATTGTAATTGATGGAAATCTACTTAAAGAGGGTGAAATAGGAGGTCTTCCAACTATAGAATCTTATGTAGGAATTAATTCTAATGGATATAAGACAGAAAAGAAAACTACAGTATATGCTGTTCATAATAAATTAAGAGAAATTGATGAAGAAATATCTAAAGGAAAAACAGTTCTTTTATTTATAGATGAGATAAATCGTTGTGAGCATACTGTACAACAAGAACTTATGAATCTAATTTTAAATAGAGAGATTAATGGATATAAGTTACATGATGATGTAAAGATTTTAGCAGCAATGAATCCATCAAGTAAATATGGTTCAGATTTCGATTATCAAGTTGTAGATATGGATTCAGCTCAAGAAAATAGATTTGTTTGGTTAAATATGGAGAGTGACCATACACAATGGTTGAAATGGGCAATAGATGAAGGAATTGAAAAAAAGATTATAGAGTTTATTTCAACTTTTCCAGAATATCTGCATAAAACAAATGAAGATGATGTAAGAGCAACTCCGAGAAGTTATGAGAGAGTTTCTAAAATTTATAAAGTTTATAAGGACAAAAATAAAGAAATTCCTAGATCAGTATTTCTAAATGTTATAAAGGGGAATGTAGGTAAGGTTATAGCAGAAGAGTTTATAAGTTTTATTGAATCAGATTCTAGTCCATTGATATCTTATGAAGATGTTTTTTTAGGTGATACTATTGATGAACATCTTGTAGAAAGAGTAAAAAATGAAAGTCATACAAGACTTTATTTATCAGCGATAAATATTCTAAAAAACTTAGAATTAAATATGAAAAATGATGAGTATGAATCAAAATATTATATTGATAGATTTATTGAGTTCTTAAAAATATATCCTATAGATTTAATGATAGGAATTATGAAGGATATTAGAAATAGCTATATTGAAGTGTATAAAAAAGCTATAGAAAATGAAGAGTTTGTAAAATCTTACTTTGAGTCATATCGTTTAATAAGGGGATAATATATGGAAAATTATTTTGATAAGCAGGCAAAAGAACTCTATATTAAAGCTAGTGAAATTATAAATACTCATTCTATGTTAAAGGCAAATCGTGCTAATGAGAAATTTGAGGTAGATATACCAAAAGATTTTAAAGATGAATTTTTTAGTCTTGTAGATAAAGTTAGCTTAAGCCTTATGGAAGAAAAAGATAATTTTTATGGCTATTTTTTGTTTCAGATGTCAAGAGAGATAAGATTTGATATAAGTAGTCCTACAGGTGTGAATTTTAAAGGAGCTAAATACGTCATATACTTTAATCCAATAATTTTTTTAACTCTCAATATAGAACAGATGGAAAGTACAATAAAGCATGAAATTTATCATATAGTATCTATGCATTTGGTAAGAGCAAAAGAATTAAAAGGAAAGTATAGTACATTAGCCATTAATATGGCAATGGATATAGTAGTAAATAAATATTTGAATAATTTACCACCATATGCTACTACTTTAGAATGGGTAAATCTAAAATACTCTCTAAAGCTAGAGCCATATGAACCTTTTGAGTATTATGTAGAAAAGATTCAAACTGAATTAGATTTGTTAGAAGAAGATGAAGATGGTGAAGAAGATGATAGCGACAAGTATGGAACTATAGAAACTGATTATAGACCAGAAAAAACTCATGATATATGGGAAGAATCCGATGATATAGATGAAAGAACTCTTAGAGAATTTACAGAGAAATTTATTGATAGTTCTCAAAAAGGTAAAATTCCAACACACTTAGAAAACATGATAGCAGCTCTTAAAAATAGTAAAGGCGAATTACCATGGAATTTATATCTTAGTAGGTTAATGGGAACTGTTGAAAACAATAAAAAGAAGACTATAACAAGGAGAAATAGAAGACAGCCTAATCGATTAGATTTAAGAGGAGAACTTAGAAGTCATAAAGCAGAAATAGCCGTTGCTATTGATATAAGTGGAAGTATTAGTGATGAAGAATTTAAACAAGCAATTAAAGAAGTTCTTAATATAGTTAAAAATTATAATCATGAAATTACTATTATAGAGTGTGACAGTGAAATTAGACGTGTATATAAAGCAAAAACTATAAAAGATATAAAAGATAGAGTTAAAATAGGTGGAGGCACAAAATTTACTCCAGTTTTCGAATATGCTAATAATAAAAAGATTAACTTATTAGTTTACTTTACTGATGGTAAAGGTGAAAATAAGCTACAAGTAATACCTAGAGGTTATAAAGTTTTATGGGTTATTTCTGGAAATGGAGATAAACTTTCACTGAGAGAGCATTATGGAGCAGTTAAAAAACTTAGTAAAGTTGAAACAAAAGATGATATATTAGAGATAAACGATATTAGAAATGATGGATACTCAATGAATAGTCAAGCACCAATTTTATAAATATTATAATGGGTATGATTGTTATGATTTGTTCGATTGTTATGGTTTACTTACTATCCAAATTAATGAAAAATACATTGATTAATAGTCAATGTATTTTTTATTATTTAAACAATAAAAGTTTTACTTAGCTTAAACTCTCAAAATATGGTACAATTAGTATATAGTAGATAGTTTTGATGATGTAAATTCAGTTGTCAAAACTATTTTTTGTTAAGGATGGTGAGGTTTTGTGTTTAAGATTGATGATTATATAATGTACGGAATGACAGGTGTTTGTAAAGTTTTGGACATAACAAACGAAAAAATTACAAATGGTGTACAAAAAGAATATTATGTATTAAGTCCCCTTTATTCTAATAATACAATAATAAAAATACCTGTTGATAATAAGAAAGTTCCAATGAGAAAGATACTTTCTGAAGTTACTGTGGCTTCGCTAATAAATGATATACCTAATATGGATACATCATGGATAGATAATGAAAAAATGAGAAGTGAGCAATTTAAAGTGATGCTTAGAAGTGGTAAGTGTGAAGAGTTACTTAAATTAATAAGAAGTATATACTGTAATAAAGAACATATAAAATCTCTTGGTAAAAAATCACATCAAGCAGACGATAATATGATGAAAGAAGCAGAAAGATTATTAAATGAAGAGTTTGCAACTGTTTTGAATATTTCTCCTGATGAAGTTACTTCATATATATCAAGTCATATACCGCAATAAAGTATTTTTTATATTATCTCCTACTTAAAAAGTATAGCATAGTTAAAACTATAAAGAAAAAGAAAATAATATTTAAATATAATTTTACAATAAGTATTTATGAATATTTTATTGCTATTTTTAATTATTTCAGAATATTATTTATTCGCATTGTTTTACTAAAAATTGAATATATAATATTATAGGAATTGTTAAAATGATGTTTATAATATACAATTCTTAAAAAATTAAATTATTATTGAAAATACTTTTTAATCAAGGGGATGATTGAATGGTAAGTTTAATAAGCATGTTGAAAATCTGAAGTAAAATTAATAATATTATAAGAGTATTATCATTTAAAATATATGACAATATAAAATATATTCTAGTGTTAATTGATAAGGTGACTACTATATTAAATAGAAGTCATCTTATTTAATTTTACCTACATCGTAAAAATTTATATTTTATTAAAGTAAAATAGGCTCATTTAAGTTACACATAGTTTTAATTTCTATGTAAAAAATCTTATTTTTAGCTTCATATAAACAAACTTTTAACTTAAATTTATCCAGATTATTATTTTTATATTATTGCTAGAATTAAGTATATTACGAAGATGTTTTTAAATATTAACATTAAATTATTTGGAATTATACTAATATAAACATAAGCTATATTTATTATAAATACTACAATTTAGCTATTTATTTAAGAAATAATTATTTTTTATAAATGAAAACATAGATTAGATAAATGCTTCTAGCTTAGAAGAGTACATTATAAATATAATCGACAAAATAAGACTAAATATATCTTTATAATTTGAATTGATATATTTGCTGTATATTTATAGTGTAACTTGAAAAATTATAGATATACAAAATTTAGAGTATTTCTAAAATAGTAATATATAATAATTACTATAGTTTGTTTTTAATCAAACTTTTTTATTTTAATTAAGTAAATATTAAGTTAACAGATAAAAAATGATGGATTTTAAAGAATTTAAATTTATTAAAAAAGTATTTACTACTTTTGTTGTATTTATTTAACAATTTCATTGATTGTGTATTTAGAATAATTATGATTAGGTGTAAATTTAGAATTTATAAGTTTAAGAAATAAAGTTATATCTTAAAGGTGAAGTATCTCTACTATTCTAAAAATTAATGAAATTTATTAAATTAATCAAAAAAATAACAATCGTTTAAAAGTTAAAAATAGTTAATTAAAATTGATTAGAATATCCTTTTTTTTAATTTTATCATTGATAATATTTCTTAAATAATAAATGTTCTTTGGTGGAGTATAGTCTAAATAATATAAGTTTCATATCAAAAACCTATCCAATAAATAATATGAATACATAGAACAACAAAATTTCATATCTAAAAAACTATTTTGAGGCTTAGTTTAACTTATATTTCCAGACAAAAAAATTATATAATATACTTGACAAGTATAATTTGATTTATTCTAATTATTTACTGTCGATTATTCGATTTTTTTCTTATTTTTTTGTTGCATATAAGTATGTGTTTATGGTACGATTTACATGGTGAAATAAATAAAGGGAGGTGAAAAATAAATATTCGTGAAAAAGTTTTCAAATTGAGGTATTTTATGGTTAATAAATTATAATAGTATCACCTCAATTAATAATGTCAAAGCGAATATCTAGGTAATCACTTTAAAACAACAGTTTTTATATTTAGGTTCACAGAATTCATGTGTATGTTTAATAAGAAATAAATTTAATCTGTGAAGAGATAGTAGTTTATTTATTTAAGTTGACAAGTAATTGAATGAAGTATTTAGAAATTTTTCAAAAAAATAAAGACAGTATTTATTTGTATAAATACATGTTGCTTTATTCAAAACTCCTTTAAAAAGGCAATAGTAAGGTGATTACACCGTTTGCCATAAAAGGAGGAATTTAGTTTGTAAAATACTATCAAGTAAAAAAATAAGAATTGCATATAGTAAAGAGTTTCACATTTAATTAGTAGTAGTTAAATTAGAAAAAATTACTAGAGTGATGAATTTAGAAGTTAGATATAAAATTATCCATTGTGTTATGGCAATATTGTATTTAAGCTAAATAATAATTAATGAACTAATAATTTATAGTTTGGTTTTTTGTGGTGTCAATTTATAAAGATAACAGGTTATAAATATACCTGAAAATAATGAATTTATATAATTTAAATTTATAGCTATATTATTTTGAATTTATTGACAATAAAGATGTTAATCTTTATTCCATGAAAACATCTAGATTCTACAAATAAAAACGCAATTATCTTAATAATTATTACGAATTGTTTTACAAAACAATATCACCATATCTTTCATTGAAAGAAAGAGTCTGGATAAAACGTAGAAAATATAAAAATACAATTAAGAAAGGATTTAAACTTATGAGCACAACAGTAAATAAAAAGGGTAAATTCCCTATAGGATTTTATATCTGTGCAACAACTTTCTCGTTTGAAAGAGCAGCATATTATTCTGCAAAGTTTTTAATTTATATATTCCTTACAACAGCAATTGTTAAAGGTGGTCTTGGAATAGATAAAGGACAAGCAGCTATAATGCAAGCTAACCTTGTTGCATTCACATATCTTGCGCCAATAATTGGAGGATATATATCAGATAGATGGATAGGAGCTAGGTATACTATACCTATAGGTATGCTTATCATGGGGATAGGATACTATCTTGGTTCTATTGCAACTACAGCTTCTATGGTAAATGCAATGATAATTCTAGTTTCAATTGGTACTGCATTCTTTAAAGGAAATGTATCAGCAGTAAATGGACAACTTTTTGATAATCAAGAAGAACTTGATACAGCATTCTCAGTACAATATTCTTTTGTTAATATAGGTTCTTTCATCGGAACAACAGCAGTAGGTATACTTTATGCTAATACATTCATGAAAAATGGAGTATATGGTTTCTCTCAATGTTTCTTCATAGCAGCTGTTCTTTGTGTAATTGGTGCAATATGGTTCACATATGGATGGAGATTCCTTGGAAATGCAGGAAAAAGACCTTTTAAAGAAGGTGTGGTAGCTGAGAAAGTTGAAGAAAAAGATAATGCTCCTCTTACAAGTATGGATAAGAAGAGAATTTGGGCTATTATACTTATTTCATTCTTCTCTGTAATTTTCTGGTTATTCTGGTACCTAACTTATCTTGCAGTTTATGATTATGGTGCAGCGTTTGTAAACATGACTATTGGAGGATTTGACATTCCTTTAGCTTGGTTTGACTCATTAAATGCACTTGTATGTATTGTACTAGGACCAGTTCTTGGAGCATTATGGTTTAAACTTGCCAGTAGACCACAAGGTGATATAAGTTTATTTAAAAAGACAGGTCTTGGATTAATATTCTTAGGTCTTGCATTCTTAATGCTTGTTGGAGCAGAGCTTACAAGAGGTGTTGGAGCTCCTGAAACTGTTAAAGCTAGTATAATATGGATAATTATGTTTGGTATACTTCTAAGTTTTGGAGAAATGTTATTCTCACCACTTGGGAACTCTTTCGTAAGTAAGTATGCTCCTAAAAAACTTCTAGGTGTTCTTATGGGAGTTTGGACATTTGCTACTTTTATAGCTGGTCAAGGATATGGATATATATATGCATTTACTCTTAAATTTGATATGATTAAAGTATATACTATAATTCCAGTGATACTATTTGTTGCAGCTATATTATTATTCTTATTTGACAAGACATTAAGTAAACTTGTTGAGGAAGATAACTAATCAATAAATAACTATTATACTAATGAGATTAATTTAGTATGGTTATATTGTATTAGATTGATATAAAGCTAATTGTTAATAATCATAAAGTGTTACTTTTTAACACGATATATGGTGAAATAAGTTTGTTAAATAAAATATATAAATAAAAATACTAGTCAATTAAGACTAGTATTTTTATTTATTGTTAAATCAGATAAAGAATTAATACACAATTTCTCCACTTAAAATAGTATAGGCGCTTCCTCCAATTTTTACAGAAGTGATATCATTGTTTTCTTTACATATATTTACATATACCTTTCCAGGTCTATTTATGAAGTTTCCTTCTTCACCAATAAAGTCAGTTTTATCTAAAATATTGTGTTGTACTATATAAGATGATACACAAGCATTGCCAGTTCCACATACAGGGTCTTCTGTGACTCCAACATATGGAGCTATAGATCTTAAATGATAGTCACAATTTTTATCTATAGTTTCTATACAAAATGGAGTTATTCCAATTAGATTATTATCAGCACTAAATTCTTTTATTTTATTTAAGTCTGGAGAAATATTTTCTAAATCATCTAGAGACTTTAATCCAAAAACAAGCCACCAAATTCCTGTATTTACTTTCATAATTGGATATTCAAGAAGTCTATCTTCTTTTACACCTATCATTTGTGCAATCTCTTTTTTATAGCTATTTAGATTTTCGAATTTAGGAGGATTTTGTTCCATCATAAATATGTTTTCATTATCTATTTCCTTAAGTTCTACAGATAGTACACCAGCTTTTGTCTCTTGATAAAAGATATTCTTATTAGTATTAAGTTTTCCTTCTTCTAAAAGAGCATGGAATGTTCCTATTGTAGCATGACCACACAAGTCAACTTCTAAGCCAGGTGTGAAAAATTGAACCTTGAAATCTGCTACATCAGATTCTGAAACAAATGCAGTCTCTGATAAATTCATTTCCTTTGCTATATTCTGTTTGATTTCGTCAGAAATATTGGATGCATCAGTGACTACACCAGCAGGATTTCCTCCAAAAGGTATTGTTGTAAATGCATCAACTTGTTTGATTTTAACTTTATTCATCTTTAAGACCCCCTTTTATTTTTTGTGAAATATAAATTTCATGTTGTATGTATTGATTTCCAATATATAAAATATTAGAATTTTTTGTCCAAATTGAAATAGCTTCATTACCTTCAGATAAATTTCCTGTTAATATTTCAGACTCATCTACAATTAAAAGAATACCTTTATAAAGTTTTTTGTTTTTAAGTGTAGTTTCATTACCTCCATGGATATGAATATTGCTTAGACCTTCTATCTTTTTATCTTCCAAAAGTAGTATTTCAACATTAACATTTTTTTTAGAAGCAGTTAAAAGCTCATCTTTTAGGTCAAGAATTTCTTCATGAGAACAAGAAATTATAATTTCTTGTTTGGCGTTATTTATCATTTCGATTGCTTTTTTTAATATATTTTTAGAGCTTTTTATGTTTAAAACATATTCTATACTTTTTCCTTTATTTAATACCTGTAAGTTGTTTTCTAGTTTGTCCATAGAATTATTGAATTCTTCTTTTTTACTTTTTAGTAATTCATTAGGGTTTATAGGTACATATTTTATAGGATCAGTTTCAATATTGATAATTATATTATTGTTAAGTAATTTTGTTATATTTTCGTAGACTTTTGATTGTGGTACACCTGATAATTTACTTATTTCATAACCAGTTAGAGGGTTTTCCTTTAGTAATGATATGTAGATTTGTGATTCATATTTGGTAAATCCTATGTTTTGTAGTTCGTTAACTATAGTATCCATATATAAACTCCTTTAACAAAAGTATAATAACTACCTTAGTAGGTACTAATATTATTTTATAATGTATATATATAATTGTCAATCATACAAAGCAAAAAATTAAGTTATAAATTAGAAAAGTTTTTTAGTGTATTTTTGAAATGAAGCTCAAATTTAGTTAACATATATATAAAGTTTACAGATTTCTATAATTACTACATAAGTAACTATTGAATTTGCATAAATAAGTTTAATTAATGTTTGATTATGATGATAATCTTAAGAGTGTTAAAAATAGATGGTTACAAAAAAGTGACTAATTGAACTAGTACATAAGTCGTAGTATATTAATATCAAGAAAACAATAAAATAATAAAGGAGATATATATTATGGCAAAAATAATAAATAACAATGAATTTATAAATGAAGTAAATAACAAAGAAGGATTAGTAGTGGTGGATTTCTTTGCTACATGGTGTGGACCTTGTAAAATGTTATCACCAGTATACGAGGCTTTAGGAAACGAAATGTCTGAAAAAGCAAATTTCTTAAAAGTAGATATAGACCAAAGTATGGAATTAGCCCAAAAGTTTGAAGTTTCTACAGTACCAACTGTAATAATATTCAAAGATGGTAAACCTATAGATAGATTAATAGGGTTTATACCTAAAGATAATTTGAAAAATAAAATTGAATCATATATATAACTAATTTCGATTATTTATAAGATTTATTTATGTAGTTACAAATAAGTGCCTAATTGTCAGTGATATTGGCTATTGATATTATATTTATATAAAAGAAAAAAGAAAGGTTACTAGAAAATAGGTGAGATTATGAGATACGACATTGCAATAATAGGAAGCGGACCAGCAGGACAAGGTCAAACTGCTGTATCTAGTGCAATTTCACATTTAGATAAACAGAAAATAAAAAAATCTGTACTTGTTGATACTTATTAAGTAAAAGTAAATAGTAGTACTAGTGGTTATAACTATAAGTTTATATTTATAATATAGTTAATAAATTTTTACATATATTTGAAATTATTATAAGTATTTATTATTGTTTTATACAATATTAAAAGAAGTATTTAAAGTTAATAAAATAGAAATTACAGATATTATTTATTTAATACACTCCTAACACCAAAAGAAGTTATTTCAAAATAAAGATTTGACTACAGAAAAAAGTGGACTTTATCAGATGAGTCCACTTTTTTTGTAAAGTGTTGAATAGTCTATATGTAAATAAAAAAGGGTATCTCATTTATAATTTAAGAATATTGTAAGACATCCCCTTTTTAAGTGTGCAATAAAATTGTCTTTTTAGCTATTACTTATCTATTACTAAAAAGGAATAAAAAAATTTTATTTAAAAGCCAAATTTTTAATAGCATATAAATAATTCTCTTTCGTATTTTTAAATTTAATAAACTCAAGTTTTAGTTATGAGCTTGTTTAATATAGGTTATGTTCTTGTAAAGAATTTTGTTAATTAATTCTTATTAATCTATATTTTGGAATTATTAAATATGATGAACAAGTTAATAGTTATATTGGTAGAGATATTAAATAGAATATTAATTAAGCATAAATTTGACAAGTATGAATATTTGAATAATAATAAGGTTAGATTTTATATAAGAATTAAATAATTATAATATAATTAACATTCAATAAACATTAATTATATATAATGATTAAGTTGATATTTTATTTAGGAGATGATTATATGAGAGTATTAATAATAGAAGATAATAAAGAGCTTTCTTATAATATGAAGATAGGGCTGGAAAATGAAGGATTAGTAGTAGATATAGCAAATTGCGGATTAGATGGAGAAGAGAAAGCATTTATAAATGACTATGATGCTATATTATTAGATTTAAATTTACCAGATAGAGATGGAATAGAGATATTAGAATTTTTTAGAAGTAATAATCTAAATACTCCTATAATAATTGTAACAGCAAGAGATGGAGTAAATGAATTGGCAAAAGGTCTTGATTTGGGAGCTGATGATTATATAGTAAAGCCATTTCAAATTATAGAATTGAGAGCTAGGATACAAGCAGTTATAAGAAGATTTTATGGTAGGACAAATTCAAATATAGAGGCAGGTCCTCTTACAATAAGTCCATCATCTAGAAAAGTGTATGTGTATAACAAAGAAGTAAACTTAGGAACTAAAGAATTTGATATAGCAGAATATATTGCAAGTAGATATCCAGATATTGTATCAAGTATAGATATATCAGAACATGTTTATGATGAATACTTTGACCCATTATCATCTGTATTAAGGGTGCATATAGCTAGATTAAAAAAGAAATTAAGAGAAGTTGCAGGAAAAGAGATAATAATAACTACTAGAGGGATAGGATATTCTATATGCAAGGATTAAAAGATAAAAAAACTATAGTTTTAATTTTATATTCTGTTATAGTCTTTATAATTTTTACAGTAGGTTTGAAATATATTATAAATATATCTAATACAAGTAAAGAATTAATAGCTAATGATTCAAATTCATATTATGGAACGAATATAGATAATACTTATAACACTATGGAAGATAAGACTTTAGATAAAAGATTAAGTTTTGATTATAATATTGTACTTAATAGTAACTTTAATATAATTATAATGTTATTTTTTGCCTTTACAGTAACCTCTAACTTTATCCTTTTATCAATATTGAATAGACTAGAGTTTAAAGAAAGAATGGAGATATTAAATAATATAAATAATATAGAAGATGAAGACGAAGTGTTGAGTATAGACCCTATTATGTCTAAAGTATATAAAGATTTAAAAGATAAATTTGATTCTCATATTGAAGATTATAAAAGATTAAATTCATATTTATCTCATGAACAAAAAAATGCCATAGCAATACTTAGAACAAGCTTAGAATTAAGCGGAAATGAAGAACTATTGAATACTCTCAATAAAGTTGCAAATAATGTAGAAGATGTACTTGCAATAAGTGATACAAAAAATAATGAAGATATGTATGAAGTTGACATAGCTTTAATATGTGCACAAGTATGTGACCACTATTCTAAAGTATATGCTAATTTAAGTTTTGATTTTGATGAAGATGAAAATATGAGTATCTATGGGAAAGAAAAGTGGATTTATAGAGGTGTATCCAATCTTTTAGACAATGCAATAAAATATGGTGAAGGTAAAGATATATGTGTAAATGTGAAAAATCAAAAAGGTAGTGTTATTGTATCAGTAAGAGATAATGGCATTGGAATGAGCAAACAGAGTATGAAAAAAATATTTTATGATAGATATAGAATAAATGAATTAAATAAAGATGGATATGGTATAGGTCTTAGTTTAGTAAAACATGTATGTAACTTATGTAATGGATTTATATGGGTAGAAAGTGAAGAAGGTAAAGGGTCAATTTTTTATTTAGTATTTAAAGAATATAAAGAATAAATTAAGATAGATATAATAACTCTAAGACACTATTGAATTGGTAAGAGGAGATGTGAAGTGTATATTTTAAATAATGCAATCAAAAACTTACTTAGAAATAAATTGCGTAATTCATTTAGTACAGTTGTTATATTATTGATGGTCTTAGCAATATTAATTTCCTCAATAATAAATTCAAACGTTAATGTGATAAAGGCGAATTATGAGAAAAAATTTGAATCAGAAGTTCAAATTAAGCTTGATGCTAAAAAGATTGTTCAAAGTGATTCAGGAGAATCTCTAATAAAATATAGTAACTTGAGTGTAAATGATTATTTAAATTTTGCAAAGTCAAAATATGTAAAAAAAGTATCTTTTATTGGAAATATCACAGCACACTTTGATAATAAAAAATATAATTCTAATGATGACAGACAAATCTTATATGATGATATGAGGGCTGAAAATTGCGGGATTATGGGATATACAGAAAAGAATGAAAGTCTTAAGCACTATAATCTGGAAAAGGTAAAAGGGCGATTATTTCAAAAAGATAATGAATGTATGGTAAGCGAAGAATTTATTGATATTAATAAGTTGAAAATTGGAGACACGATATCTCTATTAAGTGATTATAGTACTAATACAAAACTGAATTTAAAAATAGTAGGAACATATAAGAAAAAAGATAATAAGAATGTTAACGATATAGAAATAGCTCAAGATGAAAGTATATATGATAATATATTAACTACGTATAATACTTTAGTAGAATTTGAAAAGAAGATTGAATCAGAAAATTCAATAATTTATACAAATGCTAGGTTTTTATTGATAGACTCTAATAGTAGAAAAGATTTTGAGAAAGAGGTAAGAGATAAAGGTCTAAGTGACATTTATAAAGTTACTATAGATGAGTTTGCGTACAGTAAATTAATAACTCCAATGCAACATTTGTCTAATATAGCTTTTACAGTTACGCTTGGAATATTAATATTAGGTTCGATATTATTGATGATAAATTCTATAATATTAATAAAAAAAATAAAGTATTACATTAGTGTGTTAATATTAACTGGAATGCCTAAATTTAAGATAGTTCAGAGTTTCATATGTGAAAGTATTATGATAACTTTAGTATGCCTTATACTTGGAGGAGGAATTGTAAGTATATCAGCTTCAAAACTATCAAATTATGTTTTTGAATATCAAAATCAATATAATGTAATACATAATGTTGATTTACTGAATAATAGAGAATATAAAAATATAGATATAAATAGTGATGATATCAAACAAGAAATAAAAAGTTTAAGAGATAAATTGATTCCAAATCTGATATTTAAGATAATTATTGTAGCGATAATATTGATATTATTAACTAGCATAGTGGCCATATATAGTACAATTGTATATAAACCAATACAGATAATTTATGATAGAAATTAGGTGATGTAGATTGGTAATACTAGAACTGATAGATGTTAATTACAAGTATGAGGGAAGTAATAAATATGTATTAAAAGATGTAAGTGCCAAATTTGAAACTGGAAAAATGTATGTTGTTATAGGAAAGCATCAGGCAGGAAAGAGTACTTTGTTATCTATAATATCAGGTCTTGATGATTACACTGATGGAAGTATTATTTATAAGGGTAAGGATTTAAGAAATATAAATAAGGATATGTATAGAAATAAAGATATAGGAGTCATATTTAAAGATTATAACTTATTAAATAATGAAACTATTTTGGAGAATATGTTTTTACCAATGAGAATTAGTGAAAATAAGAAAAAGAATAAGAGGGAAATAGCATGTAAAATTCTACAAAAGGTAGGAATTGATAGAGAAAAAGTACTGGATAGAGTAGAAAACTTATCTTATTATGATAAACAAAAAGTGTGTATTGCTAAGTCATTATCTAATAATCCTGACTTAATAGTATGTGATGATATTATAGAAAGCACGGATGATAAAAGTGAAGAAAGTCTAATAAATGTGTTTTACAATTTGGCACATAAAGATAATAAATGTGTGATAATAGCAACAAGTTCAGAGGAAGTTGCTTTATTTGCGGATGAGATATGGGGAATAAATAATGGAAAATTAATGTTTATAAAAAGTAAAGAAAAGAATATGGATTAAACTTTAAAGAAGTTGTTTCAGTTTAGATTGAAATTATATGAAAAATATTTAAATTACACGAAAATGAGCTACAGTTGGGGGGAACTGTAGCTCATTCTATTTTGGGGGAGATAGGTTGAACTTATTGGTTATCCGTATCATATTTTTAGTATAGTCACTTATTTTAGATTATATACATTTTTTTATAAATTTTACATAAAATGTTAAATGTTATAATTGCTTAGATATTATTAGAAGTGATAAAGTTATAATTAGAGAAAATTAATGAAAAAATGTATTATAAATAATTGGAAAATATTATATAAGGTATTAAAATATTAATGTATTTACAGCAATTTAGGAAAAAATACGAAATCTATTCATAAATACAAAATAAAAATATAATTTAAAAAATATTTGATAAAAATTTCATATAAAGAATATTTTATATTAATCTCATTTTAGGTATATCTATTAAAAAAAAACTTATAATACAATATAATTTAAATTTCAATAAATACTTAATAAATGCGCATTTAGATACTTGAAAATACTGGAAAATATATGGTGTAATAAAAAATCTTGAATAACTTTAAAGAATTGAATATATATAATAAATATTTAAATATATTTAAATAAAAAAATACAAAAAACGACAATTATATAGTGCACAATTAAAATATTTTGCAATTGTAGTATTATAGGGGAAAATGCAAAATATATGCGAAAGTGAAATTTTAAATATTGACATTAAATTAAATATAATATACTATGTAAGTGTGATGAAACATTTTTTTCAGAGGGGATTTATAGTGAATATAAAAAAAGTATTTAATAACAATGTAGTAGTAAGCTCCCTAGAAGATGGCACAGAAATAATTGTAACTGGTGCTGGAGTTGGATTCAAGAAAAAAGTAGGAGATTTGATAGATGAAAGTTTGATTTCTAAGAAATATTTTGTTCAAGATAATCAAAAAGACAAATACAATCAAATACTTAATAAAACCTCAATTGAATATTTTAAAATTTCAGAAGAAATTATAGAAAAAGCTAATGAAGTTTTAAATACTCAAGTAAATGATTCAATAATATTGGCTTTAACTAGTCACATAGAATTCGCTGTCCAAAGAGAAAAACAGGGTATAAAATTACCAAACCTGATACTTAATGAAACAAAACAACTTTATAGAGAAGAATTTGAATTTGGATTATGGGCAATTGATGAAATTGAAAAAAAGATAGGTATAAAGTTGCCTGAAGATGAAGCAGGGTATATTGCTATTCATATAATCAATGGATTAGAAAATTCTCAAAAAGATGAAGGTATTAATATACTAGAGTTTTCAAAACAAGTTGTTCAGATAATAGAAGAAGTACATGGATTTAAATTAGATGTAAACTCACTGAATTACTCTAGGCTTATAACTCACTTAAAGTTTTTCGTTCAAAGAATTTTAAGAAAAGAAACTTACAAAGATAGTGATGTTGAAGATATGTATAAACTAGTAAATAAAAACTATAATAAACCTAAAGTATGTACTGAAGAAATTGTAGCATTGGTATTAGACAGATTTGAATATAAAATTAGTAAAGAAGAAGAATTATATCTAATGATTCATATAAATAAAATAACAAACAGTGGTTGTTAGGATTGTAACTGATAAAGCAGGCAAAACCTAAGTCATTGAACTTAATTTTAGTTAAGTTTTTTGATTTAGGCTTTTTTATTGAATACAGACAGTGACTTTTAGGATTGTAACTGGTTAAGCAGGCAAAACCTAAATCATTGAACTTAATTATTAGATTAAGTTTTTTGATTTAGGTTTTTTTATTAAATAAACACAATGGCTTTTAGGATTGTAACTGATTGAGCAGGCAAAACCTAAATCATTGAACTTAGTTATTAGATTAAGTTTTTTGATTTAGGCTTTTTTATTAAATACAAACAGTGACTTTTAGGGTTGTAACTGGTTGAGCAGGCAAAACCTAAATCATTGAACTTAGTTATTGGATTAAGTTTTTTGATTTAGGTTTTTCTATAAATTAGATTATGTTTTTTATATAAAAATAGGAGGGTGAAAATATGAAAAAAATAAGTTAGGTCTATGGAATTTCTTCCAAATGTTAGGAAAAACGTTTATGTTCCCAATAGCATTACTTAGTGTTTCTGGTATGATGCTAGGTCTTGGGGCTGGTTTTACAGATCCTAAGATGATTGCAATGGTTCCATTTCTAGGAAATGAATATGTTAATATGATTTTAAATTTCATGTTAACAATAGGATTATTTGCATTTAATAACTTGGGAGCATTATTTGCAATGGCAATTCCATTAGGATTATTAAAAAAAGAAAAAGAGTTTGGTGCATTTTCAGGTTTAGTAGGATTTATAGCAATGCATATAGGTACAAATTTTTATTTAACAAGAGCTGATTTATTAGTAGCAGCAGACCAGATGTCAACTAATGGTCAAGCCATGATTATGGGTATACAAACATATAACACAAGTGTTTTAGGTGGTATTATAGCAGGTTTAATTGTTTATGCAATGTATGATAAAGTTAGTAATTTGAAAATACCAGAATCACTAGGATTCTATAGTGGACCAAGATTAGTTCCAATTGTTAGTTTAATAGTTATGAGTATTGTGGGATTATTAATACCTATTGTTTGGCCACCATTTTTCAATGCGTTCCAAAGTTTAGGAAGATGGATTTCTTCAGCAGGGCCATTAGGATATTTCTCATATGCAGTAGCTGAAAGGGTTACAATACCATTTGGATTAAACCACCTTGTAACATCTGTATTCCGTTTTACACCAATAGGTGGAACTGCTGTTATTGATGGAGAAACATACTTTGGAACATTGAATATGTTTATGGCATATGTGGAGAATAATCAGATTATACCTCTTGATTTAGCTGGTAAAATGGAGCAAGGTAAATTAATGATTCAATATGGTTTGGCTGGAGCTGCATTAGCTATATATCGTACAGCAAAACCAGAAAATAGAAAAGCACTTAAAGGACTTTTAATATCAGGAGTGTTGACAGTTATTATAGGTGGAATAAGTGAACCAATAGAGTTTTTATTCTTATTTATCTCACCAGCATTATTTGCTTTCCATACATTTATGAATGGTTTAGCAAACATGGTACTTCCATACTTAGGTGTATTGATGGGATTCACAGGAGATTTAATAGCATTTATAAGTTTTGGAGTCTTGAGAGGAACAGCTACAGGATGGCCAATAGCAGTATTAGTAGCAGCTTTATACTTTGCAATATATTACTTTGTATTTAAATGGGCAATTCTTAAATTTAATATAAAAACTCCAGGACGTGAAGATAAAGAAATAAAAGTTTCTGAAGGAAATGGTTCAGATTTTAAAAATCTATCTACATACAAAGGTCAGCAAATGATAGCAGCGCTAGGAGGGAAATCTAACATACTATCATTAGACAATTGTGTAACTAGATTACGTTTAAAATTACAAGATGTATCACTAATAAATGAAGATGCAATTAAAGAAGCTGGTGGTATAGCAGTTGTTAAATTAGATGAACACACAATTCAAGTAATTATAGGTACTCAAGTGTATTCTTTAAGAAAGCAAATGGATAAGGCGATGGAAGGTCATTTGGAGGAATGTAATGATTAACTTTGATAAAAAAGTAAACCGATTGGGTACATATTGTACCCAATGGGATTATGTAGAAGATAGATTTGGAAAAAAAGGATTACTTCCTTTTACAATATCAGATATGGATTTGGAATTTCCAAATGAGATAACAGAAGTATTGAAAGAAAGATTAAATCATAGAGTATTAGGATATAGCAGATGGAAGCACGATGATTTTAAAGATTCTATCAGAAATTGGTACTCTAAGAGATTTAATTGCAGTATTGATAGCAATTGGATATATTACAGTCCAAGTGTAATGTATTCAATTAGTAAACTCATTGAAATTTTTAGTGATGAAGGAGATGGAGTATTACTAAACACTCCTGCATACAATGCTTTTTATGAAGTAATAGGAAATAACAATCGCAATATTATAAAATCTCCTCTTACAAATAAGAATGGATTTTACTCTATTGATTTTGATGATTTTGAGAAAAAATGTAAAGATTCTAAGATATTTATTTTATGCAATCCTCATAACCCAACAGGTAGGGTGTGGAGTGAATTAGAGCTTATTAAGATGGTAAGGATTTGTAAGGAAAATAATGTAAAAATAATATCAGATGATATACATATGGATATTGTATATGATAGTAAAATGACACCTGTTTTAAATGTGGCAGACAATTATTTGGAGTCTATATTTATTTGTACATCAGCATCTAAGTCTTTTAATATACCAGCATTGACTGGGTCATATGTAATTATACCTAATGAAGAGATAAGAACTAAGTTTGAAAATATAACTAGATATCGTGATTTTGTAAATTCACCAGCTATACTAGCTATTTTGGGAACAATGACTTGTTATAATGACTGTGAATATTGGCTAGATGAGTTACTGAAATACATTAAAGAGAATCTTCAATATACAATTAACTATATAGAAGATAATTTAAAGCCATTAAAATTGGTTATGCCAGAAGGGTGTTACTTTGCTTGGATTGATTTCTCGGAACTTAAAATAAGTAGTGAAAAATTCCAAAATCTATTAATAGATATTGGTGAAGTTGCTATTATGGGAGGCAAGGTATATGGAGAAGAAAGTGAGTTTTATTTGAGGTTAAATGTGGCATGTTCAAGAGAAAAACTTGAAGATGGTTTAAATAGAATTAAAAAAACTATAGATTATATTGCAAAAAATATTTAATATAGAAGGGGAGATGATTATGAACTATTTAAAAACAATGGTTGATGTTATGACTACTGAAATGAATGCTATAAAGTGTTTAATAGATGAAGCAGGTATTGAATATGAAAATATAGTTAATGAAATTGCAAATTGTAAAGGTAAAGTGATTTTTATGGGTGTAGGTAAGTCTGCACATATAGGTAAAAAATTGGCAGCTACATTTGCAAGTACTGGTACACCAAGTTTTTTTGTACATGCAACAGAGGCAGTACATGGAGATTTAGGAATGATTGAAAGTCGAGATATTACAATTTTAATCTCAAATAGTGGTAATTCTATGGAAGTTGTAAATTGTATAAAATATGTTAAGGCAATAGGTTCTAAAACAATTGCTTTTACCTCAAATAGAAATTCAGTATTGGCAAAGGAGTGCGATTATGCTTTAATATATCCTGCAAAGGGTGAAGCTGACCACTTAAATTTAGCACCAACAACATCATCTACGATTACTTTGGTTTTAGGAGATTCTATTGCATGTGCATTATCTAAAAACAGTAATTTTGACTCAGCTGATTTTTATAAATATCATCCAGGAGGAAGTTTAGGTGAAAAACTAAAGGCAGCTAATAATGGTTAAAAGTAAAAAGGAGAGTATATTTTATGTTTAAAATGTTTAAGAAAAAATCAATAAAATCACCAATATCAGGAAAGGTAATAGAGTTATCTAAAATACCAGATGCTGTATTTTCTCAAAAACTTATGGGCGAAGGTGTAGCTATAGATTCTACAGGTGATATTGTTTATGCTCCATCTAATGGTAAGGTGGCAGTTTTAGCAGAAACTAAACATGCACTTGTTATAGAATTAGAAAATGGAATGGAACTTCTTATTCATGTTGGTTTAGATACTGTAAACTTAAAAGGTGAAGGATTTGAAGCATTAGTAAGTGTAGGAGACCAAGTAAAAGAGGGGACACCAATGTTAAAAATTGACCGTTCATTAATTGAATCAAATGGTATCTCACTTATTACTCCAGTTACAATAACTAATCATTCGGAGTACAATATGAATACATATAATGTAGGTAATAATGTAGAGGGTGGAAAAGATACTGTAATTGAGTTTAAATAAAAAGTATAAAATAAAAGATTACTGTCTATAAACTTATGTTGTACAATGTAAATTTAATATAAATATGTTAGATAAAAAGGGACTTACTTGCTTTTAAATTGAGTAGTTCCTTTTATTTTTTGTAATTAGTTTTATACTCTTCTCTTTATATAAGAATAGCTAATTATAAATAATAATTGTTCAAATAGAGATTTAAATATATTGTTTTGAGATACATTATAATTTAAACGTTGTATAATATATGAACTTCATAAACTTAAAATAGAAATGTTGACAATAATAATAAACTTTAGTAATATATGTTTATTGAAATAATAAACCATATACTGGAGGTGAATAATATGAAGATTGAAAATCTTTCTATTAAAGATATCAAAAAAGGTTATGTATTCAATGCAGATTTAAATTGTTATAGTTGCATTATTTGTGGAAAAACGTATGAAGTAGGAGAAATATACAGAGTTGGTGATAGATTTTTTGAAGCATCAAGAGCTATTGAATTGCATACAGAATTAAAACATGGTAACTATTTGGAACAATTGGTCAATAATGATTCAAAGTACAATACATTAACAGATAATCAAAAACAATTATTTAAATTATTTATTAGTGATTTATCAGATAAAGAAATTGCAAAAGAGCTTGGTGTATCTACTTCTACAATACGTCATCAAAAATTTATGTTTAGAGAAAAAGCAAAACAAGCTAAGCTATACTTGGCTTTATATGAATCTGTATTTGAAGATAAATCTAATAGAGATAGTATTATAATACCAATCCACGAACATGCCAAAATGGTAGATGAGAGATACGTAGTAACTGAAGAAGAAAGAAAACACATTTTAGAAACATCATTTGAAAGTATGAATCCTCTAAAATTAAAAGCTTTTTCATCAAAAGAAAAGAAAAAAGTTGTTATTTTGTCTAAAATTTTAGAACAATTTGACCAAGGAAAGCAATATTCAGAAAAAGAAGTTAATCAAATTTTAGAGTCTATATATTATGATTTTGCAACGATTAGAAGATATTTAATTGAATATGGTTTTATGAGTAGAAATAAAGAATGTACAAAGTATTGGTTAACATAATAAAAAGCCAGAACCTATCAGTATATAAAGCTATTTCTTGCTTGATTAGCTGTGAAAGGAGTTAAAAATGAATGATGAGTTGAAATCTATTTTGTATAGGATTATCAAAGAAGTTTATTAAAGATATATATAATAATTTACCTACAGACAGAGATGAGTTTTTGGAAAAAGAGGAAAAGGTGGAAAAACTAGCTGATTGGATTTCTGAATATCTTCAAAAAAAAGGTTATAGTGCTTATGCTCAATCAGAAAAAAATAATATAGAACACAGATACATTGAAAGAGGATATATTGACCCTAAGATGCAATCAGGTATTAGCCCTTTACCACATAAGACAATAGCGAATATTAGTGGTATTGGATTCATGGGGAAAAATAATTTATTTATCACTGAGGAATTTGGATGTGCTTTTAGCATGTGTACAGTACTTACGGATGCACCAATTTCTGTTGAAAAGCATCCTTTGATTGCTTCAAAATGTGGTGATTGCAGTGTTTGTGTAGAAAAATGCCCTGCAAAAGCTATACATGGAAATGCTTGAACTTTTCAAGGGGGAAGAGAGTCTATAATCGATATTTCTAAATGTTTTTGTGTTTTAAAATGTATGGTAAATTGCCAATGGTCATTGAAATATGCAAATCAAAAACTATAATCTAGATATAAGATAGATATTTTTATTGTATTTTAGCTTTCTTAAAAAAATAAGCTTATAGGGTGCTTGATAATTGCACCCTTTTTAATATTATTAAATATAATAATTTAGACTGATGTTAATGATAGTCTGAATTAGGATTAATATTATCATGTTTTTTATCAAAGTCAAGAATAAAGTAAAAATAAAATAATATGTCCTTCTTTATTTTTCTAAAAATGTATTGTATTATTGATTCAGTGGTAAATACGATGAAATTAAGTTGGATAACAATAATTATTCAGTATTTACATTACATTATAAGTTGGTTATGTGTATCAAACATAGAAGAAAAGTAACATATGATTTTGTGTGAAATGAACTAAAAAATATATTTATTCATATTACACCGAATTATGGAGTGGAGGAGAAAGATTATGAAAAAAGATACATCTCATGTAATTAAGCGGGCCGAGCGATTTCAGGTCATTTTGATTGGAGAAGGGCTTCTTGTAGGCGCTATAGCTGGTTTGATTGTACTTTTATATAGGATACTTTTGGGGCAGGCTGGTATCTGGCTTAACCAAATATTAAATTTTGCAAAAGGTTCAACTGTGAAAACAGCAGTTTGGTTTGCAGTGCTTGCACTGCTTGCGTGGATTGTATCAAGGCTAGTAAATTGGGAGCCAATGATTTCAGGTAGTGGTATTCCTCAGCTAGAAGGAGAGATGACAGGGAAAATCAAGCAAGTATGGTGGCGTGTGTTGCCAGCCAAATTTGTTGGAGGATTCTTATCGCTTATGGGTGGTCTTGCCTTGGGAAGAGAAGGACCTTCTATACAGCTTGGTGCTATGGCAGGAAAGGGTATTTCCAGAGCTCTTGATAGAGGAAAGACAGAGGAAAAGTTCTTGCTTACTTGTGGGGCAAGTGCAGGATTATCAGCAGCCTTTCATGCACCACTGGCAGGCGTCATGTTTTCACTGGAAGAAATACATAAAAACTTTTCAGTGTCTGTTTTGATTTCTGTGATGACAGCATCTCTAACAGCGGACTATATATCAGCTAATTTTCTAGGAATGGAATCAGTGTTCCAGTTTGATATTGGAAATGTGTTACCACAGAGTTATTATTGGTTGATACTGATTTTAGGTGTTGTGCTTGGCGTTATGGGGGCATTTTATAATTGGTTTACCTTATTTGTTCAGTCTTTATATAAAAAGATTCCCCAAATAGGTACATTTGGAAAAATATTGATTCCATTTTTTATGGCTGGTATTTTGGGTCTTTTGATGCCTGAGGTGCTTGGAAGTGGGCATAATCTGGTGGAAGCACTAACAAGCCATGAATATTTGTTGGGAATGGTAGTTTTGATTTTTGTCATCCGTTTTGTATTTTCGGCTGTTAGTTTTGGGTCTGGTGCGCCAGGAGGAATCTTCTTCCCGCTACTTGTTTTAGGAGCCTTTATTGGGGGAATGTTCGGAATGGTAGGTGTACAGTTTTTTGGAATGAACTTAGACTATGTCAATAATTTTATACTTCTGGCTATGGCAGGGTATTTTACTGCCATTGTACGTGCGCCTTTGACTGGAATTATATTGATTTTTGAAATGACAGGTTCTGTCAGCCAGATGCTTTCCCTATCCGTTATTTCAATTGTGGCGTATATTGTGGCTACACTTCTGAAATCTAAGCCGATTTATGAAAGTCTTCTGGAGAGATTACTTGAGAAAAATGGAGAACCTGTTCATAGAGAGAGGGGAGAGAAAATACTAGATCAGTTTTCCATTATGTTTGGTTCTCCTGTTGCTAACAAAGCAATTCAGGATATTCAATGGCCAGAAAATTGTCTTTTGGTAGCCATTCAAAGAGGAGGAGAAGAAATTATTCCAAAAGGAAAAACAATTCTTAAGGCAAGTGATATAATTGTTACCATGACAGATGAGAGAGACAGTAGTGTTGTGTATGATAAAATGGAAAAACTTTGCAAAGAAAATACATCATATATTGTCTAGGGATAATAAGCTATAAAAAAGATGTTTTCTGTGTGAATGAAAACTAGTAAATAATGTGTGTGTAGAATGTGGTCTGGACAATTCTAAGAGTGATATCAGCTATACTTTTAGATGGAGGTTAAATTATGATAGTAAGTGTAAGTAGAAGAACTGATATACCTGCTTTTTATAGTAAGTGGTTTTTTAACAGACTTAAAGAGGGTTTTGTGTATGTTGTTAATCCGATGAATCCAAAACAAGTAAGTAAGATAGAGTTAAATCCACATACTGTTGATTGCTTTATATTTTGGACAAAAGATGCAACTCCAATGATATGTGATTTGAACAAATTAAAAGACTACAAATATTATTTTCACTATACTATAACTCCATATGGTAAAGATGTAGAAACACGAATTTTAGATAAAAAGAAGATAATAGAGTCATTTAAAGAATTGTCTAGAAGCATAGGAAAAGAAAGAGTAATTTTGAGATATGACCCAATTTTTCTAAATGAAAAGTATAACTTAGATTATCATATAAAAGCATTTGAGAGATTATGTAGTCAACTTAATGGATTTACAGAAAAATGTATAATAAGTTTTATAGATTTATACAAGAAAACAAAAGTTAATACAAAGTCATTACATATAAAACCTATACAAATTAAAGAAATAGAAATATTGTCGAAGGAACTTTTTAGAATATCTAATAAGTATAATATAACACTTGAAATATGTTGTGATGAATATAATTTAAGTAAGTTTGGCATTGGAAAAAGTAAATGTATTGATGATAAGTTAATATCAAAGATTATAGGTAGTGAAGTGAAAGTCAAAAAGGATGATACACAAAGGGATATTTGTGGATGTGTTAAGAGTATTGATATAGGGCAGTACAATACTTGTAGACATTATTGTTTATATTGTTATGCTAATTTTAATTATACACGAGTAGAAGAAAATTGTAGACTATATAATGAAGAAAATAGAGTACTTGTAGGTGCTATAAGAGAAGATGCAAAAATAACTGTTAGAAATATGAAGACTATTAAAATAGATAAAAACAATAATAATCAGATTAGTATATTTGATTAAAAGTAAATATAAAATGGTTACTATTTTAATATGTTGAAAAAATATATAAAAAAGTAAATGTAAAATAAACACTATTTTAATGTGTTAAAAAAATATAAAATTGTAATAATAGAACAAGTATAAATAGATGTTTTCTATAAGATAATAATTACTATAAAATGTATGGGGTTATGACAATGCTCTAGAGAGAAGCAATTCAGTAATTGTACTGTTTAGCTTCTCTCTTTTAATATTTATTACTATTTATGGTCTTATTAAGATTCATTCATAAGTGATAAATTAGTGGCAATATAGACTCTTAATTATAGCTAAATCAGTGATAAACACAGTATTTTAGAGGATAATCAATTTTTCATTTTAATTTATATAAATAAATATCTATTTTATTGTGCTTAACATAAAAACACCAAACATGATTAATATTATTCCAAGAAAAATAGCAAGCCACTCTCTTTTATTTTTCTTTTCTTTAAAGAAGATAATTCCTCCTAAAGTAGCTACTATAACACAACTCTGAGAAATAGAAAAACTTATCGTAACTCCCAAAGTATTGGTTGTAATAAACATACCTAAATTTGCTATTGACCACAATACTCCAGTAATTAGATTAAATAAAACATTTTCCTTATGTAAAGTCTCTCTAGAAAAATACTTAACAATAATTGATGCAGTTATTAACATCCCAACAGATTGAGGCAATATAATTCTATATCCTTCAATTGAAAATATTTGATTGGCTACAACATATAATGCTAAAAACAAGGATGATAATAATGTAACTCCAATACATTTCAACATATTGCTATTAGTAGATTTTTTTGTTTGATAATTTGTGAGAAGTATACCTATTATTATACATAAGATTGATAAGGTGCCAATCAAAAACATTTTAGAACTAGTCCATTCATTAAATAAGATTACAGCTAGTAAAGTTGTAAAAGTTAATTGTGAACCATTTGAAATTGGCATTACTTTAGATACACTAGCAATTTGAATTGCTTTAAACTGCATTAACTGACCTAAACTCCAAAATATCCCAGAAATCATACTCACACAAAATGAAAAAAATGTAATCTCAGGATGCATAACCAAAGTTATTATAGTGGAAAATATAAACGCACTTATAGAGGTACCTAAAAGTTGTTCGTAGGGAGAACTTTTTTTGAGGTTTGCAGCTATGGGCATTAATCCCCACCCTATTACAGGAAGTAATGCAATAATTATTGTCAGCATTAAATTATTTCCTTTCATATTAAATTTAGACAGTTTTTAATTTATCATCTAAAATTAAAGTATTCAATACATAAAAATTACCGTATTTAATCAGGAAATATTAGTAGTTTTGTAGAAAAACATTTTCCATTAAAATAAAAACAAAGGGAAGGAGTAAGTTTGAAAATGTTAACTGATATGATTCAAAATCGTGAAATTAGAATAATAAAGTTTTTATTAAAAGAAGGTCATACAACTGTTAAAGCAATAGCAGAAGATTTAGATGTTTCAGAAAAAACAGTTTCAAAATCTCTCAAAGAAGTAGAAATAGTACTTAAAAAGATAGGTCTTTCTTTAGTGAGAAAACCTAAAATAGGTGTTTATATTGAAGGAGATTTAAGAAAAATACTTCCTTACCTAGATAATAAAGGAAGTCAAATTCCTACAACAAGAGAGGAGAGAGTTATATATATATACTCAATTTTGTTAAAAAGTAATGATTATATTACTATACAACAACTTTCTGAAGAATTATATATAAGTCGAGGAACAATTGAAAGAGATTTAGCTGAGGTTGAAAAATTACTAAAAAGTGAAGGAGTTTCTATATATAAGAAACCTAGTAAAGGAATTAAATTGAATATAAGTGAAAGAGACAAAAGACAGCTTACTGCTAAGTTTATACATAAATTTTGGAGTAGAAATTGGTATATTAAGCAAGAACAAGAAAGTTTTTATCAAGCTTTTGAAAAGATACAAGCAGATGTGAATGGTATCTTTTTTGAGGATGATTTATCTATCATTATTGAGATTCTTAGAACTTTTAGTGAGGAAAGAAAATTTGAGTTTTCTGATTATGAATTTCAATCACTGGTTATTCATTTAGCTATAGCAGTAGAAAGAATTAGAAAAGGTGAATATATAGAAGAAAATTTATATACTAATAAGATAGAAAATAATCAAATGCCAAATACAAATTATCTAGCAAAGCAACTAGAAGAAAAATTTTCAATATTATTGCCAAATTCTGAAATTGGATATATAAATCTGCACTTAGTAGCTGCTGACCAGCATAGAAACACTACTGAACTAAAAAGTAATTCAAGTAAACCTTATGAAGCGAATACAAACAATATCTCAAATCTTCGAGAAATTATCAAAAATACATTGTATAAGACAGCCTATGATAAAGATTTAATTGATGGATTAACTACACATATACATTCGTCGATAAATAGATTGACATATGGTCTTAGTATCAAAAACCCATATGTAAATACAATTAAGCAAAACTTTTCTCTATCATTTGAACAAGCTTTAAACTTGAAAAAAGTAATTGAATTTATATATGATATTCGAATAAATGATGACGAATGTGCTTATATAGCACTACATTTTGAAGCTTTTAGAGAAAGAATGAAAGAACTACCACAAAGCATTAGGGTAATTCTAGTATGTAGTACAGGGTTGGGTTCTTCTAGGTTATTATCTGCAAGGTTAAAAAAATACTTCCCTATGGTAAAGATTGAAAAGATACTTTCTGTCCAAGAATTAGTATCTAGTAAAATTGATGCAGATTTAGTAATCAGTACTATTTATTTAGAATTAGAAACTATTCCAACTATAGTAGTTAGCCCTATTTTAAATGAAAATGATATAAGAACTTTAGAGAAAAACATACAAAATGTTCCAAGAACTACTTCTGGAAAATCTAAATCTTTTAAAAAGTTAATATTTGAGGAAAATATTTTGTTAAATATTGAGGCATCAGATTATGAAGATGTAATTAGATGTATAACAGATAACTTAATAAAAAGAGGTTATGCGAAAGAAGGTATAGCTGAAAGTGCAATTGAAAGAGAAAATTTATCTTACACATCTTTTCAATATATAGCTACACCTCATGCTAATCCTAGTTATATTAAAAAATCTAATATATCTGTTGCAACTTTAAAAAATCCTATTATATGGGGAAATGAAAATGTAGAAGTTGTTTTCTTTATTTCATTAGAAAATGACAAAAATTTGGAACTTGATGAAATATATGAAGTTTTTTATGACTTCATTGACAATAAAAAAAATATAAATAACATATTAAGTGCAACTTCACCAAAAGAAGTGTACGATTTGCTAATGGAGGAGAATATATAGTGAAAATATCAGATGTATTGAAGGAAGAGCAGATTGTTTTTAATCTTGATGCAACTACCAAGGAAGAAACAATAAAAAAATTAAGTAGTATATTTGTTGAAAATGGGATTGTGGATAATGAAGAAGAATATGTTAAGTCTGTTTTAGAAAGAGAAGAACATGCAACTACAGGTATTGGGAATGGTATTGCTATTCCTCATGGGAAAAGTGATGCTGTTAAGAAATCTTCTATAATATTTGCAAAATCTAAAAATAAAATTGAATGGGAAGCCTTAGATGAAAAACCAGTAGATAGCATTTTCTTGTTAGCTATAAGTAACATTGATAAAGACAGTAACCACCTTGTCTTATTGTCTAAATTGGCAACTAAGTTAATGGATGATGACAATGTGGACGCATTAAAATTAGCTGATTCAGCACAAGAAGTAATTAAAATATTTAATGAGGGAGAAATGTAGATATGAAAAGAAAAATTATAGCAGTAACAGCATGTGCAACAGGGGTTGCACATACATATATGGCAGCACAAGCATTAAAGAAGGCTTCAAAAAAAATGGGTCATCTTATAAAAGTTGAAACACAAGGAGCAACTGGAATTGACAATGAATTAACTGAAAAAGATGCGCAAATTGCAGAAGTAGTAATATTTGCTGTAGATACTAAAGTTAGAAATGCTGAACGTTTTGAAGGCAAAGAAATATTAGAAGTACCAGTTAATGCACCTATAAAAGATGCAGAAAAGGTAATCAATGATGCACTAAAGTTAATTGACACTAAATAAATGGAGGGAAATATAATGTTAAAAAAGATAGTCTCTGAGTTAAAAAAGCATGTTTTAACAGGAATCTCATATATGATTCCATTAGTAATTGCAGGTGCTATGATAATGGCAATATCTCGTGTAGGGGGTTCTTTATATAATATACCAGATATATGGGACGTTAAATATGCAGAAAGTGCTAGTAGTATTGTTAGATTATTACATGATTTAGATGGTTTTGGAGGCACTGCTTTAGGATTAATGTTTCCTGTAATTGCAGCCTTTATAGGATTTTCTATAGCTGATAAATTAGCTATAGTACCAGGACTTGTTGGAGGTATGATTGCTAAGGATATCGGAGCAGGTTTTTTAGGAGCTTTAGCAGTTGGTTTAATCGCAGGATATACATGTTTATTTATTAAAAATAATGTTAAATTACCAAAGTCAGCAGCTTCAATAGTACCAATATTTATAGTACCAGTATTTGGAACGTTAATAACTGTTATATTAATTAATTATGTCATAGGCATTCCTTTTGCAACATTAAATACTGGCTTAGAAAATTGGTTAAATGGATTATCAGGTACAAATCAGATATTGATGGCAGCTATTATTGGAGCAATGATGGCAGTTGACCTAGGTGGGCCAGTTAATAAAGCAGCTTTGACAACATCACTTGCATTATTAACAAGTGGGATTTACGCGCCTAATACAGCAGCAATGGTAGGAATTGTTATACCACCACTAGGCTTAGGTCTTGCTACTATATTAGCAAAACAAAAATATAATAAGCAGCTGCGTGAAGCTGGTAAATCATCTCTTATAATGGGGTTGATTGGAGTTAGTGAAGGAGCAATTCCTTTTGCAGTAGAATCTCCGTTAAAAGTAATACCATCATGTGTAATTGGTACAGCAATTGCCTCAGCTATGGCAGTTGGATTAGGTTCAGTGAATGCAACTCCAATTAGTGGATTTTATGGATGGTTTACAGTAGAAAACTGGCCAATGTATGTATTATCAATTGCAGTAGGAACAGTAATTGTAGCAGGTTTAGTTATAATATTACGTGGAAATCCAGTTATCGAAGATGATGAATTTGAAGATGATGAATTTGATGAAGCAGAATGGGAATCTTAAAATTCAATAAAAATTTAAGAAAAGTAATAATTTAGGTTTAATATAAATTTTATAGTTAGTATAAGTTTTGAGTATTGTTGAGTCTTGATTACAGCCTAAAAATATTAAAATGAAGAAATAGAGGAGCATAAATGATAAAAGCACATATTGTTAATCATACACACTGGGACAGAGAGTGGTATTTTACTTCTGGAGATGCATTAGTACTTAGTGAGCAATTATTTACAGATATAATTGATGAGTTAGAGCGTAATCCAGATGTAAGTTTTGTACTTGATGGACAACTTTCTATTTTGGATGATTATACACAAGTACATAAAGAAAAAATAGAAAGTATTAAAAAATTAATAGAAGAAAAAAGATTATATATAGGACCATGGTTTACACAAACAGATGCATTCTTCGCTAGAGGGGAATCTATTTTAAGAAATTTAATGATTGGAATATTTGAAAGTAAAAAGTATGGTGAGTACATGAAAATCGGGTATTTACCAGATACCTTTGGTTTTAATGCACAGATGCCTATTTTATTAAGACATGTAGGGATTGATAATATTTTTTTTTGGAGGGGTATCCACTTAGGAAAGCAAGTTCAATCACCGTATTTTAAATGGAAAAGTTTAAATGGAGAAAAGTATATATATGCTGTAAATATGCCACATGGATATGGAACTGGTATGCTTTTAGAACCTTCACCAAAGTATGTCAATGGACGATTAGACCCCGCTATTGATTTTATTAAATCATATAGTGATGTAGAAGAGGTATTAATACCTTCAGGAAATGACCAATTAAATATAATAGGTGATTTTAAAAATAAAGTTGAAGAGATTAATAATATTGGAAAGTATTCTTATATAACAAGTTCATATCAAGACTTTTTGAAATATGTAAAATCTATAGAATCATTAGAAAGCTACAGAGGTGAATTTAGAGAACCAGTGCTTGCAAGAATACATAAATCAATTGGTTCTAGTAGAATGGATATAAAATTAGCATGTGATAAACTTGAAAATAAATTAATTAAGAGAATAGAGCCATTACTAGTAATTGCTAAAAAGAGTGGAATAGAAATAAGCAATCAATTATTAATAAACACATGGAAAAAGCTTTTAGAGGGGCAAGCTCATGATAGTTTGGCTGGTTGTGTAACTGATACTGTAACAGATGATATTCTTCACCGTATAAGAGAAGCTAATGAAATCTGTGATAGTATTGAAAACACTATTGTAAAGAAAATTTCAGAAGGGCTTAAGTTATCTCAAAATGATGTATTAGTGTTTAATTCAGAAGCTAAAAGATTTAATGGATATAAAGAAATACAAGTAGTGAGTGATAGTAAAAATATTTGTTTTAAAGAAAATTTAGATGCTACTATAATTGAAGAAACTTACATACAACCAAGAGAAAATGTATTGGAAGAGACACCTGCTGGTAATATATTTATTGAAGAACCAGGTTATTATATACTAAAAGTAAGAATAAATATACAACTTCCTGCACTTGGTTATAAAGTTATTAGTTTTGAAACAAGTAATAAAGAGATGTTGTCACTTAGTGAGTCTAATGATACCTTTATATCTAACGATAAATACAAGGTAATATATAAAGATGGAAGCTTGGATTTACAACTTAAAGATGGAACTTATATATCAAACTTTTTAACTTTAAAAGATAGCGGAAATGCAGGAGATACTTATGATTTCTCACCATTACAAGATGATGACGAGATAGAACTTTTGTTTAATAGTGTTTCGACAAAAAGAACATTAGGATATGAAAAGATAGTAGTTGAAGGTACAACTTTACTACCACTTACATTGGAAGATAGAAAAGATAAAAATCTCAATGGAAAATTAAATGTAAGAGCTAGCATTATTTTATCAAAAGATAATCCATTTATAGAGGTAAAACTTCATGTCAACAATACAATATGTAATCATAGATTACGTGTTCATGTAAAAACGAATATAAATGATAATAAAAATATAGCATCATTACCATTTGGATATATAACAAGAGAAAATGGGGTTTTAAGTAATTGGGAAAATACTTATAGTGAAATGCCTATAGATTTGGAACCTTTAGAAAGTAATATTACGCTTACTAATGAGAAGAGAAGTTGTACTGTCTTTACTAGAGGAATAAAGGAGTATCAACATGTCAATGATGAAATAGCACTGACTTTACTTGCTACTACAGATGAATTAGGAAAACCTGATTTATTATATAGACCAGGACGTGCTTCTGGAGATACCACTAAAAAGGGACATATCAGAATTAAAACTGAAAAGGCACAAATACTTAGAGAAGTAGAGTTTTCATTTGCAATATATATGAGTTCTAAATCTTTTGATGAATCAGAAGTTGCAAGTTTAACTCATAACTATTTGCAAGAATCTATAAATTATCAATTACAGGATTATAACTTCTTTTTATATCGTATAGATAATAAGATTCAAAGGTCAATTGTTGAAAAATCTGTGAACAGAGAGTTAGAGATAATATCTTTACCAGAAAATTATCTTGTATCAGCATGTTATCTTTCTTACTATGATAAAGAGAAGTTTGTAATAAGGTTAGAAAATCCAACAAGTGAGAAGTTGATATTAGATGAGAAAATATTTAAAGATAGAAACGGGAAAGTTATAAATGCAATAGAAGAATTAGAGGAACAACAAATATATGAAATAGCACCTTTTGAAGTTATTTCAATATTATTAGATTTATAAGTGTAAAAGTAAGTTTATCATTTAATAATCTGGCAGATAAATATCTGTCAGATTTTTTAATTTGTATAATTTTGGGTAGATATCAAGGTATGGGTTTGATGTTGTATATAGAAATTATTAAAACAGGATAAAGAACTTAGATAAAGAATTATTATATAAGAGCTAAATTTATTTAATATAGTTAACTTTAATTTTATGTAGTTATAAATATTTTATGTAGTTATAAATATTTTATGTAGTTATAAATATGTAGTTACAAAAAAGTACCCAATTGTGATGCATTTATAAAACTGATATAGTAATTATATGAAACCTCAGAAATATTTTAAAACTAAAATATATATTAACAACCTTAAACTAGTAAATCTCAACACATTTGTAACATTTATAAATTAAATAAAAGCATGTCTTAATAATTAATAAAAAGAAAGAGGAGATAAAATGTATAATATAGATGATATGATATATGACTGTCCAGTAGAGGCATTATCAAGCATATTAGGTAAAAAATGGGTAGCTATAATAATATGGGAGTTACAAAAAGATAAAAAAAGATTTGGAGAATTACAAAGAGCCATTCCAGAATGTAGTAAGAAAATGTTGACTCAACAATTAGATTTTTTAATTGAGCAAGGAATTATAATCAACAATAAAAAATCAATTAATAATATTGTAGAATCAACATATTTTTTAAGTGAGTCAGGGGTACTATTACTTCCTGTTATGGAAAAGATGATTATGTGGAGCAATAATAATTTAAATTGCGATAAGTAAGCTTTTAAATTACTTTTGAATTTACAGTGACTTAATTAGGCTATCGTGAGAATAAAAGTAAAAGCAATAAAAGGACATAATTTTTTATTGTAATAATGTAAATAGAATGAGGAGGAGCTTTAATTTGCAAAATATAAATTTATTTGTGGTATTTATAGAAGGGATATTATCGTTTTTTTCGCCATGTATATTACCAATACTACCTATTTATCTAAGTATACTGTCAAATAGTAGTGTGGAAAATTTAAAAGAAGGAAAAACTAATTTTATAAAAAGTTCTCTATTTAAAAATACTATCTTATTTACTCTAGGAATTTCAACAACCTTTTTTATATTAGGTTCATCAGTAAGAGTATTGAGTATGTTTTTTAATGAGAATAAAGACTTAATAATGTTTATAGGTGGAATTATAATTATTATCATGGGATTGTTTTATATGGGAATAATTAAGTCTTCAATACTAAATAGAGAAAAAAGATTAAATGTAAAGTTTAAAGAAATGAGAGCAATAACAGCATATTTACTTGGATTTACATTTAGTTTTGGGTGGACACCTTGTATTGGGCCAATATTAGCATCTGTATTAGTAATGGTTTCTAGTTCAACTAATCATTTGAATGCAAATCTTTTAATAGTAGTATATACCATTGGATTTATTTTGCCATTTATAATTACAGCTATGTTCTATAGTAAGTTGTTTAAGACTATAGATAAAATAAAATCTAATATGGAAATTATTAAAAAGATAGGTGGAGCTATACTTATAATATCAGGAATATTAATGATGATAAATGGGTTTGAAAGTGTGAGCAAGCATTTTAATGTTCCACAAAAAAATAAAGTTGAAAATAATCAAAGTGTGAATCAAGAAGATAATAAACAAGGAAATTCTAATGGCAATACACAAGAAGAGTCTGGTAACAGAGATAATAAAAAAGAATCTAATAATGAAAATAGTGATAACGGCTCTAATGATGAAGAGAGAATAAAATCTATTGATTTTACTTTAACTGACCAATATGGTAAAACACATAAATTAAGTGATTATGAAGGTAAGGTTGTGTTTTTAAATTTCTGGGCTACATGGTGTCCTCCATGTAAAGAGGAAATGCCTCATATAGAGCAGTTGTACAAGGATTATAAGAAAAATAATGAAGATGTAGTAATTTTAGGTGTAGCATCACCTAATTTAGGTAGAGAAGGTTCAAGAGAACATGTAATTAACTTTTTAAAAGATGAAGGCTATACTTTTCCCGTTGCACTTGATGAAGATGGAGAATTAGCATATCAATATGGAATTAATGCTTTTCCAACTACATTTATAATTGATAAAGAAGGATATGTAACACAGTACATTCCAGGAGCAATGAATAAAGAGACTATGATGTCTTTCATTGAAAATCAAAAAAATAAAAAGTATTAATATAGAAGGTTACAAAAAAGTACCTAATTGTACCACCTAGAAAATCTTGTTATAGTAAGAGTATAAATAACGAAGGAAAGGGTTGAAATTTATATGAAAAAAACATTTGATGCAATAATAATAGGATTTGGAAAAGGTGGAAAGACATTAGCAGGAGATTTAGCTAATAGAGGATTAAAGGTAGCTTTAGTAGAAAAGTCAAATAAAATGTATGGAGGAACATGTATAAATGTAGCATGTATCCCAACTAAAAGCTTAGAAAATTCAGCAAACAATGTAAAAAATATAAACTCTTGGAATGATGCACAAATCGAATATGCAAAAGCTATAGAAAAAAAAGAAACTTTGGTTACAAAGCTTAGAGAAGCTAACTATAATAAATTAAATTCAAATGATAATGTAACTATATTTACAGGAATGGCGACTTTTATTGATGAAAATACAGTAGAAGTAAAAACTGAAAATGAAGTTTATGAATTAGTATCAGAGAAGATATTTATCAATACTGGCTCAAAATCATTTATACCTAATATAAAAGGTATTGAAAACAATAAGATAGTATATAATAGTGAATCTCTTATGAATTTAAGAACCTTACCTAAAAAAATGACAATTATAGGTGCTGGGTTTATAGGTTTAGAATTTGCAGGCATCTATAGTTCCTTTGGAACAGAAGTTACAATATTAAATTCAAATAATGGGATTTTACCAAATGAAGATATTGAAGATTCAGAAGAAATAATAAAATTACTTGAAAAGAGAAATGTAAAAATTATAAATAATGCAAAGGTAAAAGAGATTAAGGAAGTTTCTAATTTAGCTACAGTAGAATATGATATAAATAGTGAATTAAAGGAAATAACAAGTGATATAATACTTGTTGCTACAGGTAGAAAAGCAAATACTGAAGGTTTAGGACTTGAAAATGCAGGCATAGAGTTAAATGAAAGAGGATTTATTAAAGTATCAGATAACCTTAAGACTAATAAAAAACACATATGGGCTATAGGAGATATAAATGGAGGTCCTCAATTTACTTATATATCACTAGATGACTATCGTATAATAATCAATCAATTATTTGGAAATAAGACTAGAACGACTAGTAATAGAAAAAATATACCAAATGCTATATTCATAAGTCCAGCATTTTCAAGAGTTGGTCTTAATGTTAAACAAGCAAAGGAAAAAGGATATGATGTATTAGTAGCAAAGATGCCAGTTGAGGCAATTCCAAGGGCTAAACAAATTGGAAAGACAGATGGATTTATAAAAATCGTAATAGATAAAAATTCCAATAAGATACTTGGTGCTAGCATGATATGTGAAGATTCTAGTGAGATTATACATTTAATTCAGTTAGCCGTAGATTTAGAAGTAGAATATACATATTTAAGAGACCGTGTTTATGCACATCCAACTATGACAGAGGCTCTTAATGATGTTTTATCTCCTAATATGATAAAGGAAGTATAGAATAAGTGTAATATATAAATAAAGCCTAAAATTATCATTATAAATAAATTTTAAAGAAAGGATACTATGAGAATTTACTAATAGTATCCTTTCTTTACATTATAAAGTATAAATATAGTAAAAAAGTAATTATTTTGTATTTAAGAGAGTATTAAAAGGTATAATCTAAATATTGAATAATATAAATGGATAAGATAATATTAGCAAACTTCATATTAAGGCGGTGAAATACTCTATGAATAAAATATCTAAAAGAGGCTTTGATGAGAGTGATAAACGATGGTTTTCAAGTAAAGAACTTGTAAGACTTGTAAAGGCTCAAGAAGAAATAGAGTGGTTAATAAATAGAGATTATAAAATAGACCCAGTTGTAACTTTTGTGGGAGATAGATATCAGTTTTCAATAAGACAAAGAGATGCACTAAAGAGAGCAGTATGTACTGATGAAAAAAATAGAATAAGACAATCAAAGATACTTTCCTTAGATAAAATAAATGAAGGAATTATATACATAGATGGTTTTAATTTGATAATAGCTCTAGAAGTAGCATTATCTGGAGGAACTCTAGTCATAGGTAGAGATGGAAATATAAGAGATTTAGCAGGTCTTAGAGGAACATATAAAATTATAGATAAAACAGAAGAAGTTTTAAATCTAATAGGAAAGTTTTTTAATAAATATAAAGCTACAAAAATTAAATTTTACTTAGATGCACCAGTTTCTAATTCTGGAAATCTAAGATATAAGATATTAGAACATGCCAAGGTATGGAAAATTGAAACAGAAGTAGAGCTAGTAAAAAATGCAGATGTTATATTAGAAAAACTTGATAGAGTAGTTAGCAGTGATGCTGTTATAGTTGATAAATGTATAAGTTATTTTAATGTAGCTAGAAGTATAATTGAAGAATATATTAAAGATTGTAATATTGTAAATTTAAATGGATAATAACCTTTAATTATACAGAGTAAGTTTAAAAATAGAAGAACGAATATATATCGAATTTCATAAAGTATTGTAAAAAGACATATGAGAGTATGGGTATGTGTGAAGCTATTTAAAATAAACATTAAAAAATACAGAGCACCTATATATAAATATGCTTTAGTAAATGTAAATTTGAGGTCTGCGAAATCTACAAGTTCAAGTATTATAACTGTAATACCTCAAGGTTCTAAATTAGAGGTTCTAGATGAAGAAGATGATTGGATTAAAGTAATCTACAATTTTCAAGAAGGGTATGTATACAGAGATTTAATATCAGTAAGTGAATATGCTTGGAGTAATTTAAATTTAAGAGAAGATAAGTCTACAACTTCTACTATAATTACAGTAATTCCTGAAAAGTCTAGAGTCGAAGTTCTACAGGTAGAAGGGGACTGGAGTAAAGTTATATATGATGATAAAACAGGTTATGTTTTTAATTATTTCTTGTCAAGTGATGGAAATAAACCTAATGAATTAGATTATAAGTATTTTTACACTGATATGACTAAATTTGTTAATGAAAATAATATTAAAAGTACTAGTGACTATCTAATTACCACAGACCTTAAAAATAAATACACTTATATTTTTAAGAAAGATAATGGTGGTTGGGGGCAATTATATAAATGGGAATGTACTATAGGTAAACCTGAAACTCCAACTATAACAGGTATTTTTTATATAAGTGGGAGAAAACCTTCTTTTGGAACAGATGAGTATTCAGTTAAGTACGCTACTAGAATTAAAGGTGGGTATTATTATCATTCTGTGTTATATAATTCAACAGGAAGTTATATAATAGATGCTAGGCTTGGTGAAGCTCTTAGCCATGGATGTATAAGACTAAGTACAGAAAATGCTAAGTGGATATATGACAATATACCCGACACAACAACAGTTATAATTCATTAAAAATACTATTTATTAATTTTAAAGAGTTTGAAATTAAATTAAAAATATGGATTTAGATAATAAGAGAGTGTCTATAATCAAATAAAAATATTTTGAGACACTCCCTTATAAATATACATAATTAATTTATAAGTGTGATTATATTAAGAGATTTTCTTAAATAATTCTATAATTTTATCCTTATCAAAGAAAACAGGATTGGCTCCAGCACAAGCATCTTTCATAGAATTTTCAGCAAGCAACTCAAAATTAGGATTATCAACACCAACATCTTTTAAAGATTTTGGAATTCCTACCTCTTCTGAAAGAGCTTTTATTTTATTTATTACAAAATCAACACATTCCTTATCTGATTTGTCATGTATATTCATTCCAATAATCTCAGCTATTGGACGGAATTTAGAAGGTGCAGATTTAGCATTTTCTTCTTCAACTATTGGTAGCAACATAGCATTACATACTCCATGAGGTAAATCATATAAACCTCCTAATTGATGAGCCATAGCATGTACATTTCCAAGACCTGCATTGCTAAAAGCAATTCCATTTAGAAAACAAGCATAACACATTTGTTCTCTAGCATCTATATCATTACCATCTTTAACAGCTCTAGGAAGATATTCAAATATCTGCTTTATAGAATATAGCGCAGTTGAATCTGTAACATCATAAGCACCATTAGCCACTACAGCTTCTATAGCATGAGTCAGTGCATCCATACCAGTAGCTGCTGTCAAATTAGCTGGCTTACTAATCATTAATTCTGGGTCATTAACTGTCATTGTAGCTAGTGCATTTGTATCAACCATTATCATTTTTACGTGCCTATCTTCATCCGTTATGACATAATTTATTGTAACTTCAGCTGATGTACCAGCAGTAGTAGTTATAGCAACTATAGGAAGACATTTTTTAGAAGTTTTATTTACACCTTCATAATCTCTAATGTCACCACCATTGGTAGCCAATATGGAAATAGCTTTACCACAATCTTGTGGAGAACCACCACCTATAGTTATAACGAAGTCGCAATTTTCTGATTTTAATATTTCAAGTCCATTATTGACATTAGTCACAGTTGGATTTGGTTTAACTTCATCATAAATAGCAAAGTTCACACCTATTTGAGACAACATATCTGTTACTTTTTTTACAGTACCATTTGAAGTTAGAAATTTATCGCTAACGATAAATGCTTTTTTAGTGCCTAAGGATTTAATTGAGTCTTTAGATTCAATAAGACACCCTTTTCCAAGTAAGTTTATTGGTGGTACATAATAGATACTCATAGTTAAAATCTCCTTTTTTGAATTAATTTTTATGTATAATATACATACCTACAATAGTCTTATACTAATTCACATATTAGATATTGGTTTTTGAGGTTAAAATATATATTGTGAGTTTTTATATAAGAACTAAGTTCGTAATTACGATTATGATTAGAATTTAACATAGTATTTTTATCATGTCAATAAAAATATTAAAAATAAAAAAGAGCATAAAAAAACAAAGTTGCTGTAATTAAGTCAGCAACTTTGTTTTTATCAATCTAATTTATTATAATATCTTCATTACGTTCTTCCATCATAGATTGAATATTTTTTTGTGCATTTAGAAGTAATTTTTTTATCAGTTCTATTTTTTCTTCACTAGACCTAAAAAGTGGAAGTGTTACGCTAACAGCGGCCCTTATACATCCGTTTTTTCTTATTGGTACAGCAAGGCATTTTAGGTATTCCATTGATTCTTCACATTCTGAAGCTATTTGAGTTTCACGAACTTCAAGAAGCTGGTCATATAAAATATCAAAGTCAGTAATTGATTTTTTTGTAAATCCTTTTAATCCGTCTGGATATAAATTTATTAGTTTTTCCTTATCAAAATCACATAAAAGTGCTTTACCAAGACCTGTACAATTAGCAGGTATCTTTTTACCAACATAAGAAATAAGTCTAATTGGCTCTGGAGAGTCAACTTTTCCAATATAAAGAACTTCGTTATTGTCGAGTATACCAAGTTGACAAGTTTCAGAACAAGAATTAACTATATTAGTCATTTCATCAATTATGTAGTTAAAAATAGTTCTTTTTTCAAAAAACGAAGACCCCAATGTGTAAGAACGTATACCTATGGAATATTTAGACGTATTTTTATCAATAGTAATGTATTTTCTAGCATTAAGTGTATGAACTATAGGAAAGATACTACTTTTTGGAGCATTGATAGCATCTGCTATTTCTGTAAGAGTATATCCATTCTCAGATTCAGCTAATGCTTCTAAAATATCTAATATCCTAGCTGTTGGGCGATGATTATCTGAAGTCATAAATTTCCCCCTATCTTTGTTAATTTAAAGTGTTAGAATATGTTGATTTTAGCATACTGTGTGATAATTTACAATGTAGAAATAAAATATATGACAGTATGTGCAAATAAGCTTTAATTATAAATATTTATAGATGATTTTTTTGATGAAAATTCATACTAAAAACTTGAAATAATTTCCAAAATATACCTGAGAAAGTGAACTGTATTTAGCTATATAATTTAAGATAAGACAATAATAATCGTATTTTATATGAAAATATCGAAATATTGTGAATTTAGATTATATAAATTGGGATATATAGATGTGAAATGAGAAAAATTACTTTTTATATTTTGCATATAATGAAGATAATTGCTAACTATTGCTATATTATCAGATAATTTGAAAAAATTTTGACAAAAATTTATTTTTTTTATTGACTCATAATTGGGAAAATGCTATCATTAATTCAAAGATTCGTAAATAAAAACTTAGTTCTTAAATACGAACCGAAACGGCCGTTAAAATTAAAGCTAAAAAATTTAATACAAGTAATTAAATATCATGTTTTAGGAGGAGTAACTTTATGATAATGGATTTTATTAAAAAAATTCCTGCAGGTATGATGATAGTCCCAATGTTTATAGCAGCTTTCATTAATACATTTTGCCCAGATATTGTACAAATAGGTTCATTTACAACAGCAGTATTCTCAAGTGTTGGCTCTGCAACTATAATAGGGGTTCAACTAGTATG
Organism: Clostridioides sp. ES-S-0048-02; assembly: GCF_020658495.1. Taxonomy (NCBI): domain Bacteria; kingdom Bacillati; phylum Bacillota; class Clostridia; order Peptostreptococcales; family Peptostreptococcaceae; genus Clostridioides; species Clostridioides sp. ES-S-0048-02. Next base: position 228,781 of record NZ_JACVWH010000002.1, read on the forward strand.
TCTTGGAACTCAGCTTCAATTTAAAGAAATGCCAAAAGTATTAAAAAGAGGAGGAATACTTCTTGGTTCTAAATTTGCTATAGGTGCTTTAATAGGCATACTTATAGGAAAATTATTTGGAATGGATGGAGTATTAGGTCTTACAACTTTGGCAGTTATAAGTGCAGTTACAAATAGTAATGGTAGTATATATCTTTCATTAATGACTTCATATGGAGATGAAACAGATTGTGCAACTATGAGTTTACTTACTTTGAATGATGGTCCATTTTTTACATTGATAGCTCTTGGGACTTCAGGACTTGCAAATGTTCCATTAATGTCATTATTAGCTGCAATCGTACCAATACTTGTTGGTATGATAATAGGTAATTTTGACAAAAAGATGAAAGAATTTTTAGAACCAGGATGTAATTTATTAGTACCCTTTGTAGGTTTTGCACTTGGAAGTAGCATAAATCTTGCAAGTATATTAAAAGGAGGACTATCTGGAGTATTACTTGGATTAATATCTGTGTTTGTAGGAGGTATATTTATAGTATTCTGTGATAGATTTATAGGTAAACGTCCAGGGTATGCAGGATGGGCTGTAGCTACAACTGCAGGGAATGCAATTGCTGTTCCTGCTGCTGTTGCATTAGTTGACCCAACATGGCAACCATATGTTGCAACAGCTACAACTCAAGTAGCAGCTGCAGTAGTTGTTACTGCAATATTAGTTCCTCTTATAACTAGCTGGTGGGCGAAGAAATATGGATGTCCTAAATTCCCAAAACAAAAAGATGATGGGACAATAGTAGCCTGATGAATACAGATATATAATTGCTAAGATGATTTTGTATATTAATAAAACTATATTATTTATAAAGGAGAATAAAGATAATGATAAATGCAGTGATAATTGATGAAAAAGATAATGTTGCAGTGGCTATTGAGGCAATATCTAAGAATAGTGAAATTAATTTTAAATTAAAAGATAAAACGATAAAGACAATAACAGCTTTAGATGATATAACTATTTATCATAAATTGGCTATAAAGGATATGGCTGAGGGAGATAAAGTTACTAAATATGGAGAACACATAGGAGAAGCTAATCAAGAAATAAAAATTGGTCAACATGTACATATTCACAATGTTAAAAGTGTTAGAGAAGATTTAGATAAACAAATTGTATCGAACATATAAAGTAACATTTATAATTCAATAAAAGTCATATTTAGTATTAAATGATTAAATAAGTAGGATTATAGTTATCTAATTAGCAATAAGAATAAAATTTATAGTACAAGAAAATCAAATAAAGTATGATAAATAGACTATTTTAGGAGGAAATCAATATGAAATTTTATGGATATAAAAGACCAGATGGAAGAGTTGGCATAAGAAATCACATATTAATATTACCTACAAGTGTGTGTGCATCAGATACAACGAGAATTATAGCCTCACAAGTTCAAGGAGCTGTTACTTTTAATAATCAAAATGGCTGTTCTCAAGTAAGTTCAGACCAACAATTAACTATGGATGTTATGGCTGGATATGCAGCAAATCCTAATGTATATGGTGTGATAGTTGTGTCTTTAGGTTGTGAAAATTGTCAAAATGACTTGGTAGTTGATGCAATAAAAGAGAGAACAAATAAACCAATAAAGACTCTTGTAATACAAGAAGAACATGGAACTTTAAAAACTATAGAAAAAGCTGTTCGTTGTGCTAGAGAAATGGCACAAGAAGCTTCTATACTTAGAAAAGAAGAATTCCCAATATCTGAACTTATATTAGGGACTGAATGTGGTGGGTCTGACCCAACAAGTGGGCTAGCTGCTAATCCGCTAATAGGAGAATTAAGTGATAGACTTGTTGATTTAGGGTCTACTTCAATTTTAAGTGAAACTACTGAATTTATAGGAGCAGAACATATATTAGCTAGAAGAGCAGTAAATGAAGAAGTAAAAGAAAAAATACTACATATAGTACATAGATATGAAAATTCATTAAAATTAGTTGGAGAAGAAGTTAGAGAAGGAAATCCATCTCCTGGAAATATAGCTGGTGGACTTACAAGTTTGGAAGAAAAATCACTAGGCTGTATACACAAAGGTGGGCACAGAGTAATAAGTGAAGTATATGATTATGCAAAGCAAATTGATAAGAAGGGTCTTGTAATAATGGATACACCAGGAAATGATGCCTCATCTGTTGCGGGTATGGTTGCAGGAGGCGCTCAAGTAGTAGTATTTAGTACAGGGAGAGGGACTCCATCAGGAAATCCAATAGCTCCAGTAATAAAAATAACTGGAAATAAAATAACTTTTGCAAATATGGAAGATAATATGGATTTTGATGCTAGTCCAGTTATATATGGACCACAGACAATGGAAGAATTGACAGATGATTTATTAAATCTAGTTGTAGATGTAGCAAATGGTAAGCAATCAAAAGCAGAATCACTTGGATATACTGAAATGGCAATAGCTAGAGTATGTAATTATGTATAAAATATAAGACTTAAAAAAGTATGCACTTAGAATTTTACTAAAGGGTGATAGTATGAAGTTTGTTAGTTTTAGTAGTATAGAAGATACATCTAAAAAGGTAGGAATTCTCTCAAAGGATGAATTGTTTGTTATTGATGTCAATTCCATAAGTCTTAGTAAATTTTTTATAGATGTAAATGATTTAATTCAAGGTATATCTCAGGATGATATTATTAAGTTAAAAAATATTATAAGTGAAGAATCATTTAATAACTATAATGTTTTTAAAAAAGAGGAGTGCACTATACATGTTCCTATAGAAAAGCCAATACACGATATTTTATGTGTAGGAGTAAACTATAAAGAACATCTTGAAGAAACTCAAACTCATTTTGATAGTAGCTTTGAAGAACCTGAGAAAACAGTCTATTTTACAAAACGTGTGACAAAGGCGATAGGTCCAGAAGATGAGATAGATGCTCACTTTGATATAAATAATCAGTTGGATTATGAGGTTGAACTTGGAGTAGTAATAGGTAAAACAGGTGTTAATATAGAAAAAGAAGATGTAGAAGATTATATCTTTGGTTACACTGTGATAAATGATATTTCTGCTAGAAAGTTGCAAAAAGAACATGTTCAATGGTTTAGGGGAAAGGGATTAGATACATTTACATCTTTAGGGCCATGTATCTTACATAAAAGTGCAGTTTCTTTTCCAGTAAAACTTAATGTATATAGTAGAGTAAATGATGAAGAAAGACAAAATTCTAATACAGAGTTATTCATATCAGATATCTCAGATATAATTTCAGAACTTTCAAAAGGGATGACTTTAGAGGCAGGGGATATTATAGCAACTGGAACACCCTCTGGAGTAGGGATGGGCTTTTCTCCTCCTCTATATATGAATAGTGGAGATGTAATTGAATGTGAGATTGAAAGTATTGGAATATTGAAAAATTATGTTAAGTAAATGTTTTATTATATATAATCTTAAAACATAGGCTATAAGCATATTAAATGAACATATCAAAATAAATTTTAGGAGTTTAAATTATGAAAGCAGAATTTTTGACACCAGTTGTTACAATATTTGATGAAGACGGAAATTTAGATAGAGAAGGAAACAAAAAAGTATATGATTACCTTATAGATGGGGGAGTAGATGGTCTAGTTATAATGGGAAGTACTGGAGAGTTCTTTAATATGTCTATGGATATGCAAAAAGAACTTATAGATTTAGTGGTTAATCATGTCGATAAGAGGGTTAAAGTGTTTATAGGTACAAGTCGTATGTGTGCAGATGAGTCTATAGAACTTTCAAATTATGCACATAATAGTGGAGCAGATGGAGTTATGATAATAAGTCCTTATTATTTCTCGCTTGATGATGATAGTATTGAACTTTTTTATAGTAAGATAGCTGAGAACACAGATGCTGAAATATACCTATATAATTATCCAGATAGAACTGGTTATGATTTAAGTCCAGAACTTACATTAAAGCTTGCAAGAAAGCATGAAAACATAGTTGGATATAAAGATACAGTAACTTTAATGGGACATACTAGAGATTTAATAAATACTATGAAAACAGAGTTCCCAAACTTTAAGATATACAGTGGATATGATGAAAATTTTATACACAACTTAATGTCTGGAGGAGCAGGATGTATAGGAGGATTATCAAATCTAATTCCAGAAGTATGTTCTAAATGGGCTGAAGCTTATAATAATAAGGATATGGATAAAGTTATCGAAATTCAAAAATATATTAATAAAGCAATGGATTTTTATTTAATAACAAATCCATTTATACCAGCAATGAAGAAAGCTATGAATATTAGAGGATTAGAAATAAGTGACTACGTAACTGCTCCATTTATAAAACCAGATGAAAATCAAGTATGTAAAATTAAAACTTTGATGGATGAATTAAATATAAACTAAGAAGATAAAGAGGGTTTTAGATTGATTTTTATAGTCATTTTAAGCCCTCTTTTTGAGTGGATATATTAAATCAACCTTGCAAAGTAATTAACAATAAACTACAATTATCTTAATGAAAAATTAAATGTAAATAATACTAGGGTACTATTTTAGTTTAATAGGGAAAGTGATGTAAATTCACTACAGCCCCCGCTACTGTATACGGATACAAAATCAAATCCACTGAGATTCATAATAATTTTGGGAAGGTTGATGGAGGACAGGCCGTGAGTCAGGAGACCTGCCCAGTATTACATAAATACAATTTAGGGTGGAGATTGTAGTTTATAATAAAATGAGATATCAATTCATTTTTTATAAAATTGATATAGAAGCTTCTCCTTTCTAATTTAGGAGAGGTTTTTTATTTTGCTAAAAAGCTATATTTATAAAATTAATTTTAGTAAAATATTTTTTTAAAATATGTGTAGCCACTCATAAAAAATAAAATAATGGAGTGAAAGTGATGAAATTCAAGTCAAATGTTTTAAAGCAGTTTTTTTTAGTTGTAATGGTAATTTTTTTGGCAGGAGGTATTGTAGGTTGTAGCAAAAAAGACAAAACTAATGAACAAGTTAGTAATGGGAAAAAATTAGAATTAAAATATGCAAGTGGATTTAGTGTTGAGAATTTAGAAGATGGAATTAAAAAGGTTGTTGATGGAGATAATAGAGAACTAATTTTGATTCCTAAAAAGATAAAAATACCTGAAAAATACAAGAATGCAAATATAGTTAGAACACCTGTGGATAATGTATTGATAGCATCTACAACACAAGCTTGTTCTTTAAGGACAATAGGTGAGTTAGATAGTATAAAAGCAGTAACAACAGAAGAACAATATTGGACTATCAAAGAAATTAAAAATTTAATGAAGGATGGGAAGATACATTATGTTGGTTCAAATTTAGCACCAGATTATGAAAAAATAGTAGACTTAAATCCTGACTTGACTATAGTGAGTAGTGGTTTATCAGAAGCGGATACAAAATTTATAGATAAATTAGAAGAATTGGGACTTAACTATGTTGTAGATAATGAATATAAGGAACAAAATCCATTTGGAAGAATGGAGTGGACAAGCTTGATAGCTGCATTTTATGATAAAGAGGATATAGCTACTAGTGAATTAGATAAAACAGTACAAAAAATAGAAGAGGTTAGTAAAAAAATAAAAAACAAAAGTAAACCTAAAGTTGTATGGGCATCTGTATATGAAGGGAATGCTTATATAGCACCTAAAAATTCATATGTAGATAATATGATAAACATGGCAGGTGGAATAAATGCTTGTGCTTCAATCGATTCAAATGAAGGGCGAGTAAGTATTGAGCAATTACATGAAGTGGCAAAAGATGCAGATATATTTGTATATTCATCAAGTTCAGATTATGCACCAAACTTAGAGTCTATAAAATCTAGTGCACCAGTGTTATCTGATTTAGATGTTGTCAAAAATGGAAATTTATGGGTGTTTGCTCCGGATTATTATCAATCAGTGGATAAGACAGATGAATTAATAGTGGATTTAGTTGAAATATTTCATCCAGGTACTACAGGTGAAAAGATTAAGCATTATATAAATTATGATAAATAATAAATAAGATTAAATTAACAAGAAAACTTTATAAATTTGAGTTAATCTAGTTTTATTAAGAGGAGTATATAGATGGACTTTACCAATAAAAACAGAATTAAAAAGACTACTATATTTATAACCTTAATTGTAGGTATAATACTTACTTTTTTGATATGTGTAGCATTTGGTTCTGTAAAAATCGAATTTAAAGAAATAATAGATGTTGTATTAAGAGGAATGGATAGTACAGAACACTATAAAATAATTTATAATATAAGGATTCCTAGAGTCCTTGCAACTATGGTGGGAGGTGCATGTTTAGCAGTATCTGGTATTTTACTACAGATATTTTTTAAAAACCCAATAGTTGAACCATATATATTAGGGGTGTCTTCAGGAGCGACTTTATCAGTAGCACTTATGATTTTAGGAGGATATACATTAGGATTTGAAAGTATAAATTCAATGAGTATATTTATAGCAGCATTTGTAGGAGCTTTAATTGTAATGTCTATAGTTATTCTATTTGCCAGCAAAGTAAAAAATATAACAACACTTTTGGTGATAGGAATTATGACTGGCTATGTATGTAGTGGAATTACAAATATATTACAATCATTTGCAAATAATGAAAAATTGAAGGAATTTACTATGTGGTCTATGGGTAGTTTTTCCGGATTTACATGGGAAAAAGTAGAAATACTTATGATAGTTGGGATATTAGGTCTTTTGATGACTATATTCATAATAAAACCTCTAAATGCTTTTTTACTAGGAGAAGAATATGCAAAGAGTATTGGTGTAAATATAAAATTTTTTAGATTTTTGGTAGTATTTATATCTAGTATACTAGCGGCAATAGTATCAGCATTTGCAGGTCCTATAGGATTTATTGGTCTTGCAGTACCACAAATCTCAAAATTGATATTTAAAACATCAGACAATAGAGTATTGATACCAGTAGTAATTCTTTTAGGAAGTATAGTTACAGCTCTTTGTGATTTAGTATCCAGAGTAATTTTGTCACCAATAGAATTACCAATAAGTGCAATAACTTCATTATTAGGTGCTCCAATTGTAATAATGTTATTGATGAAAAGGAAGGATAGGGCTTAGACATGTTGAAAACTAACAATTTAAGTGTTGGATATGATAAAAAAGTGGTTGTAAGTGATATAAACATAGAGGTGAAAAAAGGAGAAATATTATGTCTTTTGGGAAGCAATGGAGCTGGGAAAACTACTATATTAAGGTCTCTATCTAAACTTATAACACCGATAAAAGGTGAAATATATTTAAACGATATGGATATAAGGCATATATCCAGAAAGACATTGTCTAAAATGATGGCTTTAGTACTTACAAATAGATTATTAGGAGATTTAATGACTGTACAAGATGTAGTTAATATGGGGAGATATCCTTATACAGGATTTTTTGGAAATCTCTCTAAAAAAGATTTAATGATGGTGGATGATTCATTAAAATCTGTAAATGCCCTTCATTTAAAAAAAAGATATTTTGATGAACTTAGTGATGGTGAAAAACAAAAAGTCTTGGTTGCAAGAGCATTAGTTCAAGAGCCAGAAATAATCATATTAGATGAACCTACAACCCATTTAGATATAAAGCATAGATTGGAACTTATGAACATACTAAAAAAATTAAGTAAGGAAAAATCAATATCAGTAATACTTTCATTACATGAAATAGATATAGCACTAAAAAGTTGTGATAAGGTTGCTCTTGTAAAAAATAACAAAGTTATAGCTTATGGTCAGCCAGAAGATATGGTAGACGAAAATATGATAAATTCACTCTATGAATTAGAGGATAAAAATTTTAATAGTTTATTAGGTGCAGTAGAAATTAGCAATAAATCAAAAAATGAAGTTTTTATAATTGGTGGAGGCGGTAAAGCAACACCAATCTACAGAGCTTTTACTAAAAGAGGCATAGGTATATATTCTGGCATAATACATGAAAATGATATTGATTATGAAATTGGTAGGACTATGGGCATAAAGTTGTTTACAGAAAAGCCATTTGAGTCAATAAGTGATGAAAGTTTCGATTTGGCTATTAGAAATTTAAATAATTCTAAGATTATAATAGACACAGGATTTAGCGTAGGAGAAACTAATAAAAGAAATATAGATATTATAAAAGAGGCTTTAAAAATAAATAAAAAAGTTTATTCATTTAGAAATAAAAGTGAGAGTAATAAGTATTATAAGAGTCTGAGTAATAATATAGAATATGTAGATAAAGTTTCTAAAATGGTGGATAGTATTGATATAAATAATTTACTGTAAATTGTAATTTATGGCATATTTAGAAATGATAAAATATATAAAAGAGTATCATAAGGAGATTTTTAAAGTGCATTTTTTAAATCTCTAGATACTCTTTTTGAGAAAATATTTATTTAGTAATACATTTTTTTACTGTGTATTTTCAATTACACACTTCAATAAAAAAATAATACTTTATAGATAACCAATAGCTTCTTCTCTAGTTAAAAAAAAGTGAATTCCTGTAGTTGATTCTTTCCATCTATTTTCATGAAAATTTTCAGCTACCACCATTTCTCCTACTCTATATATAAAATTTTCATCAGCATATGCACGAGCAGTTTTAAAAGATTCTTTGCCATCTATACTTGTAATCGACAGTACTTTTGCTTTATCACATCTACAAGCATTTGATGTAGCAGATACTCTTTTTGCGTCACTTGGTATTAATAATTGTACCATTCTAAAATTAAAACATTTTTTATAGCCTATAAACGCTCCTGTTTCAGGACAGTATAATTTAAAAAAACGAGTACTTTCATCTGATATTACTCCATACAATGTAGCATATTCTAAATTAGAATTTTCTAGATTAGTACCTCTAATATCTGAGTTAGATAAATTACAAAATCTAAAATTTGCACCACTTAAGTCTGTATTTTTTAATATAGAATTTTTTAATGAACAATCTGAAAAATAAGAATTCTTAAAGCTAGAGTTTTCTAAATCTGCATTTTCTAAATTTAAATTGATAAGGTCAGACCAGGAAAAGTCAATATTACTTAAATAATATCCTCTTAAATCCATATTTTCTAATCTTACTTCTTTTAAATCAGCTCTTTCTCCATCGTTATTATTTTTAAGCCATAAATAATGTTTCTCAAGTGTTTTTTCTAATTCTTGTTTAGAAATAGTTTTCATTAAAATCACCTTCACAAATTTATTTTTATATATTTAGTAGCAAAATAGTCATATATTTAATTATATAACAATGAATAAAAAACTTCTAAATAATATATAAAATATTAAATATATTATTGAAGATTTATTATCTCTAGTAACATATAAACACTGGGTAAACATTTTTATGGTTTTATTTAAAGAATAAAATAATATCAGTAATACAATAATAAAAGTTTAGATATAAAAAAATTTGTGTATATACTATATGTAGTATATAATAGATAAAGCACTAACTATATGTAGTGCTTTTGTTTTTGAAAAATACTTATTATGCCCTATAATTATAGGTTGTTTTTGGAATTTACGCTGATAAATATTAAAAGAAATAATAAGTAAATTAAATGAAATTATAGCACAAGATTATGTTAAAAGGACGGTAAATAATGAATTGGATAGAGCTTAACAATCAAGTGATAATTAAAAATGAACAAGGGAAATATCAACTGGAAAAGGATAAGGAAGCCCTAAGTAGTTACATAGAAGAATTTATAAATCCAAAGTTAAAGAAATTTAATAATCTAGAAGAAAGATTGAAGTATCTAATGGATGAAGGTTATTATTTAGAAGAAGTAATACATAAATATAGCATGGATTTTATTAAAAAGATATACAAACTTATTGAGGAACATAAATTTAAGTTTCAATCATATATGAGTGCAAATAAATTTTATCAAAATTATGCATTAAAAAGTAATGATGGAAAAGAGATATTAGAAACATATAATGAAAAAGTATTAATTGTAGCTTTAACATTAGGAAATGGTGATGAGAGTCTAGCTTTAAACTTGGCAGACAAAATAGTAAAACAAGAATTTCAACCAGCTACACCTACATTTTTAAATGCTGGAAGAAAGAGAGCAGGAGAAATGGTATCATGTTTTTTACTATCTGTAGAAGATAGCACAGAAGGTATTTCATATGCGATATCTTCATCAAATCATTTATCAAAAATAGGTGGAGGAGTTGCGTTAAACTTATCTAAGCTTAGAGCATCAGGTGAATCTATTAAAGATATAGAAGGTGCAGCTGGAGGTGTTGTTGGAGTAGCTAAAATGTTGGAACAATCATTCAGCTATTTTAATCAGATGGGAGCTAGACAAGGTTCTGGTGCAGTTTATCTCACAGTATTTCATCCTGATTTTGAATTATTGATGGATACTAAAAAGATAAATGCTGATGAAAAAATAAGACTTGCTACATTATCGCTGGGAGCTATTATACCTGATAAATTTATGGAGTTAGCAGAAAAAAATGAAGTAGCTTATGCATTGTATCCTCATACTGTGTATAAAAAGTATGGAGTTTACCTTGATGAGATAGAAATGAGTGAGTGGTATGATAGATTAGTTAATGATGAAGATATAAGAAAAAAAGAAATAAATCCTAGACAAATGTTGACTAAAATAGCACAAATGCAACAAGAAAGTGGATATCCATATGTAGTGTATATAGATACAGCCAATAGGGAACATACATTGAAAGAGGTTGGTATGGTAAAAATGTCTAACTTGTGTTGTGAAATCTTCCAGTATCAAACATCTTCAGAAATAGAAGGCTATGGTGGAGAAAATAAATGGGGTCAAGATATAAGTTGTAATCTTGGTTCTTTAAATATAGCAAATGTTATGGACAATAAAACTATAGAAAGCACAGTTGAGACATCAATAAGAGCATTGACATTTGTAGCGGACAAAACAAACATAAAGCCAGTACCAACTGTAAATAATAGTAATAGCAAATCTCATTCTATAGGATTGGGAGCTATGAATTTGCATGGATACTTAGTAAGAGAAAATATTTTATATACTTCAGAGGATGCTGTAGAGTTTTCTGATGTATTTTTTGCAATGATTAGATATTATTCAATTAAAGCATCTATGAAAATAGCTATAGAAAAAAATCAAACTTTTGAAGGGTTTGAAAAATCAGAATATGCTAAGGGAAGAAAAAGCAAGGTATTATCAAAATACTATGAACAATCTTATCTACCTAAGCTAGAAAAGGTAAAAGCATTATTTGAAGGTATTTATATACCAACAAAAGAAGATTGGACAAAATTATTGGATGAGGTCAAAGAAAAAGGTATATATAATGCATATTTAATGGCAGTAGCCCCAACTCAAAGCATTAGTTATGTCCAAAATGCAACATCAAGTATAATGCCAATTACTGAGCCAGTAGAAGTAAGAACATATGGAGATTCAACTACAATATATCCAATGCCATTTTTAACTAATGAAAATATGTTGTATTATCAATCAGCATATAGAATGGATATGAGGAAAGTTATAGATTTAGTATCAACAGTTCAACAACATGTTGACCAAGGAATATCAACAACATTGTTTGTTACAGATGAAAAGACAACTAGAGATATAGCTAGACATTACATATATGCATATAAAAAAGGTCTTAAAAGTTTATATTACACAAGAACAAAGATGACAAGAGATACTCATGAGTGTCTAGTATGTTCAGTATAGGGAGAGAAATATATGACATTTAAATTACATAAAACACATGATGCAGTTAATTGGAATAAAGAAGAAGATGGATTCACACAGGCTTTTTGGGAACAAAATGTAAAACAATTTTGGCTTCCTGAAGAAATATCTGTCTCTAAAGATATTAAGGTATGGAATGAATTAGATGATAATGAAAAAGACTTATATAAAAAAGTGTTAGGTGGACTGACATTATTGGATACAAAGCAAGGGAATAATGGAATTCCATCAATGATGGGTTTAACAGATAATCTTCAAAGAAAAGCAGTTTTATCTTTTATGGGTACTATGGAAGAAATACATGCAAAAAGTTATTCTTCCATATTTATGACTTTGCTTTCTAACTCCGAGATAGATGATTTATTTGAATGGATAGAAACAGAGCCAACATTACAACGAAAGGCTGATTTAGTTCTAGCTCAATATGAAAATACTACAAACCAAAAGAATTTATATTTATCAATGGTTACAAGTGTGTTTTTGGAGAGTTTCTTGTTTTATTCAGGATTCTTTTATCCATTGTATCTGTCTGGTCAAGGAAAAATGGTGGCTAGTGGAGAAATAATATCACTTATTCTTAGAGATGAATCTTTACATGGTAAATACATAGGGCTTCTTGCACAAGAGATATACAATTCATTTAATAATACTGATAAGAAAAAATTAGAAGATAAGATGTATTCTATACTTGCTAGTCTTATGGAAAATGAGATAGAGTATACAAATGTAATATATAAAGATAGTGGACTTGAAGAAGAGGTTGTAGATTTTTTGAAATACAATGCAAATAGAGCTTTAGAAAATTTAGGATTTGAAAGACTTTATAATGTAAATGCTATCAATCCAATTGTGTTAAATGGACTTAGTACTGAAACTAAAACACATGATTTCTTTTCAACTAAAGGTAATGGATATCAAAAAGGGGTCTATGAAGAGTTAGAAGATGAAGATTTTATAATATAATTTATTTTATAAAATGTGACACGCTGATGTCACCTTTAGCATGATAATATCAATGTATAAAATGTATATACGGAGGTATTTTTTATGAAATATGAATGGAGAAAAAAAGATAAAGAGTTATATTTACCTAAGAAGAATCCTGTGATAGTTGAAGTACCAGAGCAGAAATTTATCATGTTAAAAGGCAGTGGAGACCCAAATACTAAAGAATTTACTGAAGCAATAGGAGTACTTTACTCTTTGGCATATGCAATAAAAACTATGACCAAAAAGGGAATTGTACCAGAAGGGTATTTTGATTATACTGTTTTTCCTTTAGAAGGTATATGGGATAAGGGAGAAAAAAGCAAATGCTCAGATATACTTATTAAAGAAGATTTGATTTATACTATAATGATACGTCAGCCAGATTTTGTTACACAAGACCTGTTAAATAAAGCTATTGATATATTAAAAAAGAAGAAACCACATAATCTTCTTGAAAAAGTTAGATTTGGGTCTATTAATGAAGGTCTATGTGTTCAAATGCTTCATATAGGCTCATATGATGATGAACCAGAAAGCTTTGACATTATGAGAGAATTTTGTAAAAAAAATAAGCTTCTAAGAAAATCTTATATACATCGTGAAATTTATATAAGTGATGCTAGAAAAGTATCTCCTGAGTCATTGAAAACTGTTTTGCGTTTTGAAGTAGAGAGGGAAATGTAAGCATTATATTATGATATTAGATTGCTTTATTTTTATACTATAATAAAGTAATGAGGTGATTATATGAAAAGTAATAGATTATTTGAAATTATTTATATCCTGTTAGATAAGAAAAGAGTAACTGCAACGGAGTTAGCTGAACACTTTGAAGTATCTAGGCGAACTATTTGTAGAGATATTGAAATATTGTCATCTTCTGGTATTCCAATTTATACTGATAAAGGTAGAAATGGTGGTATAGGTATTTTAGATAATTTTACTTTTGATAAATCTATTTTATCTGAGCAAGAGCAGAAAGAAATTCTAGCATCACTAGAGGGTTTAAATATGCTTAAATATCCAGATATGAATTCTACATTAGCAAAACTTAGAGCCTTGTTTTGTAAATCAGATTTAAATTGGATAACTGTTGATTTTTCTCATTGGTGTAGTAATAATGTAGAAAAAGATAAATTTATAAAGATAAAATCAGCTATATTAGATTGTAATATTATAACTTTTGAGTATATAAGTACTTATGGAAAGATAACTAAACGTTGTGTAGAGCCACTTATGCTTTGGTTTAAAGAAAAGTCATGGTATATTAAAGCTTATTGTCGTCAAAAAAATGATTATAGAATTTTTAAGGTCGTAAGGATGAAGAATATCTGTATTTGTGAGCAGACATTTATACGAAGCATACCAATTGAAGTGGGAGAGATAAAAGAAGATAAGAATAAAAATATTATTTTAAAATTGAAAATTTCTAAAGATATAGCATATAGAGTTTATGATGAATTTGATATTGATAATATATTATACGATAACGATGGAAATTTTATTGTAAATGTACAGTATCCTCAAAATGATTGGATTTATGGATATGTGCTCTCTTTTGGAAATCACATTGAAGTATTAGAACCCATAGATGTTAGAGATAAGATTTTACAGATTGTTGATGATATTAAAATAAAATATTTATAATTATTGTAAAAAGTGAAGTATTAATTAGACTTCACTTTTTTAGTTTACTGGTAAAACCCAGTTTGATTTTTGTATAATATGTATATTTTTACATGTGTAACATTGACATCAAATTATCGAAACTAATTATATATTTGTCATTATAAGTAGATTAATAGTAAAATGTATATCTTATTGTTAAAATAAATTGAATGTATTATTTTAATATTGTAAGTAAAAAAGTGAAAAATTGTAAATAAACATTATTTTTTAAAGAAAAAATTAATATATTGACAAAAATAAAGTACTCATTTAAACTAATAGTTGAGAATAATATTCAATATTAAATAATAGGAGGAGCTATGAATAAATATCTTCTAATAAATCCAGTAGCAGAAAAAATGTATGAGGAAAAGTTTAATACTATTAAAGAAACTTTGATAAAAAAAGGGTACATAATGGTTGAATGTGAGGCACAATTAGAATATGTAAAGAATCAGTACAAAGAATATGCAAAAAAGACTGAAAACACGATATTAGATTGTAGATGTCCAGAAAGCATAAATCTTTTAAAAAGAAATAATTTGATAGATGGTTTTGAAGTTCCTATGATAGAACCAATATTAGTAAGGACTTGTAGAGTTTTATACGAAAAATATATTAAGAGTAAAGAGGATATGTTAATAGTAACCTGTCCATGTATACAATTAAGAGATTTTGCTAGTGAAAAATTTAAGGATAAAGATAATGCTCTATTTTATACATGGAAGGAATTTGCTGAAAAAGAAGGTATAAAATCACTTGGAAAAATAGATGAATCTCCAATTCCATTAGGGTATTTTAAGGATTCTTTTGAAAAAGTTCTTGAAGTGTCAAGCGAAGATGAAATATTAAGTAAAATACAAGAAATTAAAAATGGCTCTGAGGATAAGTATGATATAGTAGAAATGTTTTATTGTAAAGATGGATGTAATAATGGAGATGGTTTGTAAATGGGCAATAAAATTAATGATAAACTTTTAAGGTTAATAAAAAGTGTTTTGATATTTTTTATAATTCTTGTATTGTGGAAAATTACAAATTATCTTGGTATTTGGAGTGAATATATATTACCACCACCTGAAAAAGTGTATAGTACATTTTTAAATATGATAAATGATGGTTCAATATTTGTTAATGTATATGCAAGTATGAAAAGAGTTTTGATAGGGTTTGTAATAAGTACAATTATAGGTGTTCCTTTAGGTATATTCTTTGGAATTTATGGTAAAGTTTATGAGTACCTTAAATCATTAATAAATTTTTTGAGAAATACACCACCACTTGCTTTAATACCAATGCTTATATTGTGGTTTGGTATAGGTGAAGAATCAAAAATAATAATTATAATTTTGGCATCTTTTTTCCCAATCTTTACAAGTACATTGAAGGGGATTAGAAATTGTGATTCAAAGTTAATTGAAGTAGGTAGAGTATTTGAATTGTCAAAGCTTCAGATAATATTTAGAATAATTATTCCTAATGCAATTCTCGATATTGCTGTTGGTCTAAAGTTAGCACTTGGATATAGTTTTAGAGCAATTATAGGAGCTGAGCTTGTAGCTGCTTCGTCTGGTCTTGGATACTTAATATCTGATGGAAAAGAAATGTCTAGGACAGATGTTGTTATTGTAGGAATAATTGTAATTGGACTTCTAGGAATAATTACAGACTATATATTTTCAATTATTGTAAAAAAGGTAAGTAAGGGAAAGATGGTGGAAGCATATGAGTAATACAGTATGTAATTCTGGGTATATAATCAGAAATCTATCTAAAAGTTATAAAGTTGATAATGAAGAACATGTAGTGCTTAGTGATATTTCTTTAGATATAGACAGAAGTCATATAACTGTAATTTTAGGTGAAAGTGGATGTGGGAAGACTACTTTACTTAGGGCAATTGCATCACTTGAAGATATAAATAGTGGTGATATTAGGTTTGTAAAAGATAATAAAGAGTATAAACCTAATGTTGGTTTTGTATTTCAAGAAAGTAGATTGATGCCTTGGCTAAATGTGAGCGAAAACATAGCTTTTCACAATCAACAAAAAAGTAATCTTTTAAATAAAATATTCAATAAATTAAATCCCTCAAAAAGTACCATTAATAAAGATAGGCGTGATAATAATATTTATTTAAATGAGAAGAACAAAGTAAGTGAATCAAATAAGCAAGACAGTATTGATATAGAAAAATATCTTAAAATGATGAACTTACAGAAGTTTAAAAATTCTTATCCAAATGAGCTTTCAGGAGGTATGGCACAGAGAGTAAGTATAGCTAGAGCACTTTCTTTTAATCCAGATATGTTGTTTATGGACGAGCCTTTTTCAGCACTAGATTATTTTACAAGGATTGATATGCAAAATGAAGTTGTAAGAATACATAAGTCAACCAATAAAGGTGTAATATTTGTAACTCATGATATTGATGAAGCATTAAAGATAGGCAAGAAAATAGTTGTTTTTACAAATGAAAGAAAAATAGAAGAATTTAATATAGAGGATGATTATAATAGAGATTTAACTTCAAATTACTATATTAAATTAAAAAAAGATATTTTAATGACAATGAAATCAAATAAAGGCATTTAAAGAAATTAATAATATTTTAAGGAGTAAAAATATGAAATTAAAAAAACTATTGATAGGTATAACAATATTGACACTTGCGACAGCATCTTTAGCTGGATGTGCAAAAAAGAATGATAGTGAAAATCTTTCAGAAATAAATTTAACTTATGTAAAATCACCACTAAATGTACCTTCTATAATTCAAAAACAGGATGATTTATTTGGGAAAGAATTTAAAAAGGATAATATAAAAGTTAATTTTCATGAAATTACTACAGGACCAGAGCAAACACAGGCTTTAGCTGCTGGAGAAATAGACTTTTTACATGCATTAGGTGGTACATCAGCTTTGATAGCTGCATCTAATGGAGTGGAATTAAAGATACTAAACACTTATAGTAGGTCACCAAAAGGATTTATGATTTTAACAAATAATGATTCAATAAAATCAGCAGCAGATTTAGAAGGTAAGAAAGTAGCAGGACCAAAAGGGACTATATTACATCAAGTATTAATTGCAGCACTTGATAAAGAAGGATTAAGTATGGATGATGTAGAGTTTGTTAACATGGGTATTCCAGAAGCATCAGCAGCTCTTTCTGATGGTAGTGTTGATGCTGCATTGATTGCTGGACCAGCAGCTCTTAAAGCCATGAAGTCTGGAAGTAAACTTGTAGCAAATGGTGAAGGTTTAGTAGATGGCATAATAGTAACTGCTGTTAGTACGGATTTTGCTGAAAAACATCCAGAGGTAGTTGAAAGATTTATGAAAGTTGAAAAAGAAACTTTAGAATATGTAGATAATAACTTTGATGAAGCTATGGAAAAGGTAGCAAAAGAAGTTGGTTTAAGCGTTGAAGAAACTAAAGAATTATATGCTTGGTATGATTTTAGTTTAGATATAACAGACAAAGATATATCTTCTCTTGAGGAGACACAAGATTTCTTAATAAAAAATGGATTACAAGAGAAAAAAGTAAACATAAAAGAATTAATATATAATGCTAAGTAGTAGTGATAATAGTGTTAAAAGTTTAAGTTACCTTATTTAAGGTAACTTTTTCTATTCTATTGATAAAAATATATGCTAATGGTATGTTTATATAGCGAAGAGATATGTTTTAATTTTAAATTATTAGAGTGTTTTTAAAGATATAATATATTTATTTACAGATAGAAGAAGATATTTTTATAGTATTTTATATAAGGTATTTTATAATACAATTATATTAATAAAGTTAACAATAATATTTTATTATATATAGATACAAAGATATCATGCTTAATATAGATAGTATACAGGTATAAATATTACCAATAATTGTTAATAAATATTAATATACTGTATTTTGAAATTTAATAAATTGATAGATATCTGAGTAGGTATCTATACTATACATAAAGCCATATGTGAAAGTTATATGAATATATGGTAAATAAGAAAACTAAAATATGGAGGAATTATATGAGTCATAAAATATATATTGTAGAAGATGATATATCAATAAGTACATTACTTAAAGATTATATAGAGAAATATGGATTTGAAGTAATGGTTGAAGAAAACTTTGATAATATAATTACTACATTTGCAAATTTCAAGCCAGACTTAGTGCTTTTAGATGTAAATTTACCAAAATTTGATGGATTCTATTGGTGTAGATGTATTAGACAACAGTCAAACATTCCTATAATTTTTGTATCAGCTAGAGATAGTAATTTAGACCAGATTAGAGCTTTAGAAAGTGGAGCAGATGACTATATAACAAAGCCTTTTTATTATGATGTAGTAATGGCAAAGATAAAAAGTCAGATAAGAAGGGTATATGGTGAATATTCGCCTAAAATAGATGAGAGAATATTAGAACTAGATGGACTAAAATTTTATCCAGAAAGATTAGAGATAGAGTTAGAGGATAAGACTTTGGTTATCACCAAAAAAGAAGGAATATTACTTGAGTGTCTTATAAAAAAATACCCTAAAGTAGTAAGTAGAGATTATCTATTAGAAAAGATATGGGATGATATTGAGTTTGTAGAGGAAAATACTCTAAATGTAAATGTTAGCAGAATAAGAAAAAGATTTGAGGAGTTAGGTATAAATGATGCTGTTCAAACTGTACGAGGAGTAGGATATAAATTAAATAAAAATTGGTAAGGAGAAAATATGAAATTATTATTTAAAGATTGTAAAGGCTATATTTTTATATATTATTTAGGAATATCTATGACAATTATTTATTGTAGTCTTATGAAATTTATTAATGTAGAAGAAGCTTTGTATATCTTATTGTTTAGTACTTTTATATTATTATGTTTTTTGGTATATAAATATTATAAAAACAGAGAAGTATATACTATATTTACAAAAGGTATAAACTCCTTAGATGAATCCTTTTTATATTTAGGGAACTCTTTTTTCGGAGAAAACATATCAGTTATTTTAAAACAACAACATAGATTATATCAATCAATGATTCAAGAACATAAAAAAATACATAGTGAACACTTAACTTTTATCAACCAATGGATTCATCAAATGAAAACTCCAATATCAGTTATAAGTCTTCAACTTCAGGAATATGAAGGTGAAGAAGTTACTGAAAATATAAAAAAAGAGATAGATAGACTTAATAAAGGCTTAAACATGGCCATGTATTTCGCAAGAGTGGATGAATTTCAGAAAGATTTTGTGGTTGAAAAAGCTAATTTGAATGATATCATAGTAGATACTATAAATGAGGAAAAGAGATTATTCATAAAGAATGGTATAATTCCTAAAATACATATAGATAAATCTATTTATATTTATACAGATATAAAATGGATGAAATTTATAATAAATCAGTTAATTACAAATGGAGTTAAATATTCCAAAGATTACAGTAAAGATTTAATTATAAAATCTGAAGAAAATAATAAGTCTATAATTTTAAGTATAATAGACAAAGGGGTTGGAATTGTATCTAAAGATATAAAAAGAGTATTTGACCCATTTTTTACAGGAGAAAATGGACGTAAATTTGGAGAATCCACAGGTATGGGACTCTATTTAGTAAAAAAAGTATGTGACAACTTAGGTCATATGGTCAATATAAAATCAGAAGTTGGGAAAGGAACTGAAGTTTCAATAATATTCAGTAAAGATAATATAAACTAATAAGAGGCTATTTTAAGATGGATTAATATTGTATTTATAATTTAAATATCTTGTTAAAATTAATATGTCCATATATTTTAATGAGATTTATAATTATACAATCTAATTTTAAAATAGTTTATTTTTTGCAAACATTACATAGATGTAATGTTTGTGTAATGTTTGTAGATAGTGAAACTTTCTAATGTCAATTAAAATTAGTATAAGAAATGACATAAGAAAAGAAATTTTAAGAAGATTATATAGTAGGGAAAGGGTGTTTATCAATGAGTTTGGATATCATTTTTATATTAAAATCAATCATAATAGCTATAGTGGAGGGACTTACAGAATTTATTCCAGTATCATCTACAGGTCATATGATTTTGGTGGGAAGTTTGATAGATTTTAAAGGTCAATTTGCTGAAATGTTTGAAGTTGTAATACAACTTGGAGCTATCCTAGCAGTAGTAGTACTTTATTGGAAAAAAATAAAGAATAGTGTTATAGAGTTTTTTAAATTTATATTTACTGGAGGAAAGGAAGGAAAAACTGGATTTAAGTTTGGAATAAATGTTATTGTAGGTTGCATACCATTTGGAATTGTGGGAGTTATATTTTATGATAACATAAAAGCATTGTTTAATTTACAATCTGTAATTGTAGGGTTTATAGTTGGAGGAATTTTATTATTAGTTGTAGAAACTCTATTCAGAAAAAAGAAGCACTCAACAGATAATATAGATAAAATTACTCCAGTACAAGCTTTGAAGATTGGTGTATTACAAGTTTTATCTGCGTGGCCGGGAATGTCAAGAAGTGCATCCACTATTATGGGTGGATGGATAGCAGGGCTTAATTCTCCTACAGCAGCGGAATTTTCTTTTTTCTTAGCTATACCAGCAATGGTAGCTTCTTCAGGACTAGATTTATTTGAATTTGATTATTCAATAATGACACCAACTTTATGGATTGCTTTAATTGTTGGGTTTATAGTAGCTTTTCTTGTGTCTATAGTAGTTATGGAAAAGTTCGTAAATTTTTTAAAGAAAAAACCAATGAGAGTATTTGCTGTATATAGAATAGTGGCAGGTATAGTACTTGCTGTATTAGCTTTTACTAACATAATTAGTATATAAACTAAAATAAATTCAGTATTTATATAAAATTTCTTTAATTAATATGAGTAGTATTTAATATATACTGCATGTCATTTTATAACTTATAAAGGAGCTATAAATAATGAAAACTTTAATTGTGAGTAATTTGAGCAAGGTATATGGTAAAAAAATGATTTTTAATGCATTAAACAATATAAGTTTTAGTATAGATGATGGAGAATTTGTAGGAATTATGGGACCATCTGGAAGTGGAAAGACCACTCTTTTAAATATGATTTCTACTATAGATAAGCCAACTACAGGAAAAATAGAATTAAAAGGTAAAAATCCATTATCACTAAAAGGTGAAGAACTTGCATTATTTAGACGAAGAGAGTTGGGGTTTGTATTTCAAGATTTTAATCTATTGGATACTTTAACTATTGGCGAAAATATAGTATTGCCATTGACATTGGATAAGGTAAGTGTAAAAGAGCAAGATGAAAAGCTAAATGAAGTATCTAAAATTTTAGGTATAGAAGACTTATTAAATAAAAGAACTTTTGAAGTGTCTGGCGGTCAAGCTCAGAGAACTGCTATTGCTAGGGCCTTAATCAATAAACCATCAATACTTTTGGCAGATGAGCCAACAGGTAATTTAGATTCAAAGTCATCAAAGACTGTAATGGAACTATTTCAAAAGATAAATAAAGACAATAAAGTCACTACTATGATGGTAACTCATGACCCATTAGCAGCAAGCTATTGTAATCGTATTTTATTTATAAAGGATGGAGCTATCTACAATGAAATATATAAGGAAAATAGTAGAGAACAATTTTATCAAGAAGTAATGGATGTGCTTACATTATTGGGAGGAGATAATTAATGAACATAAAACAATTTGCCATTAATAATATTTCAAGAAATATTAAAGCATATCTAGGATATTTAACAAGTATTGTTATATCCTCGTCACTACTTTTTTCTTTTATTATGTTTACAGGTCATCCAGATTTAGATATATCTCAATTTCCTGACTATTTAAAAGAAGGGCTTAAGATGAGTAAAATAATTGCATATTTGTTTTTATTCTTCTTTGTATTTTATTCAGTGAGTGTTTTTCTTAAAAGTAGATATAAAGAGTTTGGAATACTCTATATTACAGGTATATCAAAACGACAAGTAATGAAATTGGTTCTTATAGAAAATATAGTAATAAATATAGTATCTTCTGTAATTGGAATAATAGTAGGTTTAATTTTTTCAAAGGTATTTTTAGTAGTTATGTCTACCTTTTTAGAATTATCACCTCTAAACTTTTATATACCATTAAATGCAATGTTTTCCACTTTAATTTATTTTATGGTTTTAGCTATATTAACATCTATATTTACTTCTTTTATAATTAAAGAAAATCAAGTATTGAGGTTACTTAAAGGTACAAAAACTCCAAAACCAGAGCCTAAAACATCACTAATACTTGCTATATTAAGTATTTGCCTGTTTGTAATAGCATATTATAGTGCTGTTACATCAACTGACCAGTATACAACTTATTTACGATTAGTTCCAGTTACATCTCTTACTATAGTAGCAACTTATTTATTCTTTTCTCAATTTAGTGTGTACTTTATAAAAAAATTGAAGATGAAGAAAAGTTTTTATAGAGGAAATACAAATATGCTTTGGATTTCAAATTTAATTTATAAGGTAAAGGATAATGCTAGGATATTCTTTTTGATAACTATAACTTCTGCAGTGGCATTCACTGCTATAGGTACAGTTTACTCATTTTGGAAAGATGTAAAACGTCAAATTAATTTAATATACCCTAACACAATATATTATTCAACAATGACTCTGCATAATGACACTAATAAACCTGATAGTAAAGAGAAAGATAAGGAAAGAATGAGTTTTATAGAAAGTAAGTTAAAAAAAGAAGGTATAGATTATGAAAGAGTTAATGGTGAGTTTAAAACTGTATTTCCTAAGAAAAGTGATTTTAATGTAAGAATAATTAAAGAATCCAAGTACTTAGAAATTACGAAGAGTATAGGGGTTAAGCCTATAAATTTTGAAGATAATGAATGTATATCATTATTTTCATCAGGACTACCTGGTAATAAAAAGGTAAAAGAAAATGTCATTATAGGGAATATAAGCTTAAGAGTGGCAAAACAGGTAGAAGAATGTGTTATGCCAGCATATTATAAAAATATGTATGTGGTAAAGGATAATTTTTATGATAGTATAAAATCAAAATTTATAGTAGATAGATTCTCAGCATTTGAGGTAAAAGGTTCAAGTGAAACTATAGATGTATGTAAACAATTCGAAGATAAATTTGATAATGAGTCTGGAATGCAACCATATTTGTTTTTCTCCAAAGAATTAATGATAGAAACTGGTAAACTAACATATTCTACATTTAT
Source organism: Clostridioides sp. ES-S-0048-02 (assembly GCF_020658495.1). Classification (NCBI taxonomy): domain Bacteria; kingdom Bacillati; phylum Bacillota; class Clostridia; order Peptostreptococcales; family Peptostreptococcaceae; genus Clostridioides; species Clostridioides sp. ES-S-0048-02. Next base: position 252,502 of record NZ_JACVWH010000002.1, read on the forward strand.
GTTTTTAGCAATATTTATAGGTTTAATTTTCTTTGTTACTACAAGCAGTTTCTTATATAATAAGTTTTATATGGATTGTCAAGTTGACAAGAAAAAGTATGAACAGTTAAATAAATTGGGGATGACATATAAGGAGATTAAGAGAGCTTCAACCATTGAGATTGGGATTGTGTTTTTGTTACCTTATGTAGTAGCTGTTATACATTCGGTATTTGCACTTACTGCACTGAAAAATTCATTTGATATAGAGGTTGCGTCATCTGCGATTTTAGTAATGGGAAGCTTGTTTATAGTTCAAATAGTGTATTTCTTACTTGTAAGAAATAATTATTTAAAAGAGATAAGATTAAATTTAGTCAATTTTTAATGGATATAATTAACTAATAACAAAAAGGTTTAAAATTAATTAATATTACTGAAATTATAAATGTTTATTTTTTCAGTAATATTTTTTATTGTATTAATTATTAAGATTCTATACGAATATGACATAATAAATGTCAAAATTATAAAAATATTCTACTTATATAAAGTATAAAGAGGTTATATGCACATATCTGTAGAAATAAATAATATAAAATATTAATTAATGTTATTAGGGGGTGTTATTTATTAGTAAATTAGCTAATGCATTGAGAATGATGATATTAATTCAAAGTAGAGGTAAAATGAAATGTAAAGAGTTAGCAGAAGAGTTGGAAGTAAGTGAAAGGCAAATAAAAAGTTACAAAGAATATTTGGAACAAGCAGGCATATTTGTAAACTCAACACCTGGAATTTATGGTGGTTATGAAATAGATAAATGTAATAGCCTTTCATACATTAGATTATTAGATAATGAAGTTTCAATTCTAGATATGATAAATTCACAACTAAAGTATAATAATGATATTTATAAAAATGAATTTAATAATATTGTAGACAAAATAAAAGCAGTATTAAATACAGGGGAAAAAAGCGATACATATATGGATTATTTCACAATACAAGCAAAATGTAATTGTGATTATGGATTTGAAAAAAAGAAATGCAATGAAATAACTAGAGCATATACAACAAAACGTAAAATTAAGATAAAATATTATTCTTTGAATTCTGGAAATAGTGAAAGAGTTGTACATCCATATGGTTTGTTTAACTATAAATCAGATACTTATATGGTAGCTTTTTGTGAAAAAAGACTTAAGTTTATAGATTTTAAATTATGTAGAATTAAAGATTATATTGTTTTAGACGAAAAATATATTGTAGATAGAAATTTCAATTGGAACGAATATAGTAAGAATAGTATAGGTATTTACAAAGGAGAAGAAATTAATATAGCTATAAAAATTAAGCAACCATTTGCAACAATTATAAGGGAAAAGGTATGGGTTAATAATCAACAAATTAGTGATGTTGATGAAGAATCTATATTGTTTAAAGCTAAAATGAGAGGTTATGAGGAAATAAAAAGCTGGATTTTAAGTATGGGAGCTTATGTTGAAGTCATAGAACCTGAGAGACTGAAGAATGATATCTTATCTGAAATTGAAAAATTGAGAAAACTTTACTAATTTTTTTAATTAGTTTTATATTAAGACAGGTATAGTTCACGGTCTAGTGTTAATATAGTAGTTGAGAGAGGTGATATTATGAAAATGAAAATTGAATTTAGTACAGATTGTATACCAATATCTTATAATTCACTCTTCATGAGTATTATAAAAGAGGCAATAAGGAAGTCTAGTGAATATTATTATAAAGACATGTACTATTATAACGAAAAGCATAATAAAAAAACTAAGAATTTCACATTTTCAGTTTATATAAAAAAATATAGTATTGAAGGTGAGCATTTTATTATCAAAGATAAAGTAATATTGAATGTAAGTACTCCAGATTTAGAACTAGGTTTCCATATATATAATGGATTAATAACTTCTAAAAAATGTTTATATAAAGACTATGAACTTACAAGGATTAGAATAGATTTATCAAGAGAAAAGAAGATAACAGAAGATATGGTATTATTCAATGCTCTATCTCCAATCTGCATAAAATCTAAAGAAGGAAAATTTTTGGATATAAGTGATGATAGATATATAGAAGAGTTAAACTATATAACTAATGAAGTTGTCAAAAACTATAGGGGAGAAGGATTAAAAAGAAAGTTAGAGTTTGAAAATATAGCTCTTAAAAAGGTAGTAGTTAAAGAGAGTTTAAGAGAGTTTAAAAAAATAACAGGTAAGGAATATCAATATGTTAATGGCTACAAAGGTAAGTTTATATTGAAAGGTGATATTGACGATTTAAATCTTATCTACAGTTTAGGAGTGGGATTTAGGCGAGCTCAAGGATTTGGGGATGTAGATATTTTAGAATGGAGGTGATATAAATGAAGCTAAGAGTTTATAGGGGTGACTGGTTCTTTAATATGGGAATAGTTGGATTTCTAAATATACTAAAAAAATCAGGTACTGAAAAACAAATATTTATTAAGGAAGATTATATCGAATTTGATAGTTCGTTTCTTGAAAACTTTCATGAGTATTATTTTAATTACTTCATGGATGAATATGATGTATCAAAAAGGATTAGGAAGAGTGTCGATTACAGTATAAATTTTATTAAATCTAAGCCTGATAAAATCAAAGATGGAATTAAGAAAATTAAAGATAATATAAAGCAACAAAATGATAAGGTTAAAAAATTTGATGAAGATAACTCTAACTTGATAAAAGAAAAGCTAGATATTATGTCTAAGATAAAAAGTTATGATGAATTTGATTTATTAAAAACTTTAATTGATGAGATTATGGATATATTTAAAATGAAATCAATAAATGATAGACTTACAGCTAATCTTTATAAATATGTAGTTCAAGATAATTATTTTGGACAAGTTAGTTTTTTTAATGTTGCTAAGGCTAAGTTAGATTTATATGGATTAAAAAAGGTAATGTTTAATGATTATTTAAGACAAATTATATATTTTGGGGAGTTAGAGGATTTATTAGAAGAGAATAACTATGATAAGTTAAAAAACTATTTGAATGATAGATTAGATAGTATAGCTAAAGATGTAAGTGAAAAAAAAGTTAGTAAGTCTAGTATAAATACTATAGAAAAAATTATGAAGGAAATAAATAAAAACTTTATAAAGAAAAATAAAAGTATAGAAGATATAAAACAGTATATGGATAGTTTAGAAGTATGTGAAATGTGTGGTTCCTACAAAGGCATATTAGATGAGTATTCAGAAAGTAATTTTGCTCCACTTGGAGTAAGTACCAATAATTCTAGAAATATGTTTTGGAATCAGGAGTATACATCATCAATATGTGATGTTTGTAAACTTATATTGTTTTGTACTCCAGCAGGGTCTACTTATACAAGAAAAAATTATTTATCCAATGAAGATAATGAGTTTTATTTATTTGTTAACATGGATACTTCAATAAATGAGCTTTTTGAGAGAAATAATGAGTTAAAATTACAGAAAAGTGAGATATCGGATTCCAAAGATGAAAACTTTTTTAATAAATTTATAAAAAGTATAGTAGAAGAAAATAAATTAAAAAGTGAATGGCAACTTAGGAATATTCTTTTTGTAGAATTTAAAGCAAGTATAGATGCTAAAAAGTGTAAAATAAATTACTTTAATATTCCTACATATTTAGTAAAAATATTTACAAGTGGGAAGGCAAGTAAAAAAATACAAGGCATATATGATTATAAGCTTAAATCAAATGTATTAGATTTACTTTTAAAAAATAGGGACTTGAAGCATTTAATTAATAATATTTTAAGAGAAAAAGTTAAAAATGATATGGAAGGTAGTAATAAATCAAATATATCAGGAACAGATTGCTTTAGACTAGTTGAATTAAGAACAATAGTAAATAACTATAAGAGGGGAGTGTATAAAATGGATTATAAAAAGTTAAAAAAAGTTTATGAATCAGGTTGTGAAATACATGATTACTATATTGATAAAAATGCTAAAAATAAAATAGAAGGAATAACATACAAGCTTTTAAATTTGATTAAGGTTGGTAATAAGAATGATTTTTTTCAAACAGTTTTAAGAATTTTTTCACCAAGTGAAAAAACTCCACCAGAAGAATTTTTACAGATGCTTAGTGAAGATGATTTAGATTTTGAAGCTATAGGATACGCATTTATAATGGGATTAATGTCAGAAAAATGTGATAGAAAAAATATAAAAGTAGATAATAAGGAGGAAAAATAATATGAAAAGAGGATTAACTTTTACTGTAATAACGCAAGCTCAAAGCTTAAACTATGGTGAAGGAATAACCAATATATCTGAATTAAAAAAACTAAGTAGAGGAGATGGAAATATCTATACATTTGCATCTCGTCAATGTCTAAGATATGATATAGTCAGATTAGCAGCAGAGTTATTTAATTGGAATTTACAGGTTGTAGATAAAGGAAAAGGTACAGTTCAGTTTAAAGATAATATAAGTATAAAAGAATCAGAAGAAATGGACCTATTTGGATATATGAAAACAAATAAAAAAGATGAAAAAGATAAAAAAGGAGGTTCAGTGACTAGAGAAGCTACTATAAGATTGAGTAATGCAATTTCTCTTGAGCCATATAGAAGCGATATGGACTTTTTAAATAATAAAGGGTTGGCAGATAGAATAGGAGAACACCCTAATCTTGCCAACATAGAACAACATTTGAGTTATTATACATATACAGTGACTATAGATTTATCTAAAATAGGTAAGGATGGAGATATAGAACTTGATAATAAAGAGAAATGTAAGAGAGTAGTAGAATTTTTAGAAATAATAAAAATATTGAATAGAAATATTAGAGGTAGACAAGAAAATTTATCTCCTCTATTTGTAGTAGGAGGAGTATATGAAATAGCAAATCCATTTTTCTTAGGTAGAATTAAATTAAAAGGAGATAAAAATGGATTTAAAGTAAATAAGCAATCTATAGAAGAAGTAGTTCGAGGTACTTTTTTAGGAAAGGGTCTAAAAGAGTTTACCTATGTGGGTATGGTAGATGGAGCATTTACAAATAAAGAAGAGTTTAAAGAGTTATTTGAAGATAATTTTTTAAGTGTAGATAAATTTTTTGGGCAACTAGTTAAAGAAGTAAAGGACTATTATGAGGTGAATTAATATGAAGGTTTTGAAATTAGATTTATTTCAAGAAACTGCATGCTATAAAAAACCATTTGCTATGAAGATTACAGAGACTTATCCACTGCCACCATATTCTACAGTAAATGGATTAATTCACAAAATATTAAATGCTACAGAGTATATACCATTTAATATAAGTGTACAAGGAACATATGAAAGTATATTTAATAATTATCAGACAACATATTTTTATAAAAAGGATAGTGTTACGTCTATGCCAATGAACAGTCATATGTTATTGAATGTAAATTTGATAATTCATATAGGTGGAGATTTTGAATTATTAAAAAATTTATATGATAGTTTATTAAATTGTGGTGAGCATTTATCATTAGGTAGAAAAGAGGATTTAGTAAGAATTAATGATATTAGATTTGTAGAAGTTAATAAATTTGAAGTAGATGAGGACATACAGTTAGATGATTATGAAAATTATAGGTTATCAAAATATAATATAAGAATGCCTATATATATACCAAAGTCAAGTTTACAAGATGAATATATAGAGGGCATAAGTTACAGGCTTAATAATTACTATGATAATAATGCTAAGGAAGATAAAAAAAGAGTTTGGAATAAGGTAGATAGTTATTATGTTGATGATGGAATTCCTATATCAGTTGGAGATATATTATTAGATAATGAAGGAGATTTGTTATATTTTAATAATATAAATTGGGAGGAAGAGTATGTTATATGCTAAATCTAATCCAGTGGAAACGCTGAGAGAACACACTGATGAGCTTTTAAAACAAATGAACATGTTAAGAGAATACTATGGAACAAATATAAATAGTATAAATTTTCTCAAGAAAGATAAGTTTTGGCAATTACTTGATTTTGTTATAGAATTTCATGATATTGGAAAAGCATTTTCTCCATTTCAAAAACTAATAAGAAGTAGAATGTATATTGAAACAAATGAATCTAAAATAGTAACTCATTTAGAAAATAATATAGGTCATAATTATCTTTCTCCTGCATTTATTGATTATAGTTGTATAGACAGGTCAAAAGATAGAGAATTGAGAGCAGTATTAAATCAAGTTATTGTATATCATCATGAAAGAGATACATTTATAGATAAAGATTTTAGAAATTTAATACAAAAAATATTAGATGAAGATTTAATAAATAAAGTTTATGAGTTACAACATGAATTTAAAGTTAGATATCCAATAAGAACAGAACAATTAAGTAAAGCGTATCTACAGAGTGTAATAAAAAGAATAGATAAAAATCACAAATACTATCATTTATATATTATGTTAAAAGGTATTCTTCACAGGCTAGACCATAGTGCTTCTGCTCATGAAGTTGTGGAATGCAATAGTGTTATAAATATAGGAGAACACACAGAGAATTATTTAATGAAAGAATTTGGTAGTTTAAGAGAAGCTCAATCATTTACTAAATCTAATAGAGATAAAAATATAATATTGATAGCCTCTACAGGTATAGGGAAAACAGAAACCGCTTTAATTTGGATAGATAAAGATAAGGCATTTTTTACACTACCACTAAGGGTAAGTATAAATGCTTTATTTGATAGGACTAAAAATATAGCTGGATTAGAAAAGTCAAATGATACATTCTTAGGATTGTTACATTCAACAGCAATAGATTATCTGGAAGAAAGTAATCAGGAAGATTCAAATGAGATTGTAGATTTAGCAAAGCTATTATCTTGCAAGTTGACATTTTCTACAATAGACCAAATATTTAAATTTCCTTTTTTATATAGAGGGTATGAAAAAGTATACTCAACATTAGCATATTCAAAAGTAGTAATAGATGAGATACAAGCATATTCACCAGAAATAGCAGCTGTATTGGTAAAAGGTATAGAGATGATACATAAGATAGGTGGAAAATTTATGATAATGACAGCTACCATGCCAACTATATATATAGACGAACTAAGAAAAAGAGGTGTAATGGATAGTAATATAGCTAAATCAACATACAATACAAAAAAAATAAGACATTGTATAGCTATTGTAAAAAATTCAATAGATGAAAATTTAGAAAAAATAATACAAAGTGGAATGAATAAAAAAGTTTTAGTAATAGTAAATACGGTTAAAAGCGCTGTAGAAAAATATGAATCAATAGAAGAGATAGTTAAGTCAAAAGGAATAGATATTAATGTGAATCTTCTACATTCTATGTATATACAAGAAGATAGAGCAAAGTTAGAAAAATATATAAAAGAATTTGCAAGTAGTAATAGTAAAGGAATTTGGATTACAACACAATTAGTAGAAGCATCCCTTGACATTGATTTTGATGAGCTTCATACAGAGAATTCAACACTTGATAGTCTATTTCAACGATTTGGGAGATGTTATAGAAGCCGTGAGTATAAAGAAAATAGCCCAAATATATTTATATATACAGAAAAAGCTACAGGAATAGGCAGTATTTATGATAAGGATATTGTAGAAAAAGGACTTGAGTTATTGAAAGCTTCTATAAAGAACAAAGAGTTTTTTAAGATAACAGAAGATGATAAAGTAGAAATGGTTGATAAACTATATTCTAAAGAAAGTTTAGAAAAAACTGATTTTCAAGAAAAATTTAATCGTGCTTTAAATATATTAGATACTATAACACCCTATAGCTTAGGGTCTGATGAGGCACAAAGTATACTTAGAAATATTGAAGCATATACAGTAATCCCAGAGGATATATATAATAAAATTGAAGAAACTTTAATAAAAGATTATAAAGATTTGGGGCAAGAACTTACAGAGGCATATAGTAATGAAGACAGACAATTAATACATGAAATAAAATCTAAGAGAAAAAAAGTTAGAAGAGAAATAGTTAAAAAAAGTGTAAATATACCAAAATATAAAGCTAAGCAAAATATAGTGGACATAGATGTAAAAGGTCTGGAAGATTTAAAGATACTTTTATATAAATATGATATACATGAAAATGAACATACAAAACAGATATTTGGTAAAGGTGTGCTTATAGATAAGGAAATAGACCAAATTATTTGATTTTTATATTAACAATGTGGCTAAAATTTACTAAAGAAGGTGAGTTTGTGCCAATAGATTTAGAAGTATTAAAAGTTCAAGGTGTAAAGATAAATTATTATTATGTATGTAAAAGAAAACTATGGTTATTCTCTAAAGGAATAACTATGGAACAAAATAGTAATAGGGTATTATCTGGAAAGATAGTACATGAAGATTCATATAAAAGAATGAAAAATAAAGAAGTGCTGATTGATGATATTTTAAAACTAGATATATTAAAGGATGAGTATCTAAAAGAAGTGAAAATAAGTTCAAAGATGAAAGAAGCAGATGAAATGCAGTTATACTATTACTTATACTATTTAAAGAATAGTATGGGTATAGAGAAAAAAGGAACTATAAATTACGTTAAGGAAAAGAAGCAAGAAGAATTGATATTGACAGAGGAAAAAGAAAGAATTATTGAAAACACACTTATAAATATAAATGAAATAAATATGAAGTTATCTCCTCCAAAAATTGAAAAGAAATCTTATTGTACAAAATGTGCTTATTATGAATTTTGTTTTGTAAAGGAGGAGTAACAATGTATAGAGATTATTATATTATAAGTAATGGTAATATAAAAAGAAAAGAAAATACAATTTACTATTATAATTTGGAAGGTGAGAAAAAAATATTACCAGTAGAACAAGTTGATGATATTCATATATATGGCGAAGTTGATTTAAACACAAAACTGATAAATTATATAAGTCAATATGGGGTTATGCTTCATTTCTATAATTACTATGGATATTATTCAGGTACATATTACCCAAGGAAGAAAAATGTATCAGGATTCAGTTTAGTATGTCAATCAGCCTGTTATTTAGATAAAAATGAAAGACTATATTTAGCAAAATCCTTTGTGGAAAGTGCGTCATACCATATTTTAAGAAATATGAGGTATTACAAAGTTGATGAAAGCTTAATTGATACTATAAAAGATGAACTAAATAGTTTGAATGATGTCAAAGAAATATCAGAACTTATGGGTAAAGAAGGTAGAATAAGAAAAACATACTATAAATCATTTAATCAAATATTGAAAGATGATTTTGAGTTTTATAAAAGAGAAAAAAGACCTCCCAAAGACCCAGTAAATGCTCTTATGTCTTTTGGAAATAGCATAATGTATACGAATGTTTTAAGTGAGATATATAAGACACAACTTGACCCTACAATAAGCTTTTTACACGAACCATCAACAAAGAGATTTTCTTTAAGCTTAGACATTGCAGAAATTTTCAAGCCTATTATAATTGATACAATAATTTTTAGCTTGATTAATAACAAAAGAATTAATAAGAGTGATTTTGAATATCAGGACAAAATTTGTTATTTAAGTGAAAAAGGAAAGAAGAAATTTTTACAAGAATTTGAAAATAAGATGCAAACAACTATAAAACATAGAAATCTTAATAGAAAAGTTTCATATAGAATGTTTATAAGGTTAGAATATTATAAATTGATTAAACATTTTATCAATGATGAAAAGTATAAAGTTTTAAAGGCATGGTGGTAGAGAATGTTTGTTATTGTTACTTATGATGTTGTTGAACCTAAATCACTAAACAGGATTAGAAAAATACTCAGAAAATATTTGACTTGGACACAGAATTCTGTTTTTGAAGGAGATATTACTGATGGAAAGTTACATAAATGTATTTCTGAAATAGAAAAGGTTATTGATAATAGTGAAGATTCTATTTATGTTTATGAGATAAAAAATCCTAATTCAATTAAAAAGAAATGTTATGGTATTGATAAGTATTCTGATGAAATGTTTATATAGGTTTGCAGTGAGCGAAATTTATGCTAAAATAGGGTTTAACAGTTGGAATATAAGGCATTGAGAGTGTGTGATAATTATTCTCAATTGCACTACTGTTCGCTCACTGCAAAATTTGATATTTTTATTTAATTGTAATTGCTTGAGTATAGTATTTTCAATGTACTCAATTAGACCTATTTTGGGGTTTTATATTAACTAAGTGGTATGTAAAGTTCAAATTCTCACTTATATATTTATCTACATCAATTAGTTTTATATTAACTAAGTGGTATGTAAAGAGTCCTGTCCCACCTAATGAAAGAATAAGAATTTATAGTTTTATATTAACTAAGTGGTATGTAAAGCAACTACTTTTGAACTACTTTGTGATTTGTACCAACGGTTTTATATTAACTAAGTGGTATGTAAAGGTAGAAAGAAATAACATGTATTCTTATAGGACTAGAGTTTTATATTAACTAAGTGGTATGTAAAGTCAGAAATAGCAAATATGATGTTTAATAACGGAAGGTTTTATATTAACTAAGTGGTATGTAAAGAAGAAAATAGAGGATTTAATAGTGTTAAAATTGTGAGTTTTATATTAACTAAGTGGTATGTAAAGAAACGTAAATTTTAAGGATAGTTACTTTATCACTTAGTTTTATATTAACTAAGTGGTATGTAAAGAGATTATAAGGGGATGATATATGTGGAAGAATTGGAGTTTTATATTAACTAAGTGGTATGTAAAGATATAGATGTAGAAGAGGCATTAGAACATATTCAAGAAAGTTTTATATTAACTAAGTGGTATGTAAAGTGATTTTTTTCTCTTCATCTTTTATAATTTATGTATAGTTTTATATTAACTAAGTGGTATGTAAAGTGATTTTTTTCTCTTCATCTTTTATAATTTATGTATGTTTTATATTAACTAAGTGGTATGTAAAGTTAATATCACTCAACGCACGTGTACTTTCTTCTTGTGTTTTATATTAACTAAGTGGTATGTAAAGTGTATAGAGTGTAGATATTCAAGCAAATGTTTTGGAGGTTTTATATTAACTAAGTGGTATGTAAAGAATTACTTGTTTTTCATAAAAGTTTAAATCCTCTAAGTTTTATATTAACTAAGTGGTATGTAAAGAAGGATTATTTTAATTATATAGTTTTTTTAGATGAGTTTTATATTAACTAAGTGGTATGTAAAGGTGAAATTATCTTATAATTTGTTCCTGTGTTATTAAGTTTTATATTAACTAAGTGGTATATAAAGTTAAGTCCCCCGAGACCTTTTTCCACACCTGCGGTATGTTTTATATTAACTAAGTGGTATGTAAAGATTTTTGAAGTTAAACTTTCTGAATCTTATTCTAAAGTTTTATATTAACTAAGTGGTATGTAAAGAGGTTCTCCAGGGTCGCCTTTATCTCCTTTAGTTCCAGGTTTTATATTAACTAAGTGGTATGTAAAGTGGATTGGAAAGTAGAAGAAGTTTCAAAGCTATTAGGTTTTATATTAACTAAATAATATCTAAATAAAACATACATATTCTATAAATAATAATAAGAAAGCAATAAAAAAATGAGGTGAAATAAAATTTATGATAAGAAAATCAAATAACAAAGATATAGAAAAAATAATGGAAATATGGGAAGAAAGTACAATCAAAGCACATGATTTTATAAATAAAGATTATTGGAAAAATAACTACAATACTGTCAAAAACGAATATATGCCTATATCTGAAACTTTTGTATATGATGACGAAGAAGAAATAAAAGGATTTATAAGTATTATAGACAATGAATTTATAGGAGCATTGTTTATAAGTACAAATTATCAAAACTTAGGAATAGGAAGTAAACTTTTAGACTATGCACTTAAAGAATATAAAAATCTAAGTTTAGCAGTATATAAAGATAATAAAAAGGCAGTTGTATTTTATAGCAAAAAAGGTTTTAATATAGTAAAAGAACAAATAAATGAAGATTCAGGATTTAAAGAATATATAATGGAATATAGTAAACAACTTTAGTATATTCACATTAGAATAGTAATAAAAGAATTTATTACTCGAATAGATGTATTTTTATAATAGTAAACTTTAAAATCATGAATTATATATGCTTGTAATTTAATCAATATTACAAAATATATAACTATGGGAGGATAAAATAATGAATAAAAGAGCATTTATGTATTATTTTAGAATAAGAGGATAGTGCACAAATTGTGGCTATTTTACAAAAACCTATAACATAATTTTATATAAGATAGAAAAATATACCTTATATAAGTAGCCATAATTTCGTGCTGTTTAAATTGAATAGTAATACTAAAACTATTTATGATAAAGAATTATTTGAATCAAGACATGAAATATATAATTCTAAAGTATATGATAATTTAATAGAAGAAACAAAGTATGTAATGCATAACCACATTTTAGATGCTGGATGTGGAGAAGGATATTTCTTAAATAAATTATATGAAGATAAAAATATTAAATATAATTTCTCCTGCAAATTATAAGGAATTTACAAGGGCTTTAAATGATGATGGAATAATAGTAAAGATTGTCCAATAATCAAATTATTTAAAAGAAATAAGGAAAAGTATACAGGCAAATATAAAGAATAATGATTATAATAATAAAAACATTGTAGCTGGATTTAAAAAACACCTTGATGTAATTTATGAAAATAGAATCAATTATAAAACTGATATCAATATATTAAATTTAATGAACTTAGTTAAAATGACTCCTTTAACATCAACATCAGATGAAGAAGAGATTTTAAGGTTGATAGAGTCAGGGATATCTAATATAACAATTGATTTAAGAGTTATGGTCGGTACATTAAAGAGATAGAAAATAAAATTTGTCCAAAATTAATAAAAATTATATTACTAAAAATTGCTATGAAATTAGTTTAATAATATCTAATTTCATAGCAATTTTAATTACTATTAAAGTGTCTGTGCAAAAAGCATTTAAATTATATCTCCAAATATGTCCACAAAAATTTCTATAATAATATTTAATAACATAGTATTCTTATTTGAAATTATTTTTAAAATATAAAATATTAAAGCTTAAAATATTCTCGTTGAGAAGAATCTATTTCAGAACCACAATTGCTACAACAATAAGACGTTGAAACATACCCAAATTCTTCAGTATTCTCATTAAACTCCATTTTTTTCTTTGCAATAATTCCTACTTTAGTTAAGCTAGAGCCACAATTATCACAGTTTTGAATTTTACAAATACTATACAATTTGTCAGTAGTTACATTCTCTATTAATTTATCACAATTACAACATTTAATAGAAGAAATCTCATTAGATACTTCAATCGGTTCAGCATCTTGAAAAGAAAATTTATATGTTATATCATTTGACACTCTATAGCCTGTATCAAAAATATTTGTATTACAATTTGGACACATATATTTTGGAATATATACATCTTTTTTTTCAAAAGTGTCCTTTTCAGTATTGCGATTTGAATCATCTAAAGAGGAGTTTTCACCTATGGTATATTTTTTATTTAAGTTTAAAAGGTAATTGTAAATCTTTTTATCTTTCTTTTGTTTTGCTGTGTATAAAAAATGACTCATTATATCTGGATAGTCTTTATTTTTTGATGGCATATTTAAATCTATATAATTGTTTTCAATTGCAAAAGATAGTATATTGTAATAATCATATTTTACTGCAAAAAATAATAACATTTCATCAAAAACTTTATCTACTATCTTATCAGAAATACTTATCCAAAAATCTGGGGATTCTAGATAAACTTTTTTACTAAGTTCATCTAGTTCTTTATCTATGTTGTTTAATTGATTTTCATTAGTTTTCATATTGTCACTTCCTTGTTAATTTATTATATGAAATAAAATCTCATATAAAATATATCATATTATAATTTACAAGTATAGGGCAAATAGATTTGTTTATAAGTAAAATTTTATAAATAACCATTAAAACATAAAGGATTAGAAGCAAGTTTACTTATAAGTTGAATGTAAACCTATACAATATTTTAGGTTGACAAAAAAACAGCTTTCTTTTATACTAAAACAAAGCTTTAATAGAAGATTTGTATATGTACATATAAACTAAATTGAATAAGACATATGAAGGGAATTATGAAAATGAAAAATAATAGAGTAAATATTCAAGATTTAACTAAAATGTCAATATGTGTAGCATTATTATGTATATCATCATACATATATATACCATTACCATTTACACCAGCAGGAGTAACAGCACAAACAATAATGATAAATCTAATAGCTTTAATATTAACACCAAGACAAGCATTTAGTACAGTTGGTGTATACATAATGATAGGTTTAATTGGAATACCTGTATTTGGAGGAGGAGCATCTGGAATTGGTAAATTACTAAGTCCAACAGGTGGTTTTTATTTTGGATTTTTATTTGCAGCACTAATTATTAGCTTATTAAAAGGTAAAAATAATGATATTAAGAGATATATACCAATAACAATTTTTGTTGGTATGCCTATTATATATTTTATGGGAACAGTATTTATGTGTTACTTTAATCAAATGACGGTAGAAGCAGCACTTTTTGCAGCTGTTGTACCATTTTTAATTGGAGATACAATAAAAGCAATTATTGCATCTTTTTTAGGTGTTAAATTAAATAACGTACTAAAAAGAAATCTATGATGAAGAGAGGATATAATGTATGGAAGATGTTTTTATACTAGGAGGATTAAGAAGTCATATTGGTCTAAAAAATGGAATTTTTCAATGTGTTCAACCAGAATTACTAGGAGCAAAGGTTTTAAAACACCTAATTGAAAAGTATGAGATTGATAAGATTGATGAGATTATATGTGGAAATGCAGTTGGTACAGGAGGAAATATCACAAGATTAATGACTTTAACAGCGGGAATAGAAAGTGAAGTTCCTGCTTTTACTGTAGATATGCAATGTGCTTCTGCTATGATGAGCTTAGATATAGCATTTTCAAAGATTAAATCTGGGCAATGCGATTTAATTATTGCAGGAGGTTTTGAGAGTAGTTCTCTACAACCAATGCGTACATATCATAAAAACGATAGGAGATATAATATTAATAATCCAAGCTATGCAGTTGCTCAATTTTCTCCAGATAATAATAGTGAGAATAGTATGCTTGAAGGTGCAGAAAGAGTGGCAAAGTTATATAAAATTGAGAAAGCAGAATTAGATTATTGGGTGAAAGAAAGTCATAGAAGAGCAAAAAACACAAGAGAAGAAAAATTTCTTGAAGATATTATATTTCCTATAGATAGCAATACATATGATGAAGGTATACGTGATAAAATGAGCCAAAGATTATTAGATAGGATACCTTCAATTTTAGGAAAGGGAAGTATTACAAATGCAGCAAATGCATGTCTTATTAATGATGGGGCTTCATTTCTTATTCTGTGTTCTAAAAAATATTTAGAGAATACAAAAAAGAATCCAAAGGCTAAAGTTATCAATTCTTGTACAATAGGAACAGAGCCACAATTAAGTCCAACATCTGCTATAAAAGCTATGGAGAGGCTTTTGGATATAGAAAAGCTTAACTATATGGACATATCTGCTATTGAATTTAATGAAGCATTTGCAGTTATAGATGTTTTATTTCAAAGAAAATATCCAGAATTAATTGATAGATATAATATATTTGGAGGGGCTTTAGCATATGGTCATCCATATGGTGCTTCTGGTGCAATTATTGCGTTACATCTTTTAAAAGCACTTGAAAAGACTAATGGGAAGTATGGAATTTGCTCTATAGCAGCTGCTGGAGGATTGGGTTCTGCTTTATTGATTGAAAGGGTGTAGATTATGAATTACTATGAACTTTTAAAAGTAAAAAGAAACAACTATAAAGATAAAGATTTTTTGATTATAGATGGAGAAAAGTATACTTATGACAATATATTAAGAGATAGTGAGGAGATTGGGAGACAGATTTCTATAGGTGAAAATATTCCTGTTTTAATTTATTCTAAAAATATAAAGTTCCAATTAGTAAGTTTTTTAGGTGTTAACTATTCAAATAATGTTCCTATCATTTGTCATTATAATCTTTCTAAAATAGTATTAAGTGATATTTTAATAAAGAATAATATTTCAATTGTTATATCAGATGAGAATATAGATATAAATTATTTATCTAATGGTAGTTGCAATAGAATATTAAAGGTAGCTAATTCTTCTACAGAACATTATAGTATAAATGTATATCAATATAATAATATTTTAAACTATTTAGATAAAGAGATTTGTATGGGAGCTTTATCTTCAGGCTCTACAAATGTACCAAAAGTATTATATAGAACATATGAAAGCTGGGCTGGATTTTTTCCTATACAAAATGAAATTTTCCATATTTCTGAGGACTCTATTTTATTTATCAATGGAACACTTAGTTTTACAGGAAATCTAAATTCTATAATGTCAGCACTATATGAAGGTGGTAGTGTTGTAATAAATTCAGGTTTAAATTGTAAAACATGGATAAATGTAATAAAACAATATAATATAACTAATATATATCTTATACCTACAAAGCTTCAGTTACTGGTTAAATATTTAAGTGAGATAATAGTTAAAGTTAGAAGTGTTTTTACAGGTTCTCAATTGTTGTTTGAGGATACAGCAATAAAAATAAAAAAATATATGCCAGATTCTGAAATCATTTTATATTATGGAGCAAGTGAATTAAACTACATTACATATTTGTGTTATGATGAATTGATTGAGAAACCACTAAGTGTAGGTAAACCATTTCCAAAAATAGATGTATATATTAAGGATGGAATAATTTTTGTAAATACCAAATATGCAGTATATAATGCATCAGAGCCTTATTCTGTCAATGACATTGGATATTTTGATGATGATGGATATTTGATATTTGAAGGAAGAAGTGATGATGTTGTAAACATTGGTGGATTTAAAGTCAGTTCTATCAAACTTGAAAATATAGTAAAAAGAATTCCTCAAGTTGAAGATGCAGTTGCATTACCTTATTTAGATACTATAAGGGGAAGTCAAATTGCATTATTTGTAACAACCATAGGTAAGATTACAAAAAAGGATTTATTGATTAAGATTAGAAATTATTTAATTAGAAATGAAATTCCAAGAAAAATTATTTTTTTAGATTCATTACCATATACATCTTCTGAAAAGATAGATAGATTGGCACTATTAGAAATGTTAGAAGTATAATATTTAATAATTTTAGTGAACCAATATATTGATAAAAACATATTGTATATAGTAAAGGAGGCTTACAATATGTCAAATCAATACGATATAACTGTTATAGGCGGAGACCTGCGACAAGTGTACATGGTAAAAAAACTAATTAATAAAGGATATTCTGTAGTTATATATGGAATAGCAAATGAAATTATAAATGGAATCGCTGGAAAAGCAACTTCACTAGCTGAAGCACTATCCAAAAGTTCCATTATTTTATGTCCAATTCCATTTACAAAAAATCAATTTAGTATTGAAAATACTGATGGTTGTCTCGATGCTACTATTGATAACTTGTTAATTAACTTATCTCCTAATCAAATACTATTTGGAGGAAACATACCAACTAAAGTTTACAAATTTTGTGAGCAACACTCTATTCAGGTTTATGATTTTATGAAGATGAATGATGTTGCTATTTTAAATGCAGTTGCTACAGCTGAAGGAGCTATAGCAGAAGCGATTAAAAGAAGTCTAATCAATATGCACCAAAGTAACTGTCTAGTACTAGGCTTTGGAAGGTGTGCACAAATACTTGCTAAAAAATTATATGCTTTAGATGCAAATGTATGTGTTGGAGCAAGAAATAATGATGCAAGGAGTACGGCTAATGCATTTGGGTATTCTAGTATTTCTTTAAATCAACTTGATGAAAATCTTTTAAAGTTTGATTATATTTTTAATACCATACCAGAATGTATTTTAACAAAAGAAAAATTAGAAAAAGTATCAAGAGAAGTAACTATTATAGATATAGCTTCTTCTCCTGGTGGATTAGATTATTCTGTTACACAAAATTTAGGTATTAATGCAAATCTTTGTCTTGGGCTTCCTGGTAAATACTCACCAAAGACATCTGGTGAAATTCTTGTTAACGCTATAGAAAATATTATAAATGAAAGAAGGGATTAGAGATGAGACTTGAAGGACTTACAATTGGAGTAGGATTTACTGGTTCGTTTTGTACTTATGATAAAATATTTATAGAGTTAGAGAATTTGGTAAAAGCAGGAGCAAATGTACACACTATATTTTCAGATGTATCACAAAATATAGATTGTAGATTTGGAAATTCTGAGGAATTTATGAAAAAAGCATATGAACTGACAGGAAATAAACCTATTGTTACAATTGAAGAAGCAGAACCATTTGGACCTAAAGGAATTGCTGATATTATAATAATAGCCCCTTGTACTGGAAATACTGCTGCTAAGCTAGCAAATGGCATTACAGACTCTCCAGTATTGATGGCAGCAAAAGGTCATCTTCGCAATGATAAACCACTTGTAGTATCAATATCAACTAATGATGCTCTAAGTTTTAATTTCAAAAACATTGGAACTCTTCTTAACTCTAAAAACATATATTTTGTACCTTTTGGTCAAGATAATTGTAATGCAAAGCCTAATTCTATGATTGCACATACAGAGTTAATAATTCCAACAATAGAGCTTGCTCTTGATAATAAACAGTTACAACCTGTTATAAAAAGTCCACATCAATAGATTAATGATGTAATCTGATATACATGTATATTTAGTAATATTAACAAAGTCCAGCAATCTTATTTGCTGGACTTTAACTTGTAATATATTAAGTATATTTTATTTCACAGTATATAAAAATTATCAGTGTGTATATCTCTAATTATAATACATATTATAACTGTTTGCATATCTCAGAGTATTTAATTTACTCTTTAAGTCTTTATTTTCTTCTTAATGTATTTTTTTCTTTATAACTTTTATACAATACTATACTTGAAAAAAATCTTTTAATTTTTTCATTAAAAAATGAAAATACAAGTGTTAAAATAATAACGTTATCCTTAAGTATTGAGATGAATTTATTCACAATTTATATAAAAAATAAAGTAATATATAGTTAATCTATATATTTGTAAAGCATATTATTATTAATATAAATAATATAATACTAAACAAAAAATAAAATGTTAAAAAAATAACTTGAAAATGCAAAGATAACATGCTATACTGTTAATAAATTAACAGAAAAAGAAGATTATACTATTCTAGGAGGGCATTGAAATGGCTAATAAAGAACAGACTATAATAGAAAATAAAAGGGGAGAAGAAGTTATGGCAGATAATGCATGCGTTGTAAATAATGTTGAAAATTTAGTTAAAAAATTAGCAAAAATTAGAGAAGCTCAAAGAATCTTTGCTACATACACTCAAGAGCAAGTAGATAAGATTTTTTTAGCAGCATCTTTAGCAGCTAATAAGCAAAGAGTTCCTCTAGCTATAATGGCACAAAAAGAAACTGGTATGGGAATTGCTGAGGATAAAGTTATAAAGAATCACTATGCATCAGAATATATATACAATGCATATAAAGAAACTAAAACTTGTGGTGTTATAGAGAGAGATGAAGCCTTTGGTATGACTAAAATAGCTGAGCCAATAGGAGTTGTTGCAGCAGTTATACCTACAACTAATCCAACTTCTACTGCTATATTTAAATCACTTTTAGCTCTAAAAACTAGAAATGGAATAATATTTTCTCCACATCCAAGAGCAAAAAATTCTACTATAGAGGCAGCAAAGGTAGTTCTTGAAGCTGCTGTTCTGGCTGGAGCTCCTGAAGGTATAATCGGATGGATTGATGAGCCATCTTTGGAATTAACTACGACTGTTATGAAGGAAGTTGACTTAACTCTTGCTACAGGAGGCCCTGGAATGGTTAAATCGGCATATTCATCTGGAAAACCAGCTATAGGAGTCGGTGCAGGTAATACACCAGCAATAATTGATGATAGCGCAGATATAAAAACTGCTGTAAATTCAATTCTTGTATCTAAGACATTCGATAATGGTATGATATGTGCTTCTGAACAATCAGTTATAGTATTGGAAAATATATATAATGAAGTTAAAAAAGAATTTAAAGATCGTGGTGCTTACTTATTAAATAAAGAAGAAACAGAAAAATTAAGAAATGTAATTTTAGTAAATGGGGGATTAAACTCTAAAATCGTTGGTCAAACAGCTTGCACAATAGCAACATTAGCAGGTTTTGAAGTTCCAGTTGATGCTAAAGTTTTAATAGGTGAGGTTGATTCAGTTGAAATAGAAGAAGCTTTTGCTCATGAAAAACTTTCACCAGTACTTGCAATGTATAAAGCAAACAACTTTGATAATGCAGTTAGTAAAGCAGAAAAATTGGTAGAAGATGGAGGGTTTGGTCATACATCTTCATTATATATTGATGATGTAAATCAGAGAGAAAAGCTTGATAAATTTACTAAAGCTATGAAAACTTGTAGAATTTTAATTAATACTCCTTCTTCTCAAGGTGGTATAGGTGATTTATATAATTTTAAACTAGCTCCTTCTCTTACTTTAGGATGTGGTTCTTGGGGAGGAAATTCAGTATCTGAAAATGTAGGAGTTAAGCACTTACTTAATATTAAGACAGTAGCTGAGAGGAGAGAAAATATGCTTTGGTTTAGAGCACCAGAAAAAGTTTATTTTAAAAAAGGTTGTTTAGGAGTGGCGTTAAAAGAACTTAAAGATGTAATGAATAAAAAGAGAGCTTTTATTGTAACAGATACATTCCTTTACAATAATGGATATACTAAGACAGTTACTGACCTATTAGATGAAATGAACATCAAGCACACTACTTTCTTTGAAGTTGAACCAGACCCAACTTTAGAATGTGCTAAGATAGGTGCTAAAGCTATGAGAGAGTTTAATCCAGATGTAATAATATCTATAGGTGGAGGAAGTGCAATGGATGCAGGTAAGATAATGTGGACATTATATGAGCATCCAGAAGTAGATTTCCAAGACCTAGCAATGAGATTTATGGATATAAGAAAAAGAGTGTATACGTTCCCTAAAATGGGTGAAAAAGCTAGTTTTGTAGCTATACCAACATCAGCAGGTACTGGTTCAGAAGTAACTCCATTTGCAGTTATAACTGACCAAGATACAGGTGTTAAATATCCATTAGCTGATTATGAGTTGATGCCAAATATGGCTATAGTTGATGCGGATATGATGATGAATATGCCAAAAGGATTAACTTCTGCTTCTGGTATTGATGCTTTGACTCATGCATTAGAAGCATATGTATCTATGCTTGCAACTGACTATACAAATGGTCTAGCTTTACAAGCTATTAAGAGCATATTTGAATATCTTCCACGTGCATACGATAATGGAGCAAAAGACTCAGAAGCAAGAGAAAAAATGGCAAATGCTTCTACAATGGCAGGAATGGCTTTTGCAAATGCATTTTTAGGTGTTTGTCACTCTATGGCTCACAAGTTAGGTGCTTTCCATCATGTACCACATGGTGTTGCAAATGCTCTTTTAATAACAGATGTTATGAAATTTAATTCTTCTAATGCACCAAAGAAAATGGGAGCTTTCTCTCAATATAAGTATCCAGAGGCATTAAAGAGATACGCTGAAATAGCTTCATTCTTGGGATTAAAAGGAAATTCTGATGAAGAAAAATTCCAAAGTTTATTGATAGCTATTGAAGATTTAAAGAGTAAAGTTGGTATTCCTAAAACTATAAAAGAATTTGGTGTTGAGGAATCTAAATTTATAGATTCACTAGATGAAATGGTGATTCAAGCCTTTGATGACCAATGTACAGGTGCGAATCCAAGATATCCTCTTATGAATGAAATAAAAGAAATGTATTTAAATTCATATTATGGAAAATAAATTTACTATAAAACTTACTATAAAATAAATAAACTAAAATCCTGTATACATTAGATATATAATATCATTGTATATGGGATTTTTCATTTAAAAAAACATAAATAGTTTTGAAACTTTAATTCAAAATTCAATTAAATAATGTTATTATAATAATTAGAATGAATCTATATGTAATATTTGGGTATATTTGTATGTAAGATAAGTAATAAATTTGTATTAATAAAGATATAAATAGGGATATAAAGTGTTGACTAATTAAGGGAGGGGTAAGATGACTAAAAGAAATAAAAGTGTTACATTAATTATAATTCTTTTAATGGCATCATTATTTCTGATATTAGGATATCTATATATAGAAGATACAAGAAAACTTCTTATATCAGAGGCAGAAGTACATATAAAAGAAGTTGCGATACAAGGTTCTCAGTTAGCACAAAGACAAATTGAAAAAGATTTAGATATTTTAAATATTTTTTCAAGTTATTATACTTCAAATCCTAACATGTCTAATGAAGAAAAAATAAAAAAGCTTTTAGATGAAATGGAAAACCAAAAATTTTATACTATGGCAATTGTTGATATAAATGGGAATGCAGAAAATACTAAGGGTAATAAGTTTTCTGTTAAGGATAGAGAATTCTTCAAAAATTCAATTAATGGTAAAAAGTATGTTTCAAGCCCATATATTGATGAAGTAAATAAGTCTGTAAAAAAGATTACTATCTCAGTACCAATATTAAATAATGATAAAGTAGTTGGAGTTTTGTATTGTACTTATGATGTCAATACTCTAATGAAACTTATAAATGTATCTTTTTATGAAAATAATAGTATATCTTATGTTGTAAAAAATAATGGGACAGTTATACTTCATCCTCAACAAGATAGATTATCAAGAAATATTTATGAATTGTTAAAGCAGGATAATGATATTAAAGATGTAAATCAATTAAAAAAACAATTAGAAGAAAATAAAACAGGTGCTGCAATCTTAAATATGTCAGGAGAAAGACGATACCTAGGATATGCTACTATGGATAATGGAAAGAAAAAAGATAATTATATAAAGGATTGGAACTTGATTTTTTCAATTCCAGAAAATGTTATATTCCGTAATTCTGAGCAAATTATTAAGAGAGCTGTATATGCAGTATTATTGATTATATTTGTGTTTATTGCAATTATTTTCTATATAATGTACATAAAAAAATCTAATGAAAAAGAAATATTAAGTTTAGCATATGAAGATAGAGTTACACATATAGGAAATCAAAATAAATTTTATAGAGAATGTAGTAAGTATCTTTTAAATAAACCATCTTTAAATTATATTATAGTATATTTTGATATTGA
Source organism: Clostridioides sp. ES-S-0048-02 (assembly GCF_020658495.1). Lineage (NCBI taxonomy): Bacteria > Bacillati > Bacillota > Clostridia > Peptostreptococcales > Peptostreptococcaceae > Clostridioides > Clostridioides sp. ES-S-0048-02. The sequence goes on from NZ_JACVWH010000002.1 coordinate 275,840, forward strand.
TAATTTTAAAATGATTAATGATACTTTTGGATATGAATTTGGTGATAATCTATTAATTACTATAGCAAGTGCTTTAAAAGAGGAACTAACAGAAGGTGAAATATATGCACGGCTTTCAAGTGACTATTTTGCTATTTTTTGTGAATATAAAAATGGAAGAAATAAAATTATAAAAAAAATTGATAGTATACGAAGTAATATTGAAAATAATCTAAATACAGTATTTGAAATTTCTCTTTGTGTGGGTATTTACTTCGTAGAAGAAGGAGAAGTAGATGCTCAAAAGGCTGTAAATAAAGCTAATATGGCAAGGTCTGTTGCCAAAGGTAAAAATATAAACTATGTTATTTATAATGAAGATGTTAGAAATAAGCTTAGTGAGGAATCTATAATTTTAGATGATATAAAGACAGCATTAGTAAAGAATCAATTTGAAGTTTATTATCAACCTAAGTTTTCACTTGTAAATGGTGAGATGATAGGAAGTGAAGCACTGATAAGATGGAATCATCCTGAACATGGGTTTATAAGTCCAGCTATATTTATTCCAATAGCAGAAAAAAGTCAATTGATTTTAAAAATAGGTAGATTTGTATTTGAAAGAGTTTGTAGCGATTTATCTAAATGGGAAAAACAAGGGAAAAAATTAGTACCAGTTTCAGTAAACCTATCTAGAGTTGAGTTATATCAACCAGATATTGTAAAATTTATCAATAGTACTATCCAAACATATAACATACATTCAAATTTAATTGAATTAGAGATAACAGAAACTGTAGTTATTAATGAATTAAATATACTAAAAAGTGTTTTAAATGAATTAAGGAAGCATGGATTTTCAATTTCTATGGATGATTTTGGAACAGGTTATTCTTCTATTAGTTGTCTAAGGGACATGCCAATTGATGTATTAAAATTAGATAAGTCTTTTCTTAATGGTATTGAAAATGATGAGAAAAGTCGTAATATAGCAAAGTCTATAGTATCTCTAGCAAAATCATTAGATTTAATTGTAATTATAGAAGGCGTTGAGAGTAAGAAACAGGCTGAGTTAATGAAGCAATTTGGATGTGATTTAGTTCAGGGGTTTTATTTTGCAAGACCAATGCCAGTTCAAAATTTTATGAAATTACTTTAAAAATAAAATTTATTTTTTCATATAAAACACTATTATATATGCTTGGATTTAATAAATGCTTGCTAGATAATTAGTGTTTTTATTTTGTAAGATTCAGATATGAGGAAAGTAATTATCTTTTATAAAAATCTGTTAAAAATAAATTATTTTGGATATAAATATGTTATTAACAAAAGAATAGTACTATAATGTATAGATGATAAAAAACTTAAATAAAAATTTAATGATAGGAGTTGTTTGAGTATGATAGATATAAGCATTGATAAAAAACTTAAGGACAAATGGCCTGATGCAAAATTAGGATGTATCCAAGCAAAAGTAGTAGTAAATAAAAGCTCAGAAAAGTTAATAAATGGGATAAATGAGTTTTGTGATATTTTGAATCAAAAGCTAGAAATTGAAGATATTACGAAATTGGATAAGATTAAAGATGCAAGAGATGCATATAAAGAACTTGGTAAAAATCCAAGTAGATATAGAACGTCTTCAGAAGCATTAGTTAGAAGAATTGTTCAAGGTAAGGGTCTATATACAATAAATAATATAGTTGAAATAAATAATCTAATATCTATAAAATCATTATATCCAGTTGGTACATATAATGTAAGTAAACTACATCCACCAATATGTTTTACTGTAGGTGATGAAGGCGAGCAGTATAAAGGTATTGGAAAAGAGTTGATAAATATAGAAAATCTACCTATATTATCTGATTCATTAGGTAAATTTGGAAGCCCAACTAGTGATTCCGAGAGAGCTATGATAACAACAGATGCAATTGAAATACTAATTTGTATATTTTCATTTAGTTCGGAATCAGATATTGAAGAGTACTTTGGATACGCTAAGGATTTACTTAAAGAGTATGCAGATGGAAAGGATATAGAAACTAAAATAATTAAATAATAATTATATAAAATGTATATAACAACGTTATGTTAAGTTGGAGACTAATATATAAGAATGAATCAAAAAAGGAAACTAACAAGATATTAGTTTCTTTTTTTGGAAATAGTAGTTTAATGTAACAAAAATAGACAGATAGCCACACTGATGCTTAAAAGTATGGTAATATATTATTATAGCAGAGGTTATATTTAAGGGATTTTGAAAGGGGGAATTGACAATAATCATTTTATCTGAAATATAAATTGATATCATGTAAATAACTCTATCTTCAAAAATATAAATTAATAATATAATAGTTTGGGTATATAGAAGAAATAAGGTTTTTTAAAACTAGTAAAGTACATAGGTAATTATAATGAAGAAAGGATTTAGTTATGATTGAAGGAAAAGAGGCAAAACAAGAAAGTGGGCAAAAAAATCTAAAAGTTAAGATAGCTATAGTAGTAGGTGTTTTGATTGTAGCTTATATAGGGATGGCAATCTTTTTTAGAAATCATTTTTACTTTGGTACAACTATTAATGGTGTGAAAGCTTCAGGAAAGACAGTTGAACAAGTAAATGATTTATTAACATCAAGTACTAATTCTTATACTTTAAGTCTAGAGGAAAGAAACAATAAAAAAGAACAAATAAAAGCAAAAGATATAGATTTAAAGTTTACACCAGATGATAAGGTTCAAAAAATAAAAGATAGCCAAAGTGCGTTTGGATGGATTGGTGGAATATTTAAATCTAAAGAGTATAATAATATGGTAACTCTTTCATATGATAAAGATTTACTAGAAAAAGGGTTTAATGCTTTATCTTGTTTTGATAGTAAAAATGTTGTAGAGCCTAAAAGTGCATACCCTAAGTATGATAGCAGTAAAAATGCTTATGTTATAGTACCAGAAGTACTTGGAAACAAAGTAAAAAAAGATGATTTTTATAAATTAGTAAAAAAATCAATTAATTCTGGTGTTACTTCTGTTTCTTTAGAGGAGAGTAAATTATATGAAGTTCCAAACAATACAAAGGATTCAGAAAAGTTAAAAGAGGCTATTAAGACATTAGATAAATATGTCAGTGTAGTTGTTACATATGATTTTAGTGACCGTAAGGAAACTTTAGATGGCTCTGAGATTAATAAGTGGTTAAAGGTAGACTCAGAAAAAAATTATGACATAACTTTCGATAATGATGTGATGGTAGAGTATACAAGAGGATTAAGCAAAAAATATAGTACTTTTGGAGATTCAAGACCATTTAAAACTGCAACTGGCAAAGAGATTACTATTTCAGGTGGAATTTATGGATGGCTGATAGATAAAAAGAAAGAAGCAGAAGCTTTAGTTGATGTTGTAAAAGCTGGAAAAAATGTTACAAGAGAACCTATCTACATACAAAAAGCTGTATCTCGTAATAAAGATGATATTGGTAATACATATGTTGAGATTAGTCTTTCTGACCAACACATGTGGTTCTTTAAGAATGGAGAAATGCTTGTATCAACAGATGTTGTAACAGGCGATTTAGGTAGAGGATTTGCTACCCCATCAGGGATATATCCTCTTAACTATAAAGCTAGAAATGTTTCTTTAACTGGTCAAGGCTATAGTTCACCTGTAAGTTATTGGCTTCCATTTAATGGAAATATAGGAATTCATGATGCTACTTGGAGAGGTTCTTTTGGTGGAGGTATATATAGATCTTCAGGTTCACATGGATGTGTAAACACACCTTTTTCTAAGGCAAAGAAAATATATGAAAATATAGAACCAGGTACACCAATTATTTTATACTAGTAAAAATATTGTTTATAACGATTAAGTGAAGTCATCTTAGTTTTTTTAGATGGCTTCTTTTTTATATAGAAAGGAATGTATATAATGAATGAAAAATTAATTAAAATTTTAGATGAAGCAAAGAACGATTCAGAGTTTAAGAAAGAGATTATGGAAACAAGAAAACAACGTGATGTTATGGATTCATTTTGTAAAGTAGTTACATCTAGAGGATATGATATAACGATAGGTGAACTTTTTTCTATAGGAGAAGAATATACATCCAATCTTTTAAAAAGCGTAAATGGAGGAGCTGCATATCCTATTGAAGATTGGAGTGATTGGTTCGAGGATTTTTTCATCATGTTGGCGAATATATAATATATAAACTAATTAGTGGTATTACTTATTTAAAGTTAAGATAATGATTGAGGGACTAAAGTATTTAAAAATAAGTGTAAATTTTATCAATCTTAAAAAAGGATTAACTTATATCTAATAAATTTAGAAAAAATTAAACTAAAATAAGCTGACAAAAATCGATATGAGCTGATGATTTATAAAAGTTAGATGAAAAAATATAAGATATTTCTAAAAATTCAAAAAAAACAATAAGTTTTATCATTCTATGTGTTGAAAAAAAAGATAAAAATAATTTATATGGAATAAATAAAATTATATGTAAAAAAAAATTGAAATAAAAATTGAAAATGTCGATAAACCGTTAATTTCAAAACAAAATAACGCTATTGACAAACCATATTGCTTTAAATTATAATTATTGAAAATAATGATATTTAAAAATCATACTCATGTCATAGTCTAAAAGTAAGTCAAAAAAGAATGTAAGTCTAAGCAAGTACTACTCTAAAATATGTTTTATTAAAAAATAAATGTTGAAAAAAATTAATTATTATATAAAAATGCTGTTTATACTTTAACAATGAGGTAGTAATCTAATTAGAATAAAAAACTCTAATTAGTTATATACATAGTAAAAAGGTAAGAGAGGTGATTTGGATGGCTTTTGAAATAATAAAAAGCATTGTTGAGGCAGAGCAGACAGCAGACAGTATTAAAGTAAAAGCTGTTACTGATGCAGAGTCTATCAGAGCTGATGCTGTAAACGAATGTGAAAGCATCTTGACTGATGTAAAAAAGCAAGCAAAGCTTATGGAAGAAACTCTTGTTGAGAAGGCAGTCACCGACAGTAAAGCAGAGGTTGATAAAATCTTGGCAGATGCTAAAAGTGAATGTCTGAAAATTGAAAAAACTGCGACAGAAAGACGAAGTAAGGCAATCGAAGCGGTTATTGGAAAGGTAGTGAGATAATATGGCAATAGTTAATATGAACAAGATATCTATTGTTGGCTTAGAAGCTCAAAAAAGCCAAATTTTAAAGCTACTTATGAACCGTGGATTTGTTCAGATTGATGATAGTGCCTTTCTTACTGAAATGGATGAGTTAAAAAATCATCTTACAAAAGATGGTGAGGAGTCAGAGGTTATAATGCTAGAACAGAAGATGGCACATGTGAATCAAGCGATTGACATTGTTTCTTCACTAGTGAAACAAAAGAAAGCTATGTTTGCACCAAAAAGAGAATTTAACAAAATTGACAGTGAAAAAGAAGATGAAATTTATGCTGAAGTTTTGGAGTTAAATAATCTAAATAAAGAGATAGGTACAATAAGGAGTAACATAAATTTATTAAATAATAATAAAAGTATGTTAGAGCCATGGGTAAACTTTGATGTTCCTTTTGAAAAGATGGAAACTAAGTATACAAAAACTATTCTAGGAACTATACCCACAAATGCAAATATTGATGCTTTAAGAGTTAGACTAGAGGATGAAGTGCCAGAAAGTGTTCTTGGAATTATTGATTCTGACAAGTTAATGAACTATGTTTATTTAATTACTTTAAAAGAAACTTTTGATAATGCTACAGAAGTTCTTAAAGAATTTAATTTTGCAATAGTTACATTACCAAGTGAGGAAGGGACACCATCACAAGCTATCAAGAAATACAATGAAATGATAATTAGACAGGAAAACGTTTCTAAAAATAAGACAGAAGAAATCAAAAATCATGGAAATAATATACACATGCTTGAAAATCTATATGACTTTTACACTATAGAAAGAGACCAGAAAAAGATTATAGAGAGACTTGTAAAAACAAAAACAACATTCTGTCTTAATGGTTGGTTACCAAGTAAAAGTGCAAGCGACCTAATTAGTGAAATCACAGAAAAGTTTGATTGTTGTGTTCAAACAGAGGAAGGAAACAAAGAAGAAGGTTTCCCGATTCTACTTGAAAACAATAAACTTGTAACACCTTTTGAAAGTGTAACAAACATGTACAGTTGTCCAAGCACAAAAGATATTGACCCAAATACAATTATGACTTTTTTCTATGTTGTATTCTTTGGAATGATGCTAAGTGATGCTGCATATGGGATAATAATTGCCCTAGCTTGTGGATTTATTGTATACAAATCAAAAATGAAAAAGGGTGAAGGAAATTTAATTAAACTTATTGGTATTTGTGGAGTTTCAACTACTATATGGGGTCTTATATTCGGGGGTATTTTGGGGGATTTAGTTCCTATAAAAGCTTTAATTAATCCTTTAGAGGATGTTATGGTACTTATGGGGATGTCATTACTGTTCGGTATTATCCATATATATGTAGGTTTGGGAATTAAAGCATATACATTAATAAGAGATGGAAAGGTAATAGATGCAATTTTTGATATAGGGTTTTGGTATTTATGTATAACAGGGGTATGTCTACTTATAATACCTTTTGTTGCAGGAGATATTGGCGTATTTTCTGAAGTAGGAAAATATTTAGCAATTATAGGTGCTATAGGTCTTATCCTTACTCAAGGAAGAAGCTTTAAAGGTGTTCCTGTTAAGCTTTTTAAAGGATTTTCAAGTCTTTATGGTATAACAAGTTATTTTGCTGATATATTATCTTATACAAGAATTATGGCTCTTTGTCTAACAACAGGAGTTATAGGGCAGGTTATCAATCTTTTAGGGGCTATAGCTGGTCCAATATTTGCAGTTGTAATTGGTGTTGTAGGACACACAATAAACCTTCTTATAAATGCACTAGGTGCATATGTTCATACAAGTAGGTTACAGTATGTAGAATTTTTCAATAAGTTTTATGAAGGCGGAGGAGTTCCTTTTGTTCCGTTTAAGTATAAAACAAAATATACAAGCATTAATAAAAAGGAGATGTAAATATGGAATTTTTAAACGCGTTAGGAAATGGTCAATTTTTGGCAATATCAGGAGCTGCTATAGCAGCGTTATTTGCAGGTATGGGTTCTGCTAAAGGTACTTCAATAGCAGGTCAAGCCGCAGCAGGTGTTGTAACAGAAGACCCTAGTAAATTCGGTCAACTTCTAGTTTTACAACTTCTTCCTGGTACACAAGGTCTATATGGATTTATCATAGCTTTCCTTATTTTATCAAAAGCAGGAATTATTGGTGGAGATGCGATACCAACATCAGCTCAAGGTTTACAACTTCTTATGGCAGGACTTCCAATTGGTCTAGTTGGCTTAGTATCAGGTATTGCACAAGGTAAGGCAGCAGCAGCAGGGGTTGGAATAGTTGCTAAAAGACCTGAAGAACTTGGTAAAGCTATAACATTTGCAGCGATAGTTGAAACATATGCTCTTTTAGGACTACTTGTTTCTTTCTTAGCTTACAATGGAATTGCAGTTGGTTAATTATAGAATATAATTCATAAGTAAAAAAAATGAAAAGGAGGAAGCACTCCTATGGGTAATGAACAAAAAATGATTGACAGAATTATAGCTGATGCCAAACAAGAGGCACAAGAAATATTGGATAAAGCTAAAAGTGAAGCAGATTTAAAGATAAGTTCAGCTAATGAAAAAGCTGAAAAGGAAATGGCTTCCTATACAAAGCTTGCAGAGGCAGAAGCAGAGAAAGCAGCTTCTAAGGAAATATCAGGAGCTTATATGGAGGCTAAGAAACAAATATTATCAAAGAAACAACAGATTTTAGAAGCAGTAATTTTAGAAGCTAAAAATAAACTTCTAAATCTTAAAGATAGTGAATATGAACAAATTATATTAAATATGATTGAAAAAGCGAATTGTACAGATGGATCTGAGATAGTATTATCTAAAAAAGATAGAAAAACATTAAAAGATGTATTATCTAAAAAAGGCATTAAAGTATCTGATGAAACTAGAGATATTACTGGAGGTTTCATAGTTAAAAAAGGTGACATTGAGTATAATTATTCGTTTGAAGCTATAATTGCAGTAGAGCATGAAGATATTGAGCAAATTGCAGCAGAAATTTTGTTTAATTAAGGAGGGGGGTTAAAAGATGGCAGAAGAAAAAACTTATCCCTATGCCGTGGCACGAATAAGAGTGCTTGAAAAACAGCTTCTTAACAGACAAATGTTTATTCAAATGGCAGAAGCTAAAAGCCCTGAAGACTCTTTAAGAATTATAGCAGAAGCGGGTTATACGGATTCGTCAAATAATAATGTTCACAATTTTGAGAATGTTTTGACTCAAGAATTATCTAAAACATATGAAATTCTTAAAGGTCTAGCCCCTGAAGAAAAATTTGTTGATGTATTCCTTTATAAAAATGATTATCATAACTTAAAAGTTTTGATTAAAGAAGAAATTTCTGGTGTAGATGGTGAAAAGTACTTAATTGATGGAGGTACAATTTCACTTGCGAAGCTTAAAGAATCTTTAGCAAATCGTAGTTTTAGTGATTTACCTAAGATAATGGCAGGAGCAATAATAGATGCATTTGATATTTATAGTAAAACACAAAATGGTCAGATGGTTGATATTGTTTTAGATAAAGCAACTTTTTCAAGTATGAAAGAGACAGCTACAGAAAGTCAAAATAAATTTGTAATAGATTATGTTATGAAAGTTTGTGATTTAACAAATCTAAAGAGTTTTATAAGAGTTAAAAACATGAAGAAAGATTTTGATATGTTTATGAATGTGTTTGTTTCAGGTGGCTCACTTGATAAAGAAAAATTCTTAGAAGCTTTTTCTTCAGACACTCCAGCATCATGTTTTAAATCTACTTCTTACTCTGATGTCTGTAAAAATGGCATGGATAGTGGATTTACTGTCTTTGAAAAACTTTGTGATGATTATCTTATGGAATATGTTAGAGATGCAAAATTTAAACCTCTTACACTAGAACCGCTAATTGCATATTTATATGCTAAAGAATCAGAAATAAAAACAATTAGGATTATTATGACTAGTAAGCTTAATAATATAGACGCAGATACTATAAAAGAAAGGCTAAGGGATGCTTATGTATAAGGTAGGAGTAGTTGGAGATAAAGATAGCATCATGGGATTTTTAGCTCTTGGAATAGATATCTTCCCAGCCTATGATAGTGACGAAATTAAAAAAAGTATACATAAGTTGGTTGAAGATGAATATGCGATAATTTATATTACAGAACAGGCGTCATTGCTTGCAAAAGAATCAATAGCAAAATACAAAGACTATCAACTTCCTGCTATTATAGTTATTCCAGGTATTGGAGGAAGTATGGGATTAGGTATGAATGAAGTAAGAGAATCTAGTAAACGTGCTATAGGTGCAGATATATTATTTAAAGAATAGATGCAAATTGAATAAGAGACAATCTCAAATTTTGTTAATGCTAAAAAATGTATTGATAAAATATAGGAGGGAATATTTAAATTTTGATAAAGTATATGATTGCAGGTGAGAGAATATGAAAACAGGCACAATTGTAAAGGTGTCAGGACCGCTTGTTGTAGCGGAGGGCATGAGAGATGCGAATATGTTTGACGTCGTAAGAGTTTCTGATAAACATCTTATAGGCGAGATTATTGAAATGCATGGAGATAAGGCTTCTATACAGGTTTATGAGGAAACTTCTGGTCTAGGACCAGGAGAAGAAGTGGTTTCTCTTGGAATGCCTATGAGTGTTGAACTTGGGCCAGGTCTTATTTCAACTATTTATGATGGTATTCAACGTCCACTTGAAAAAATGTATGAAATTTCAGGTACTAATATAACTAAAGGTGTTGAAGTATCTTCACTTGATAGAACAATTAAATGGGAATTCAAACCTAAAAAATCTGCTGGTGATAAAGTCGTAGCAGGAGATATAATTGGGGTAGTTCAAGAAACTGCTGTAGTGGAATGTAAGATTATGGTTCCTTATGGCGTAAAAGGTACTATAAAAGAAATATATTCTGGAGAATTTACTGTTGAGGATACAGTTTGTGTTATCACAGACGAAAAAGGTAATGATATAGCTGTAACTATGATGCAAAAATGGCCAGTTAGAAAAGAAAGACCATATAGGGAAAAGAAAACACCAGATTCACTTCTTGTTACAGGTCAAAGAGTTATAGATACATTTTTCCCAATTACAAAAGGTGGGGTAGCAGCTATTCCAGGACCTTTTGGAAGTGGAAAAACTGTTACACAGCATCAGCTTGCTAAATGGGCAGATGCAGATATAGTTGTATATATAGGATGTGGAGAACGTGGAAATGAAATGACAGATGTTCTTCTTGAATTCCCTGAACTAAAAGACCCGAGAACAGGTGAGTCACTTATGCAAAGAACAGTACTTATAGCTAATACATCAGATATGCCAGTTGCTGCGCGTGAGGCCTCTATATACACTGGTATTACAATAGCTGAATATTTTAGAGATATGGGATACAGTGTTGCACTTATGGCAGATTCTACATCAAGATGGGCAGAGGCTCTTAGAGAGATGAGTGGTCGTTTGGAAGAGATGCCAGGTGAAGAAGGTTACCCAGCGTATTTAGGTTCGCGTCTTGCTCAATTCTATGAGAGAGCAGGAAAAGTAAACTGTCTAGGTATGGATGATAGAGAAGGAACTCTTACAGCAATTGGTGCTGTTTCTCCTCCTGGTGGTGATACATCAGAACCTGTTAGCCAAGCAACACTTCGTATAGTAAAAGTATTCTGGGGACTTGATGCTTCATTAGCATATAAACGTCACTTCCCAGCAATTAACTGGTTAACAAGTTATTCACTTTATCAGGAGAAAGTTGATGTATGGGCAGATAAAAATGTAAATGATAATTTCTCAGCTCAAAGAGCTCAAGCTATGAAACTTTTGCAAGTTGAATCTGAGCTTCAAGAGATAGTTCAATTGGTTGGTGTTGACTCACTTTCAGATGGAGATAGATTGATACTAGAAGTCACTCGTTCTATAAGAGAGGACTTCCTTCATCAAAACTCTTTCCATGAAGTTGATACTTATACATCACTTCACAAACAGTATAGAATGATGGGGCTTATTCTAAAATTCTATAAGTCAGCACAAGATGCTATTAAGCAAAATGTTACTATAAATGATATTATCAAGCTTTCAGTTCTTGAAAAGATTGGTCGTGCTAAGTATGTAGAAGAAGATAAACTAGATGCTGCTTACGATGCAATTGAAGATGAAATAGACAACGAGCTTGCTGACCTTATTAAGAAGAGGGGGGCTGAAGAACTATGATAAAGGAATATAAGTCAATACAAGAGGTAGCTGGTCCTCTTATGTTAATAAACGGCGTAGAAGGTGTAAAATTTGATGAACTTGGAGAAATTGAGCTTTCAAGTGGAGAAATTCGTCGTTGTAAAGTTCTAGAAGTAAATGAAGATACTGCACTTGTTCAACTTTTTGAAAGTTCAACAGGTATAAACCTTGCTGAAAGTAAAGTACGTTTTTTAGGAAAGAGTCTTGATTTTGGAGTTTCACCAGACATATTAGGTCGTGTTTTTAGTGGGATGGGTAAACCTATTGATGGTGGACCAGAAATTATACCAGATAAAAGACTTGATATAAATGGTGCACCTATAAATCCAGCAGCACGTGATTATCCAGCTGAGTTTATACAGACTGGTGTTTCTGCTATAGACGGGCTTAATACCTTGGTTAGAGGGCAAAAACTTCCTATATTCTCAGGTTCTGGTTTGCCACATGCTAATCTTGCAGTTCAAATTGCAAGACAGGCAAAAGTTCGTGGAACTGACTCTAAGTTTGCCGTTGTATTTGCAGCTGTTGGTATAACTTTTGAAGATGCAGATTTCTTCATAAGTGATTTTAAAGCAACAGGAGCAATTGACCGTTCTGTGGTATTTGTAAACCTTGCAAATGACCCAGCAGTAGAGCGTGTATCTACACCTAGAATGGCACTTACAGCAGCAGAATACCTTGCTTTTGAGCAAGATATGCATGTACTTGTTATAATAACAGATATTACAAACTATGCAGAAGCATTACGTGAAGTTTCCGCAGCCAAAAAAGAAGTTCCAGGACGTCGTGGATATCCAGGTTATCTTTATACTGACCTTGCTACAATGTATGAAAGAGCAGGAAAAATGAAAGGACATGAAGGGTCTATAACAATGATTCCAATACTTACAATGCCTGAGGATGATAAAACACATCCAATTCCTGACCTTACAGGATACATTACAGAAGGACAAATTATACTTAACCGTGAACTTTATAAAAAAGATATACAACCTCCTATAGATGTTTTACCATCACTTTCTCGTCTTAAAGATAAGGGGATTGGTAAAGGTAAGACTCGTGAGGACCACGCAGATACAATGAACCAGCTTTTTGCAGCATATTCAAGAGGTAAAGATGCAAAAGAACTTATGGCAATATTGGGTGAATCTGCACTTTCTGAAATTGATTTAATGTATGCAAAATTTGCAGATGAATTTGAGAAAGAATACGTTTCACAAGGATTTAGAACTGACAGAACTATTGAGCAAACATTAGAAATTGGATGGAAGCTTCTTAGTATGTTACCAAAAAGTGAACTTAAACGTATTCGTGATGAATATTTTGAAAAATATATGCCTAAGGAGTGATATCTGTGGCTAGATTAAATATAAATCCAACACGTATGGAAATGACTAGACTTAAGAAACTCCTTAAAACTGCGACAAGAGGTCATAAGCTTCTTAAAGATAAGCTTGATGAACTTATGAAACAATTTCTTGAAATTGTAAGAGAAAATAAGCGATTACGTGAAGAAGCAGAAAATGCTCTCGATGCTGCTTATAAAAATTTTATAATTGCAAGGGCAGTTATGAGTCAGGAGTATCTAGGTTCAGCACTTATGATGCCAAAACAATCTGTTTCTGTAGGTGTTTCTACAAGAAACATAATGAGTGTTGATGTTCCTGTGTTTGACTTTAAAACTGAAAACAATCAAAGTGATATTTATCCTTATGGTCTTGCTTTTACATCAGGTGAATTAGATTCTGCTATGGAAGCATTTTCAGATGCAATGGAACCACTTTTAAGACTTGCAGAAAGTGAAAAAAGTGCACAGCTTCTTGCACAAGAGATAGAAAAGACACGTAGACGTGTTAATGCTCTTGAAAATGTAATGATACCAAATTACATTGAAACTATTAAGTATATTGCTATGAAGCTTGAAGAAAATGAGAGAGCAAGTACTACTAGACTTATGAAGGTTAAGGATATGGTGCTTAAAAAAGCACTTGAAGAAAAAAAGAAAAATGATTTGGTTGGATAATTAAATACTTATAAAAATAAGCCTAACATCCTAGTTTATAGGAGTTAGGCTTTTTAGTGCAAGTAAGCACATATTAGGAATTGGCGGTATCAATTAATTACCTATTAATCTCTCAATATTCATTTCAATACTCCAGATGTAAAAGTTATGTATATTCTACCTTGTATATAAAAAAGCTCAAATAAAATCATACTCATATGGGTAAAAGGGTGTTTTTTATAAGAATTTTTATGAAGATATAATGGTCTATATGCCTAGAACTTTGTAAAAAAATAATAAATTTAACAAAAATTTCTAAAAATTAACGAACTGTTAATTTACACTTAACTTCGTATTAACAAATTAGGTGTATTATATAAACATAAGCAAAAACAATAAAAAACAATTAAAAAAAGACAAAAACACAAAAAGGGGGAAGATATGAAAGAATTTATATTTACTTGTCTGTGTATTGTAGTAATTGCATTTATGACAAGTTGCATATCAACAACACCACAAACTACTCAAGGAAAAGGAAATAATAAACTTACAATATATGCAGCATTAGAAGAAGAGCAAATAGCTTACTATATGGAAGGATTTAGAGAAGAGTATCCTAATATTGATGTAGAAATAGTTATGGATTCTCATGGTGTAATAGCTTCAAAATTATTAGCAGAAAAGGATAATCCACAAGCAGATGTTATATGGGGATTATCAGCAATGAATATGATAGAACTAAAAGAAGATGGGGCACTTGAAGCATATAAGCCTAAAAATTATGACAAGGTAGATAAGAGATTTAAGGATACTGGAAAAGATGTATCATGGGTAGGTATGAGTGTACCAGAGACAGCAATAGTAGTTAATTACAAAGAACTTGAAAAATTAGGCCTAGATGTTCCAAAAGGATATAATGATTTAATAAAACCAGAGTACAAAGGTCTTATAACAATGCCAAATCCAGCATCATCTGGTACAGGTTATCTTACAGTATCAGGACTTATTCAAATGATGGGTGAAAAAGAAGCTTATAATTACATGGATAAACTACATAAGAATATAGCTACATATACACATTCAGGTTCGAAACCTGCAAAACTAGCTGGTTCAGGAGAATACCCAATAGGCATTACACTTGGATATAGAGCTACACAGCAATTGTCTAGTGGAGAACCTATAGAAGTAGTATTTCCAAAAGAAGGTTCAGGTTGGGATTTAGAAGCAAATGCTTTGGTTAAGAAAGATAATATAAAAAAAGAAGCAAAATTGTTTTTAGATTGGGCAATAAGTGATTCAGCTATGGACAGATATGCACATGAAGTAGCAGTGACTTCTATAAAGACAGATAATCCTGTACCAAAAGGTTACTCTAAACGTCCATTAGAACAGCTGATTAAAGAAGTTGATTTAAACTCTGCATCAAAAAATAGAAGTGCAGTGTTAAAAACTTGGGAATCAAAGTATGGTTCAAAATCTGAAAGTAAGTAAAAGTTAAATGGATTTTTTAATAGAAATAGAGAAAAGAAATTTATAAGAAAAATTAAAATATAAAATTAGAAAAACAAATATAATTGTATAAGGGGAGATTAGATATGAGTTACTTAAAAATAAATAATGTGTTCAAGAGTTATGACCAAAAAAGAGTGTTAAACAATATTAGTTTAGATATTGAAGAAGGTGAGTTTCTATGTTTACTTGGACCTAGTGGATGTGGAAAAACTACATTACTTAGAATAATAGCAGGGCTTGAAGATGTAAATAGTGGAGCTATAATTCTTCAAGATAAAGATATAACAGAGTTAGAGCCATCAAAGAGAGGTTTTGGGATAGTATTTCAATCATATGCATTATTTCCAAATATGACAGCATATAATAATATAGCTTTTCCGCTTAAAGAAAGAAAGGTACCAAAAGAAAAGATAGATAAGAAGGTTAGAGAAGTGCTTGAAACAGTTGGATTGAGTAATGAAGCTCATAAGTATCCTAAAGCATTGTCAGGAGGTCAACAGCAGAGAATTGCAATAGCAAGAGCATTAGCACTTGAGCCAAAGTTTTTACTTTTAGATGAGCCAATGTCTGCACTTGATGCAAAAGTTAGACACAAACTTAGAATGGATATTAAAAAACTACAGAAAGAATTAAATATAACAACAATAATGGTAACACATGACCAGGAAGAAGCTATAACTATGGCAGACAAAATTGCAATCTTAAATGGTGGTGACATAATGCAAATAGGGACTCCAGAAGAAATATATCAAAATCCTCAAAACCTATTTACAGCTCAATTTATAGGAGATACAAACTGTTTTGATAGAGGAGATTCTATATTAACTGTAAGACCAGAATATGTTCAAATAGAAAAGTCAACAAAAGAAAATTGTCATGGAACAATATCTAATATAGAATTTAGAGGGAATCTATTGAGAGTGGAAATAAAAGATAAATTAAATGAAAATTTTATAATAAGTGATGTTTCTATAAAAGAATGGGTTAATTTAAATTTAGTAGAGGGTGACTTTGTAAGTGTAAGTATAGATGAAAAATACTATTTAAAGTATCCAAAAGTTAAAGGAGCATAAATATATGAATAATAATGCTATAAGTTCTAAAAGTTTAAATATTAAATCTAAAATAAATTTAGATATAAAAAAATGTATGCTTACAGTATTAGTTATGTCTTTGGTAATATTTTTATTGGCGCCCATAATCTATCTGTTTGTACAAGCATTTTTAGATAAAGATGGAGTTTTTGTTGGATTACAAAATTTTAAAGAGTATTTAGCTTCTGAAGCACTGTTAAATTCTCTGAAAAATACAATATTTGTATCTGTTATATCAACTGTAATATCTTTAACTCTCGCACTAGTGTATGCATATGCACTAACAAGAACAAAGATTAAGTTTAAAGGACTTCTTAAATCTATAGCGATGTTTCCTATGTTTGCCCCTACAATGATGCATGCTATAGGTTTGGTATATTTATTTGGAAATCAAGGGGTAGTGACTAATTTACTTGGAATAAATATTCCGATATATGGTTCAATTGGAATAGTATTAGCACAAATTATATATGTATTTCCTCAATCATTTCAGATACTTTATATATCACTAAATTCAACTGATTATAGATTATATGAAGCTAGCAATGCTATGGGAATAAGCAAGATAAGAGAGTTTTTAAGTATAACGATACCTAGCATTAAGTACTCTTTAATAAGTTCAGCATTTGTATCATTCACATTGTGCTTTACAGACTTTGGGGCTCCAAAAGTTATTGGAGGAGATTTCAATGTATTATCAATAGATGTATACAAGCAAATTATAGGGCAGCAAAATATGCCTATGGGAGCAACTGTATCAATATTACTTTTGATACCTGCAATAATATCTTTTATAGTAACTAAAAAAATCGAAAAAAATCAAAATTCATATATAAATTCAAAATCAATCCCATATAAGGTTAAATTTAATAAGTTAAGAGACAGTATATTTGGAGTCATTGTAGGAATTATTGCATTTGGAATAATAGCTGTAATGTTGACTGTAATCTTATCTTCACTAATATCTGTTTGGCCATATGATTTAAGACTCACACTTGAACACTTTTCTATGAAAAGTAGTATTGATGGAATTAAGCCATTTATAAATTCAATAGAAATGTCATTCCTGACAGCTATTCTTGGGACAAGTTTTGTTTTCTTATTTGCATATCTAAACGAAAAAACAGAAAAAGCTCCATATTTAAAATCATTTGGATATTTTTTAAGTACATTGCCTATGGCATTACCAGGGTTAGTGTTAGGTATAGCTTATGTACTATTCTTTAATAAATTAGAGTTTAATCTAATGGATACAATATACATTAAGAACTTGTTTAATGGATTGTATGGAACATTATTTATTATGGTTATATGCAATGTGGTACATTTTTTCTCAGTAGCTTTTATAACTGCAACTACAGCTATTAAGAAAGTGGACAAAGAATTAGACATGGTGGCAAAATCAATGGGAATAAATAGTGCATCAATTCTTAAGAATGTAACAATACCACTTTGTTTGCCAGCAGTTTTAGAAAACTTTATGTATTTTTTCTTAAATTCTATGGTAACAATATCAGCACTAGTATTTATATATACAGCAAGTTCAAAGGTAGCAGCTATATCAATTGTACAGTTAGATGATAAGGGAAGTACAGCACAAGCAGCAGCACTAGCTGTATTGATATTAATTACAAATGTACTAGTTAAGGTAATACATGAATTTATAAAAAATCGTTTGGAAAAAAGAGCAAATTTTAACTAAAGAAGTTATTGTATAAAAATACACATATTAAAGAAGTCTATTCTTATAATTTATTGTTTATAGAATAGACTTTTTTATATAAATTTAAAATAAATATTAATCGTTTTTATTAATTTTTCTTTTGTTACAATACATTTCAGAATCTGCACGATGGTATGTATCAAATAAAGAGTTGTCTAAGTTTTCATCGAAAACTGCATATCCAATAGACATGGATAAATTTAATTCATTAGTAGCGTTTTCTTCAATTATTTTTAAATTAATCTTATTGACAATACTATCTATTTCTTCATGATAAGAATCTTTTAAAATAATTATATACTCATCTCCACCAACACGATAAACTATATGTTTTTTATTTATTACATCTTGTATAATTTTACTTGCATTTTTAATGTATAAATCTCCTGTTTGATGGCCAAATTTATCATTGATTTTTTTAAGACCATCTAAATCTATTGACATTATAGAAATTGGTTGTTTAAGATTTGAATTGTTTAAGTTATTCATATCTATTTCAAAAGCGTTTCTATTTTTTAATCCTGTTAGATAATCAGTATTGGCAAAATCAGTATATGTAGGATTAGATATACGTTTAAACAGGATTACTGCTACTAATGCTGATATTAAACAGGTTAATAAAGCTATAAAAGGAGTAACTATACTTATAAATCTAAAAGTATTGTATTGATGTTTTGCTTCAAATTCAATTCCCATTACTCCAACGACTTTACCAACATCATTATGGATGGGAAAGTACGATATAAATATATGTCCCCAAGATGTTTTTTTTATTTTTTTAGGTAGCAATATATTATTATCTAGTGCTTTGTTAAGGTCACCCCAAATCTCTTTTTCTATCAAATCACCAGCATTTCTAAAATCGCTTCTAGATGAATCTAAACCATCAACAACATATACTAATGAGCCATCTTTTGTTTTTTTTGCAGTGTATAAGTACATAACTCCAGTAGTATTCTTTACAGATTCCAATAGCACTTTAGCACTTTTATAAGACTCTTTTGAGTGGTCTTTTTCAGAATTAATTTCAATAAAGGTATCTTTATCAAGATTTTTTTCTACATACTTATATATATGTCTTGACCTCTCACTTAAAGTATAAATCATATCATTATAAGTGAGTGCATAATTAAAAAAATAAACACATGAAGAAGAAATTATTACAATAATTGCAGTAAGTATTGAAACTTGCATATCAACTCTATTGAATTTTTTATTTATTTCCATATCCCAAATTTTTTGTAAAAAAATATTTCACAAAATCTCCCCATAATTAATGTATATCTATAAATATTACCATAATATACATCTATATTATCAAAATCATCTAAAAATTACAATCTATAATTTAGCTTAAAAGATTCAAATACAAGGCTTTTTAAAATTACACTATACTTTAATAAATAAACATTATAATATCTTAATAGTATTTATATTATAATTATTTTATTTATTAATACCTGCTAATATATCACATACTATGTCAATTCTTTTAAATGGTGTAATAATATAATAACCATCTACATAAGGTTCAATTTCTTTTGCTATTTGAGTTGATATATTGATAGCAAGTTTAGTAGATTGTTCTTTTGAAGCATCTTTGTACATGTCTATAATGTCTTGTGAAACAGTAATTCCTGAAATTTCATTATTCATAAAACAAGCATTTTTGTAACTTACTACAGGTATAATTCCACCTAGTATCTTTGCAGGAAGTATTTCCTTAGCTTTTTTTAAGTTTAATAAAGCTTGCTCTGTTAAAACTGGTTGAGTTAAAAACATAGTAACCCCATTTTCTATTTTAATCTTAGCGTGCTTAAGTTGAGAATCAAAGTTTGTTGCATTTATATTTAAAGCTCCAAATATATTAAATGGAGTATTAAATGTATCTTTATTTAAAGTTTTTATGTAATTTGCTAGTATAGAAGAGTTAAAACTGAACATGGCCTTTATTTCATCTCTTTCAGCAGAAGGTATAGGGTCTCCAGTTACTACTAACACGTTGTTTATGTTTTCAATATTTAATCCTAAAAGAAGAGCTTTTGTAGCATTAATATTTCTATCTCTACATGTCATATGTGGAATAGGAGTGATGTCTAACTTTCTCTTTATTTTACAAGCTAATAAACTACTATCAACTCTTGCTCTTGCTATAGGGCAGTCAGCAATTGTTATTGCATCAACTCCGTAGTTTTTTAGTTTTTCAGCACTATTCATAAAAAATTCAATATCTGTATCAATAGGAGGGTCTAATTCAACTGCTATAATTTTTTTACCTCCATCAATCTTTTCTAAGAGCTCGTTTTTTGCTACAGATTTAATTTTTTCTTTTGGAGAAATATCATTTTTTATGGTAACATTGCCCTTGTATAAAGAATTTATTATTTCAACAGTTTTTTTGATAAATTCAGGTGTTGTACCACAGCATCCACCTAGTATCTGAACTCCTTGATTTAATATTTCTAGCATCTGTTCTGAAAAATAGTCTGAGTTATCTTCAAAAAATGTACGATTATTGATAATAGTTGGATAGCCTGCATTAGGCATAATAGAAACTATATTGTCATTAATATCAAGTGTCTTTATAAAATGTAATAAATGGTGTGGGCCAGAGATACAATTAAATCCTAATGCATCAATATTTTTGTCCTTGGAAATAGATTTAAAGATGTTAGTTCCACTTTTTCCAAGTCTAGTAAAGCCCTCTGGATTAACTGCAAATTCTGTTAAGATAAATGCATTTGGTTGTTTTTCTTTTATATAACTTGAGATTTCTGGTAAATATTCATCACTACTAAATGTTTCAAATAGAAAATTAGTTGCTCCAATTTCTAAAAATACATCTACTATTTTCTTATAGTCAGGTAACAAATTTCTATCATTTAGAGCAGGTATTGGACCAATATCAGCAAATATAAATACATCTGTATTTCTTGTTGCCTCTAATGCAATTTCATACCCACTTTTTATAATATCTTTGACAGTTTTAAAATCACACTCTAGAAGTGTTTCATTTGCTGCAAAAGTATTTGTCTTAATAGCCATACATCCAGCTTTTATATATTCCTCGTGGATAGACAATATTGTAGATGCATCATTTATATTGGCTATTTCACAATTGAAAGGACTATTTTTTAGTTTGGAATAGTATGTACCCATTGCACCATCAAAAACTAAAACAGAGTCTTTGATATATTCATTTATGTTCATTGCTTCACCTCATACGAATTTAAAATATTTTAAGTATTAGTATATCAACCCCAAAAAAACTTGTCAATCTTTGGAAAATATAGTGGAATATATTGGCCTATATAACAAGTTTGTTGGTGATTTTGATATATTTACTTAATGGTATTAAAATAAGAACCATAGTGGTGAGATAGTGATATAATTATATCTATTGCTGAAAATCAATGATAAACATTACCATATTTTATTATAGTTAACACAATTTGAAACTACATAGACAGGTAATATATATTAAATAATCTAAAAATGCTATATTATAAGTAAATTCTTGTAAATGGGGTATATTGTACAGAGTAGAATTTGTATTAATGACTGGGAAGAATAATATAGATATTCAAGGTGTTAAATGTACTGTTATAGAGAAATAATATATGGTAGATTAGAAAAGTAGAAGCTAAAAATCATTTTAAATTAGTAACTTTATTTCAACTTATTGAGTTTAAATATAATAAATTTATTTATGATGGTAAATTTACTTAAATAAACATAGTAGTTGATTTAAGTGTACAATTAAAGGGCTTTTTAATTTTATAATTATAATATAAAAGAGGTGGAAAATGAAAAATAGACTTGATTTAACAGAAGGAAGGATTACTGAAAAGTTACTTAAACTATCACTCCCAATAATGGGGACTTCATTTATACAAATGGGATATAACATGATAGACATGATATGGGTTGGTAAAGCTGGAAGTAAAGCAGTAGCTGCAGTTGGGACAGCGGGATTTTTTCCATGGCTTGCAATGGCATTTATTATGATTTCAAAAGTAGGTGGTGAAGTAAAGGTAGCACAAAGTATAGGAGAAAATAATATAAGCACTACTAAATCATATATAAAATAAGCAGTAGAAATAAACCTTATGTTGGCAATAATATATACTATGGTTTTGATAGTACTCAATAAACAACTAATAGGTTTTTTCAGATTGGGAGATTTAGAAGTTATATCTATGTCCAGACAATATTTAATAATAGTAGCTTTAGGTATGGTATTTTATTTTATCAATCCAGTATTTACTGCAATTTTCAATGGACTTGGGAATAGTAGAACACCTTTTTGCATCAATACAATAGGGCTAATAACTAATATTATACTTGACCCTGTTCTAATTTTTGGATGGGGACCTGCTCCAAAACTTGGAGTTGCAGGAGCTGCTATTGCTACTGTATTTGCACAAATAGTAGTTACTACATGTTTTCTATATATAATACTTAAGAGTAAAGAGGAGTATTTTAAGATAAAAATCTTCAGAAAAATAGAACTTAAATACTATAAAGTGTTATATAAGTTAGGTTTTCCTGTAGCTATACAAAGTGGAATGTTTACAATATTTTCAATGTTGCTTGGTGTAATAGTGGCTTCATGGGGGCCTGTTGCAGTTGCAGTGCAAAAAGTAGGGTCACAAATAGAAGCAATATCATGGATGACTGCTGAAGGATTAGCTGTTGCATTAGGAAGCTTTGTTGGACAAAATTATGGAGCCAAAAAGTATTCTAGAATAAATAAAGGATGTAAAATAGCTATAATTGTATCTTCTATACTTGGAATAATGACAACCTTAGTATTGATATTTGCAGGTGGAAGTATTTTTTCTGTTTTTATAGATGAAAGTGAAGCAATAGAAAAAGGAGCTATGTATCTTAAAATATTAGGATACTCTCAGTTTTTTATGTGTCTAGAAATAATAACAACAGGAGCTTTTAAAGGATTAGGTAGAACCTATATACCTTCTATAATAGTTACTGTATTGACTGGTGCAAGAGTACCATTAGCTTACTTTATATCTAGACCAGAAATATTAGGATTAAATGGTGTTTGGTGGAGTATAACAATATCAAGTATATTAAAGGGAATATTAATGATAAGTTTATTTATATATCTGCTTAAACTTGGGAAATTATATAAGGTGTCTAAATAAAATTTAATTTATATTAAATGTATAGACATTTTGTTTGTTTGTATATAAAATTAACTTATCATATAAAAGTTCGAATTGATTAGGAGTGAATTAAATGAAAGAACCAATTTATAAAGTTATAGAAAATCATGTAAGAGAATTAATAAATTCAGATAGTTTGAAAGAAGGGGATTTAATCCCATCTGAAAAGCAATTAAGTGAAGAATTTAATGTGACTAGAATGACTGTAAGGTCAGCATTAAATAATTTAGTTAAGGAAGGTTATATAACTAGGCAAAGAGGTGTAGGAAGTATAGTACTCGCAAATAAAATATACGATAATATATCTTCTGTAAGTGGATTTACTAAGGAGATGGAAAGTAAAGGCTATAAAGTATCTAATATATTGGTATCTCTTGAAATAGTTCAAGCAGATGAAGAATTATCAAGTAAATTGAATATTAGCTTAGGAGAAAATGTATGGGAGATAAAAAGAGTAAGATTGGCAGATGAAACGAGGGTTTCATATATGATTACATATATGCCAGTTAAGTTATTTCCAAATTTAAATAAAATTCATTGTGAAAATTCACTTTATAATTTTGTGGAAGAAGTATGTGGATATAAAATAGCTATGTCAGAGAGAGAAGTACAAGCTGTAATATCAAATGAGGAATGTATGACTAATTTAGAAATTGAAGAACCAGAAGCACTTTTATATATAAATCAAGTTTGTAAGTTGCAAAATAGTGAGGTTTTTGAATACTCACACACATATCATCATGGATATACTTTAACTTTAAGTGCTGTTGTCGAATAAAAATTAAGAAAAAATGAAAAAGTTTTCTTGAAATGTATATACATTTGATATATAATAATATCAAGAAATAAATGTATATACATTTAAAAATAAAATATATACATTAAAATAAAAATTAATAAATAAGGACACTTTAAATGTATAGTTTAAAGATATTGTGACTTAAAAAGATACTTAATAAATTCTAATTTGGAGGTAAGAAAATGATAAAAATAATGTTAGCTTGTTCAGCAGGAATGTCAACTAGTTTATTGGTTACAAAAATGGAGAATGCCGCGAAGGAAAACGGTATAGAAGCAAAAATATGGGCTATATCAGAAGTGAACTTAAAAAATGAAATAGAAAATTGTGATGTCTTACTTTTAGGACCTCAAGTTAGATATGTATTAGGAAAAGCAACTGAAATGGCAAAACCATATAATATTCCAGTAGAAGTTATAAATATGATGGATTATGGAAGATGTAATGGGAAAGCTGTCCTAGATAGAGCAGTGGAGTTAAATAATTCAAAATAAAGTTGTACTGGAGGATGTAAAATGGAAAAATTCATGTCATTTATGGATAAATATATAGTGCCTGTAGCTGCAAAGGTAGGAGCTCAAAGGCACTTAGTAGCAGTAAGGGATGCATTTATAGCAATGATACCTATAACTATGGTAGGTGCATTGGGAACATTGATAAACAACTTGCCATTAGAAGCATATAAAAATCTGATGGCAAGTATATTTGGAGAAAATTGGACTATGTTTGGAGGAGACCTTTGGTGGGGAGCTATAGGTACGATGGCAGTATTTTTAGTAATAGGTGTTGCCTATTTCCTAGCAAAGTCTTATGAAAGTGATGGATTACAAGCTGGGCTTATAGCACTATCTATCTTTTTTATAATGGCTCCACAAATTGGTAAGATAGTTCCAGAAGGTGGTACTAGCGCAGTTGAAGGATGGGGAATGATACAACAGACTTACTTAGGAACAGCAGCAATATTTAACATAGGAGAACCATTAATATTTGGGCTTCCAATAGTTTTAAATCCTATTTTTATGATTCCATTTGTACTTGCACCAGTAGTATGTAGTGCTGTATCATATTTAGCAATAGATTTTGGATTAGTAGCACCAGTAATTTTACCTAAAATACCTTGGGTAACACCTCCTATATTAGGTGGGGCAATGGCTACAGGTGATTGGACTGGAGGAGCTTTAGCACTATTTAATTTAATATTGTCAATATTAATATATATTCCGTTTGTTATAGCATCTGAAAAAATGGAAGCTAAAAAATTAACAAAAATTGACAACTAGGTAATTTTATTCGGCAATAAATAGATAAAGTTTTATAATATATACTAAATTATAAGTAAGGATGGTATAATGAGATGAAAAATGGGCTAAAAATAGTTACAATTGGAGGAGGTTCAAGTTATACTCCTGAACTTGTAGAAGGTTTTATAAATAGATATAAGGAGCTACCTGTAAAGGAGTTATGGCTTGTAGATATAGAAGATGGAAAAGAAAAACTAGAGATAGTAGGAAATCTAGCTAAAAGAATGGTAAAAAAAGCTGGAATAGATATGAAAATAAATCTTACTTTAGATAGAAGAGAAGCTTTAAAAGACGCAGATTTTGTAACAACACAACTCAGAGTAGGTCTTTTAGATGCAAGAATTAAAGATGAAACTATTCCTTTATCTCATGGAGTTATGGGACAGGAAACTAATGGTGCAGGTGGGTTGTTTAAAGCTCTTCGTACAATACCAGTTATATTTGATATAATAAAAGATGTGGAAGAATTATGTCCAAATGCATGGATGGTGAACTTTACAAATCCAACAGGAATAATAACAGAAGCTGTATTCAAATACACTAACTTTAAAAAATATATAGGTCTATGCAATGTACCAATTCATTTAAAAAATGATGTAGCTAAACTATTCAATGTAGAAAGTGATAGAATAAGTATGGATTTTGCAGGTCTTAATCATATGGTTTATGGTCTTAATGTAGCTTTAGACGGAGAAGATGTTACAAAAGAAGCAATAGATAAATTTGTTAAAGCAGATATAAGTATGCAAAATATAAAGGCAATTGATTTTAATGCTGATTTTATAAAATCTTTAGGTGCTATACCTTGCCCATATCATAGATATTATTATAAAACTAAAGAAATGCTTGAAGATGAGTTAATAGAGTTTAAAGAGGGAAAAGCTAGAGGTTAAGTGGTTAAAGAATTAGAAGAACAATTATTTGAACTATATAAAGATGAAAAGCTAGATATAAAACCACCTCAACTTGAAAAAAGAGGAGGAGCTTATTATAGTGATGCTGCTTGTAATCTAATAAGTTCTATCTACAATGATAAAAAAGACATCCAAGTAGTTAATACATTAAATAATGGGGCTATAAGAGACTTTAAAGATGAGCAGGCGGTAGAAGTAAGTAGTGTAATAACAAAAAATGGACCAAGACCATTAAGTATAGGCTATTTACCAGATTCTGTACATGGGTTAGTAAGTCAAATTAAGTCATTTGAAGTTTTAGCAGCCAAAGCAGCTGTATATGGAGATTATGAATCTGCTTTATTGGCACTTTGTATAAATCCATTGATTCCATCGGATGATTTGGCAAAAACTATATTAGATGAAATGTTAGAAGCTCATAAAGATTATCTTCCTAGATTTAATAGATAGTTTATAGAAAGTAGGTTATGGTATGACTAAAATTATAATAAATGCAGATGACTTTGGATATTGCGAAGCTGTGAATTATGGTATAATATCAGCTCATAATAATGGAATAGTTAAGTCCACATCTATGATGGCAAATATGCCTGGTGTAGAACATGGAGTAAAGCTACTTAAAGAAAATAGAGATTTAAATTGTGGAGTTCATATGACTTTAAGTTGTGGTAGACCATTATTGTCTAACTTAAAAACTATTGTTGATAAAGAAGGTTTTTTTATTAGAAGAATTACAGACGAAATTATTAAAAAAATGGATTATGATGAGATTTATGAAGAACTTTGTGCTCAAATAGAGAGAGTAAAAGGACTTGGAATAGACATATCTCATTTAGATAGTCATCATCATATTCATACTTTAGTAAATTTAAAACCAGTAATAGAGAAAATTGTAAATAAGTATAATCTTCCAATAAGAGGAGGTTTTGAATACGATTTAGAGTATTCAAAAATAGTTCCATTAATAGATAGCTTTTATAAAGAAAATGTGAGTGAAGAGTATTTTACAAAAAATATAGAAGAAATAATGAAGTATGATGTAGTGGATATTATGTCTCACCCAGCTTTTTTAGACGATTATATTTTAAATTCTACATCTTATGCAATTGATAGAACAAAAGAGCATAAAATACTTACATCTAAAAAAGTCAAAGAGTTTTTGAGAGAAAATGGATTAGTCATATCAAGCTATAGAGATATTTAGGAGGTATACAGATGGATGAGAAGATGATAGAAATATCTTTTGGAATAATTGGATTTGCAGGCGATGCAAAAGGTCTAGCTTTTGAAGCTATAAAAGAAGCAAAGAACGGAAATATAGATGAAGCTAGAGAGTGTATTGAAAAGTCAAAAGAGTCAATTCATAAAGCACATAAGTTCCAAACAGAGTTAATACAAAATGAAGCTAGTGGTAATAAAACGGAAATGAGTGTTATATTAGTTCATGCACAAGACCATTTAATGACATCTATGAACTTTCAACAACTAGCAGAAGAATTTGTAGATTTGTATGAAAGATTGGAAAGCAAGTAGTCTAATTTAACTATTATGAAAGAGTGTTTTTAATAATTTCTATAATTATTAAAAACACTCTTTTTTATTAAAATATGTTAAAAAGTTATAACTTAGCAATTTATTATTCTTTTATTAATGTTCTAAAATTTAGATTTCTCGTAATTGTAAGGTATACTAGTACCTACAACTACATCTTCAATTTTTTCAATAATAAGCCAATCATCCATATTTCCTTGATGGTCGAAATCAAGAGGTGTTATTTCTTGAACATTTTCAAATTCAGCTAAGCATAAGCATTTTTTATGCCAACGAACTTTTTGCTTATCAGATAAATTTAGTTTTGGTTGATTTTCATCTAGAACTTTGCAAATTTCGTCTTCTGTTAATTTAATATAGTTGTCTACTTTTTTAACAGTAGCTTTTGCAGAAATTCTTGAAGTTCCTTTTTCCATAAAATAAAGTAACTCTCCTTGAAATACTCTGCTATGTGGTATTTTTCTACCAGCAGCACCTCTAATTACCATTGTCTTCGTTCCAGCTAAAATTTTATCTAATACCTTTTCTCCTTTTTTACCTGCATTATCACAATATACTAAATGTACCACGCTTTAAATCCTCCTTACTAAATTACTATTCTGTATCTTGCATTTTATCATTGTTTAACTGAAAAGTCATTCTATTTATTATATTTACATAAAGAACAGATATAAAATTTATTGTTCAATGAAAGAAAACCTTATCTATAGTATATTTAATTAAGATTAATTAGGAATTTTTATCCTTTTGCAAAATAATATTGACTAAAACTAGAAAAATGCTATAATAAATATGTGCTTATGATAATCAATATCATATAAGTATAATAAACAAGTAGGAGAAATAATCATGAAAAAAATAAAATCATTAGCAATATTTATATCTATTATAACTACGTTAGTACTTGTTACGGCATGTTCAGATAGTAACACAGATAATAAAGAAAAATCAGATACAAGAGTTGTACAATCTGTTAAGGGAGAGGTGAAGATACCATCAAATCCTAAAAAAATAGTTGATATATCAGGAAGTAGTGAGGAATTGTTAATAGCTGGTCATAAACCTATTGCAACGGCAAATGTAGACTCATATGAAACTGATAAATTGCCAAGTTACATAAGAGAAGAACTTAAAGATGTAAAGATAGTAGGTCACTCTATGATGGATACTATGGATATGGAAGCTATATTAGAAGCAAATCCAGATTTAATAATAATGAGTCAAAGACAAGAAAAAATCTATGACCAATTAAAAGAAATAGCTCCTGTAGTCATGATGAAAGATTATGCAAATGACTGGAGAAGTAAGTTAACTGATGTTTCAAAAATATTTGATAAAGAAGACGAAGCTAAGGATTGGTTACAAAAGTATGATGAAAAAGCTACAAAACTAGGTAAAGAAGTTGTAGAAAAAAATGGAGAAAAAACTTATTTACCAGTATTAGCAAGTTCGGGACAATTTATGGTGTTTAGTGATGGAGGAATTGGAACTTTAATTAATGATGATATGAAATTAGCTAGACCTAAAAATATGCCAAAGCAAGATGGAATAACATTGCCAATGGTAAGTATGGAGGGTCTTACAGATATAGATGCAGACCATATAATTGTGATAGCTACAGAATCAGATAAAAAAGATTTAGAAAATAGTGCTATATGGGCTCAAATGAGAGCAGTAAAAGATGGAAACGTAACAATACTTGATGCAGCTCCATTTTTCAGCCAATCATATAATCCAATTGGAAAAGAGTTGTTATTAGAATCAGTTAAAAATGAATTAACAAAGTAATTCTTAACTTATTAGGTGTGAGATAATGATGTTCATTTTTCACACCTATTTTTAATAAGTTTAAAATCATAAAATACTTAATAAATATATTACTGCACTAGAATTAAAAGGGAAAAGGAGGTAGGATAATTGACTACACTTAGTAAAAAAAATCTGACTTATTCGTTGATATTAATAAGTATAGTTGCACTTGTATTTGGAATTGTATTATCCATAACTATTGGGGCTAAAGATATGAATCTATCGACTGTTATAAGTAGTTTAATAAATATGGAAGATGGAATAAATATGAGAATAGTGAAGGATGTTAGACTTCCAAGGGCAATAGCAGCAGCACTTGTTGGAGGATTTTTAGCAGTTTCAGGTGCTATAATGCAAGGAATAACAAGAAATCCTATAGCTGAACCTTCTGTTATAGGAATTACACAGGGAGCTACATTTGCTATTGCAATATCATTAGTACTTCAACAAAAATTTCCTAAACTTATACATGGGAACTTTAGTGTAATGATATTTGCATTTATTGGAGCAAGTATAAGTGGTTTATTTATATATTTTGTAAGTTCAAAATCAAGAGGAAGAGTTAATAATGTAAAATTAGCTCTTGCAGGGGTAGCTCTTGGTACATTGTTAATTTCTTTGGCCTCTGCAATATCTATGTACTTTAATCTATCTCAGCAATTAAGTTTTTGGATATCAGGAGGACTTGTAGGCGTAACGTGGGAAGGTATAAAGCTATTATTTATAGTTGGAGGTATTGGATTTATCCTATCTATGATTATGGCCCCAAGAATAACTATCCTAAGTCTTGGAGAAGAAGTGGCAATAGGGTTAGGGCAAAAAACTGACATTGTTAGATTTATATGTATAGTATTAGTAATATTAATGACTGGAGCATCTGTTTCAGTATCAGGTAATATTATTTTTATAGGTCTTATAGTTCCTCAGATAGCTAAAGGAATAGTAGGCTCAGATTATAAGTATATAATACCAAGTTCTTTGGTTCTAGGAGCTGTGCTACTTGTATATACGGATATATTAAGTAGAATGATAAATCCTCCATATGAGACTCCAGTGGGCTCTATAACAGCTCTTATAGGAGTTCCAATATTTATATATCTTGTTAGAAAGGGGAATAAATAGGTGCTATGAAAAATATTATAAAAACAAATTCTAAAACTTTACTTGTTATTTCAATTTTAATGGTACTTATTTTTATTGCTTTTCTAGTTAGTTTAAATTTAGGTTCATTTTCTATAGAACCAATGGATGTCATAAAGACTTTTATAGGACAAGGTCAACGTAATCATGAAATTGCAATATTTAAACTGAGATTGCCAAGGATAATAATAGCTTTATTGGTTGGTTCAGCATTATCAACAGCAGGTGTAATACTTCAAGGAGTTACAAAGAATGATTTGGCTGACTCTGGAATTTTGGGTATAAATTCAGGAGCAGCATTATTTGTAGTAGTTTATATATATCTTATGAATGGTAATGTTTATGAAGGTATGAGTAATCTCACTGTATTTACAATGCCAGTTGTTGCACTTGTAGGAGCTTTGTTTGGAGCATTTTTGATATATTCTCTTGCATGGAAAGGTGGAATAAATTCATCAAGGTTACTACTGATTGGTATAGGTGTAAATATAGCTTTTACTTCAATTTTGACGATATTTCAATTGAAATTTACAACACAAGAATTTAATAGAGTTATGGTATGGACATCAGGTAGCATTTGGGGAACTAGTTGGAAATATGTAATAGCTGTACTCCCATTTATAGTGATTTTTATGGGAATAACTATATATAAGGCTAAGTATATTGATGTCTTGAACTTAGGTGATGAAGTGTCTACAAGTCTTGGTGTAGATGTGGAGAAGCAAAGAAGAAGACTCATAATATATGCAGTAATTTTATCTGGTGTATCAACATCAGTAGCAGGTAGTATTTCGTTTTTAGGTTTAATAGCACCACACATAGGAAGAAAGATAATAGGTCCGAGACATAAAAGACTAATACCAGTATCAGCACTGATAGGTACATTATTACTTTTGGTGGCAGATACTATATCTAGAAATCTTCTTGCTCCTATAGAAATACCAGTAGGTATAGTTGTATCCATAATAGGAGTACCATACTTTATTTATTTAATGTTGTCAAATGATTAGGAAAGGGTGTTACTATGAATTGTATAAATACTAAAAATCTAAATGTATCATATGGAAATACAGATATTATAAAAGATTTAAATTTAAATATACCAAAAGGAAAAATAACTACTATAATAGGGGCTAATGGTTGTGGAAAGTCTACAATACTTAAAACAATAGGGAGAATTATTAGCCCTATAAATGGAAGTATATATATAAATGGAGAAGATATATATAAGAAAAAATCTAAGGAGATAGCGAAAAGTATGGCTGTACTTCCACAAAGCCCTCAAGCTCCTAGCGGGCTTACTGTTTCAGAGCTAATTTCATATGGAAGATTCCCTCATAAAAGTGGATTTGGAAATTCTAGTAGAGAAGACAGAGATATTGTAAATTGGAGCTTAGAAGTTACTGGAATTTCAGAATTTAAGGATAGAAATATGGAAGATTTGTCAGGCGGACAAAGACAAAGAGCATGGATAGCTATGGCTTTGGCACAAGAGACTGATATACTTTTGTTAGATGAGCCTACAACATATTTAGATTTAGCTCATCAATTAGAAATACTAAAATTATTAGAGGAATTAAACAAAAAACAAGGAAGAACTATTGTCATGGTAATACATGAACTTAATAACGCAGCACGATTTGCTGACCACATGATAGGTATTAAGAAAGGTAAGATAGTTTGTCAAGGCAATGCATACGATGTTATGACAAAAGACAATCTGAAGGAGTTGTTTAATATCGATGCAGAAATAGCTACAGACCCAAGGACAAATAAACCAATTTGTATAACTTATGACATGGTATAAATGGTGACAACATGGAAAATCAAGAAGCATTAAGACATGAAAAAATATGGATTTTATTATTTAGATACTCAATACCTGCAATAATAGCTATGATGGTAACATCGCTTTACAATGTAGTAGATAGAGCCTTTATTGGTTCTATGGAAGGAGTTGGGTCTATAGCTATTACAGGACTTGGTGTAACTATGCCAGTGTTTACACTGATAATAGCTTTTGGAATGTTAGTATCAGTAGGTGCTAGTACAAGCTTGTCTATAAAGCTAGGAGAAAGAAATAAAAAAGAAGCAGAAAAAATATTGGGTAATGCCCTTACACTATCTATAATTATTTCTATAATTATAACTGTATTAGGATTAGTTTTTTTAGAAGACATACTTTTTCTTTTGGGAGCAAGCAAAGATTCAATATCTTATGCAAAAGACTATATGAGTGTTATATTGGTTGGAACTCCATTTAATCTAATTGCATTTTCTTTAAATAATGCAATTAGAGCAGAGGGAAATCCTAAGTTAGCAGCTAGAACAATGATAGTAGGTTGTATACTAAATTTGATATTAGACCCAATATTCATATTTGTGTTTAACTTAGGTATAAAAGGAGCAGCTATAGCAACTGTACTCTGCCAAGTAGTGGTGTTTACTTGGGTAGCACATTATTTTATAAGAGGAAAATCTAATTTAAAATTAAAAAAATACAATTTAAAATTAGATACAAATATAATAAAAAAAATATTTGCAATAGGTATGACACCATTTGCAATGGAAGTAGCTATAAGTATAACTCATGTATTTACTAATAACTCTCTAAAGGCTTATGGTGGAGATTTAGCTATTGGAGCTATGACAGCTCTTACATCTATTTTATTGATGTTTATGATGCCAGTATTTGGTCTAAATCAAGGTATGCAAACTATAATATCATATAATTATGGAGCAAAGCAATTTGAACGTGCAAAGAAAACCTTAATATTGTCTATCATAGTATCTATAGTTATATTATCTTTTGGATTTTTAGTAGTGCAGGTATACCCTGAAGTATTTGTTGGCATATTCAATAAAGATTCAAATCTAATGGAAATAGCTGTAAGAGGTATAAATATAAATTTAATCACCTTACCTATAATGGGGATTTCTATTGTTGGGCCTGTGTATTTTCAATGTGTGAGTAAAGTTAAACATTCTATGTTTTTGACTCTTTTGAGACAGTTTATCTTATTTATACCATTAATTATTGTACTTCCAATTCGATTTAATTTAGATGGAGTTTGGTTAGCACAGCCAATTGCAGATTTTATTGCTATGATAATTGTATTATTGTTCTTAAGACGAGAATTTAAGATGAATCAAGCATAAAATGTTGAAAAATAAAAAGTCCTGTCTCAAAATGATTAAAATCATTTTATAGAGACAGGATATTATTTTACAGCATCGTTTGTATTGACTTCATCTAGTGTTTTTCCAAAAGTCATTTTTTCAAATATTTCTTGAGGTATAGGTTTAGAAAAAACATATCCTTGTATCATATCACAATTAATTTTCTTTAGATATTCCATCTGTAAGATTGTTTCAACACCCTCTGATACACTATTCATATTTAATTTTTTTGCTAGCTCAACTACAGATTCTATTACATAATTTTCAGATACATTATCTGCGTTGGGAGAACTAAAAAATGCTCGGTCAAGTTTTAGAGTATCAACTTTTATTTCTTTTAGCATGTTAAGTGAAGAATATCCACTTCCAAAATCATCTAGTGAACATTGAAAACCTTCCTCATGGATTTGGTCTATTACATTGAGTAACATTTGTAAGTTATCAAAGATGAGTGTCTCAGTTAATTCGATTTCCAAAAGTTTAGCAGGGACATCGTATTTATCACGAATTGTTTTGTATTTTTCTAAAAAATCTTTATTATTTAAATGAGCACGTGAAAAATTAACTGAAATAGGTATTGGAGTTTCCCCATTATCTATCCATTTTCGTATCATGGCACATGATTTTTCAAACACATAATGGTCAAGTTTGATGATGAAGCCATTTTTTTTCAAAAAAAGGAATAAAATCATTTGGTGGAATAAGACCTCTATCTGGGTCTTGCCATCGCACTAATGCTTCTGCACCTACAATATTATTGTTTTTAAGATCTACTTTAGGTTGGAGATAGACTACAAATTCATTATTATCTAATGCTTCTTCCATTCTATTTTCCATTTCTTTTTCTTTAAGCATTCTCAAACGTTCTAAATCACTATAAAATACACATGTGTAAAGTGGATGAGTTACAGTATTTCCTTTAATGTTTTTTCGTGCTACATTTGCACGGTCTTGAATTGATACTAGTGGTATATTTGGGTCATCAATTTTATAGACACCTATGGAAAGAGCTATAAAATATTTACATTCTTTATCTTTGTTAAAACTGTTAATATCATTTGTAATATTTTCTATGTACTTAAGAATTTCTTTTTGTGAAATAGTTTTAATAAGAATATTAAACTGGTCATTAGAAACTCTACAAAGTAATTCTTCTCGTTCCAAATAATTAGCAATTACATCATGTATATATTTTAATGTTTTATCTCCAGCATCACTACCAAAAGAATCATTAATAAGTTTGAATTTATTAATATTTATAGATACTAATGAATAGGTTCCTGCTGAAGTTGATTCTATGATTGCTTTAGCTTCCATATCAAAACGTGCCTTACTATAGCCTTTAGTTACAGGGTCTACATAGGCGATTTTTATAAGTTGCTCTCTATTTTTGCGATTTATAAATATAATCAACATGATAAGTAATAAAAATAATATAATAATTAAAATGTTGATAAAGACTGCTTTTTTTAGAAGTAAATCAAACTGTGCATTTGCTACCTTTACTGGAACAATTGAAAGTAGATATAGGTTTTCCTCTTCCAGAGGAACATAGTGCATAGCTTTATAAATACCATCATCCAATGTAAAGTACATAGAACCTTTTTTGTTCTCTTTTAAATTTGTCTTCATTTCTCTAAGAGTATCTTTACCAGTATAGCTTCCATGTTTTTTAATTGTGTCAAAAAAGTTTACAACATTTTTTGGTGCGTTTTTGTTGTCTGAACTTACAATGAAATTTCCATTTTTGTCAATGATTTGAGAAAATCCTTCACCCCCAAAACTCTCCACGCTTAGTAACGTTCTCATAGTATCAAGAGTATTCCAAGCAGTAATAGCTCCAGTTATTTTATCATCTTTATAAAGTGGTACAGAATATAAAATTCCATATATACCAGATTGAGATTTGATTGGAGTAATTGTCTCTTCACCTTGAAGAGCTTTTCTATAAAAATACTGCCCTCTAACATTACCTGTACTTTCATCAGTGCCTATAAAATTCCCACTAGAATCAGCAACACCTAACCAATCAAACTTCAGTAATTTTGATTTTTTAGATAAATATTCAGTGACATTTTTATTGTTATCACTAAACTGAAAGTAAGTATCTCCTATAGAGTATAATATTTTAAATATACTTTTACATTTTTCATTAATTGTAGTGGAGACACTCTCTGAGATTTCTGTAAGATACCGCTCTGTTTCACGATGAGTTACTTTACGCAGTGTCATAACAAAAGAAACACAAACTAAGGACACAATTATAAGGAGTGTTAGTAATAAGGTAATTATTATTTTTTTATTTTGTACGCTTTTAGTATACATTTTTTATGTTCCATCCTCCATCCTTTATTGGCTTACAAAGAAGACTCCTCTCAGACATATTATACCAAATATTTCTATCTGTGAAGGTACTAAATTTTATCTTTACGTCTATTCTTATGTAAATTATTTTAAAAAGTAGAGAAGCTATTCTTATAATTTATACTGGAATTTAATTAAATAATATTGTTATGAATTAGAATATTTTATAAATAAAAAAAGAACTGTTTTCAAAATTATTTTAACTATTTTGATACAGTCCTTTTTGAGGTTGAAAAAACATTTATAAAAGATTTTTAATTTATAGTATATGTATAAATATTGAATTCATAAAACAATACCTTATATTTATTACAAACTAGAAAGTAGATGCAATTCTGTAAATACCAAATTCTCTATGGCCAAGGCTTTCAGCTTTAGTGTGTTTACCATTACATACTTCCACTATTTCATCGAATATTTCCTTACCTATATCTTTAATTTTAGCGCCCTCTGTTATAATTCTACCTGCATTTATATCGATATTATCTATCATTTTATTGTATGTATCACTGTTTCCAGTAATTTTAATAACTGGCGAAATTGGGCTTCCTGTTGGAGTACCTCTACCAGTTGAGAAGATTACAATCTGTGCACCACCTGCCAACATACCAGTGATAGAATCTATATCTTGACCTGGAGTATCCATAAAATATAAACCTTTTTTATCTGAAGGTAAAATCTCAGCATATTCAAGAGCACCCTTGAATGGTTTGTTCCCTGCTTTATACATACAGCCAAGTGATTTTTCTTCAATTGTTGATAATCCACCAGCTTTATTACCTGGAGTAGGTTGACCACTACGTAAATCTTCTCCCATAGTAATTGCTCTTTTTTCTACATCATTTACAAATTTAAGAAATTTTTCTTTCATGTTTTCATCTTCAAAGCGAGTAGCCAATAAATGTTCTGCACCAATTACTTCTGTAGTCTCACTTAATATACTACTGCCACCCTCATCTATAAGAAGATTTGATGCAATTCCTATTGAAGGGTTTGATGCAATTCCACTTGTTGGGTCAGAGCCACCACATTCAAGTGCCAATGTAATTTCGCTTATATCAAATTCAACTCTTACTTCTTTTGATATTTCACGAGCCATCTGACTTGCTATTTCAGCACCTTTAGCTATTGCTTTTAGTGTTCCACCACATTCTTGTATAACAACATAGTCGACTTTTTTTCCTGTTGTAGATATTTCAGATGCTAAATCTTTTGCTTGAATACCATCACATCCAAGTCCAACTACTAAAACAGCAGCTACATTAGGATTTTTACCAAATCCTATCAATGTTTTTTCTGTAAGCTCTATATCAGAGCCAATTTGACAACATCCATGTTGGTGTGGGATAGCTATTGCTCCAGGAACAAGTGCTGCAACTCTTGTAGCGGTCTCACTTGAACAGACAGATGTTGGAATAACTAAAATATGATTACGAATACCATATTGTCCATTTTCTCTTAAATAACCCATTAATTTCATTTTTATTACCTCCTATTTTTTATCTCCGCGACCACGCGTACTTTCAATATTATGTACATGAACATAGTCACCAGTTTTTATGTCAACTGTTGCAATTCCTATAATCTCTCCATATTTATAAACAACATCACCCTTTTTCACATCTTCTGTAGCCATTTTATGAAAAACAGGAATATTATCATTTACTATATAAGATTTTCCATCAATTGAAACTTTTTCACCTTTAACTAAAGGTCTAACACATGTAACTAGATTGTCTTTTTCATTTGCATGAATAATTGCATTCATATTTTTACCTCCTAAAAATATTAGTTTACTTCTATGTTTTTATTTGTTTTAAAAATAGCTTTTTTTCTTTTTTCTCTTTTATCCAAATAGGAGACGAGCATTGGACAGCATATTGCTGTAACAATGATAGCTGCAGCAACTTGTACTGTTGAAACAGCCGCGATTGTAGCAAGTGTAGGGTCAATAGCGGCTAAAGCTTCAGGAGTACCAGCCGCATTACCTGCTGTCGTACCAGTAGCTGCACCTACTGCTGGATGTTCTGCACGTATAAGTTTCATTACAAAATATCCACCCATACCTGTTATTAGAGTTACAGCAAGACCTAGTATAACTCCAGGGAATCCAGCAGTTATAATTTGGTTAAAGTTTAATGCAGCTCCTAAAGGAAAAGCAAAGAAAGGTATTAACAATGTTGTACCAGGTGCAAGAAATTCTCGTATATCTTCATCGAGATTACCAAGTATAAATCCAAGTAATATTGGTATGAGTGCTGCAAATAAAGCTACTATAGGCACATTTGCAAGTCCAGTTACTCCAAAAGCAAGCATCGTAAAAAATGGACCATCATTTAGAGATAAGATAGATATCGCACCAACATCTGTAGAATCTCCATATTCACCAGCAAGAGCAGCAAAGAGACCTCCATTTGAATTAGTCATAGTAGCAACTATAGCAAGAGGTGTAATACCAATTATGCCTTTAGGCCCAATGAATTTACTAACAATAATACCTAGTACTGCACCAATTACAAATTTTGTTGCCGTGAGTACTATGCCCTTAGTCAAAGGTTTGCCTGCTTGTCTTATGTTGATTTGAGCGCCATTACATAGACAAAATAGAGCAAGTATACTCATTGCACCAGTTTTAAATAAGGAAGTTGTAAATCCTCCAATTTCAAGAGCCTGTGGACATACTGTATTAAATAGTGCTCCCAATAGCAGGGGACAGACCATAAGTCCTCCTGGTATCTTTTTCACCGATTTTAAGATATGCATCTAGTATCACTCCTTTTAATTTTTATATAAGTATTTAAAAGCAATTACTATGCCAATATAGGTGTTATATAGTTTTTATTTTTATAAGTATTTTTAATATTCGTATAAAATACTGTAGATTGCTTAGATTAAAAAAATTATATGGAAAAATGTAGCGAAAAAAATAATCTATTTATTATGTAGTAGAATTTTAAATAGAAATAAAGAAACGTTTTATGTATTAAAATTAAACATAAAACGTTTCGATATATTATATATGTATTATTTTTAAACATCACTTTCAATTTCTTTTAACTTTCTCCATAGGGTGGAGCGAGTGATTTTTAGTATTTCACAAGTTTTTGTAGTGTTTCTATTATTTTCATTATAGACTTTATAGATATATTTCTTTTCTAGTGTTTTTAAGTCTAAGTTATTACATTTAAAATCAGCCTTATCTGTATCATTTATAGTATTTGCATATTCACTATTGTATTTTTCTGATAAAATTGAATCAAATGATTCTATAATAACAGCTCTCTCGATTATTCCTTCTAATTCTCTTATATTTCCTTCATATTCTTTTTCAAGAAGAGCTTGTCTGATATTTGGAGTGATAATTAAAGGTATCTTATTGTATTTAGCTGAATATTTTTTTATGAAAAATTCTGATAATTTTATGATGTCTTCTTTTCTCTCCTTGAGTGAAGGAAGATACAATGTTAATATATTTATTCTAAAGTAAAGGTCTCGTCTAAATAAACCGTCACGCATCATATCTTTTAAGTCTTTATTTGAAGCACAAATTATTTTTACATCTATGGGAATAACTTTATCACCACCAATTCTCATAACTTGCTTTTCTTGCAAGACTCTTAATAATCTTCCTTGAAGTTCAATTGGAATTTCACTTATTTCATCGAGAAAGATTGTTCCTTCATGTGCCAATTCAAATACACCTGTTTTTCCTTTTTTTCTTGCTCCTGTGAATGAGCCCTCCTCATATCCAAAGAACTCACTTTCTATTAAAGATGGAGGTATTGCAGCACAGTTTACAGCAACAAAAGGAGCATTTTTACGTTTGCTATAATTATGAATACTTTGACAAAATAACTCTTTACCAACACCAGATTCCCCTGTAATAATCATTGGAGTATCATAGCAAGCATATTTTTTTGCAACTTCTATACAGTCTTTTGTTTTTTCACTTGCATAGATTATATCATCAAATGTGTATTTAGCAGATAGACCTTTGTTTAATAGACTTCTTCTTATTGTATGTTCAAATGAACTTATTTCCTTACTGTCTTGAAATGTAGAAACTGCTCCTTGAATTTGACCATCAACGATAATTGGAACTCTATTTGTAATGATTTTTGTACTTCCTATATTCTGTATTTCACCAATTTGTGGTTCCATGGTTTCAACTACTTGAGGTAAAACTGTGTTTGGAATAACATCTATAACATTATGATAAAGTGCATTTTCTTTTTTTATACCAAATATTTTTTCAGCACTCTTATTAAATAATGTGATTTTAAAATTTTTATCAACTGTTATTATTCCATCATGTACAAAATCTGTCATAGCTTCTATCTGTAATCTTCTTTTTTGCTCATCTTTAGTTGCGTCGAGTATTTGTTCAGCTTGTTGAATGGCTCTAAGTATGTTTTCTTCTCTAGATTCAATTAATATTCCCTTACAATTAAGTCTTTCAACAATATGTGCAACAGTAGTATCACCTATATATGTATTGATGCCTTTTTTTCTATATTTTTCTATAGCATCATAAATTTCTTCTTCCTTTTCAATTTCAATCATCGTTATTTTCTTATTCAATATTTCTTCTATAATATCAAAGCCATATATAACATTATTAAATCCAATTATCCCAAATGGTTCATTTGAATTTTTAACTTCCTTATAGCTTTCTATAATATCATAAGCATCTACCTTAATCTCAACTATAGGTATGTTATATGTTTCTTTTAACATATTGTAAGTTCCACCTCTACTTATGATAATTCTAGTACCATGGTTAATACTTTTTTCGGCAAGTGGTATTCCTTCTTTTAAATTACCAAATACAACATCAATGTTTGTATACTTA
The DNA here is from genome assembly GCF_020658495.1 of Clostridioides sp. ES-S-0048-02. Classification (NCBI taxonomy): domain Bacteria; kingdom Bacillati; phylum Bacillota; class Clostridia; order Peptostreptococcales; family Peptostreptococcaceae; genus Clostridioides; species Clostridioides sp. ES-S-0048-02. The sequence goes on from NZ_JACVWH010000002.1 coordinate 316,667, forward strand.
TATTTTTTTACTATGTGAATCGATTTTTCATAGGTTCCTTTAGTAGGAGCAATAACAAGTATTTCTTTCATAATAATTCCTCCATATTTCATCAAATAAACTTAAAGATTATTATCATAACTAAATTTTATCAGTGATATTTTAATATTTTACTTTATATTTAATTCTAAATAAAGTATTTTTAAATAAATTATTATAAAAGACTGCCTAAAAATAAGATTTTAGAATTCTAAAGTTTTTTAGTACAGTCTTTTAATATATAATAACATCTATTTGTCAAATCTATTTACCTTAAATAATCTCATATTTTTATCTTCTTCTCCAAGGTATAGCTTACTAAGCATTATACCTCCTAATATTGCAAAAAGTATTCCATTAGCTCCATAGCCTAAACAGTACCATAAGTTATGGTTTTTGTTATCAGGTCCAATAAAACCTAAGTTATCTAAAGTAGAAGCAAAGCAACCACAATACTTGTACTCAATTTGTATATCTTTTATATCCTTAAACATGCCCTTTAGCCTTTGTTCTAAAATATCATATTTTTTATTTGCTAAAGCCTCATCTTCTATATCACTAAAGTCTACATCTTCGCCACCTATAATCAATCTATTATCTTTAGTGGTTCTTAGATAATTATATGGGTCACAATTGTCTCTAATCAGAATATTGTCTTTCCAAGAATCAATATCTTTAAGTGGTTTTGTAGCTATATTAAAGGTATTAGATTTAGTTGCAAAATTTCTATTTGTAAATAAACTTGTATTATATCCTGTAGCCACAATTAGTTTTTTGCCATAAACTTTATAACCATAAGACACTTCAGCTGTTACTTTATCATTTGAAAAGTCTATTTTTTTTACTTCTGTATTTTCATATACTTCAAGACCTTTTTTTAGACTTACATCAATGAGATGCTGACTATATTTATATGGGTCTAGTTCTCGTCCACCATTTTTTGCTATCAATCCTGACTTTAAATCAAAACTAAAAGGATTTGTAGATTCATCAATATACTCAACATCAAATCCATTTTCTTTTCTTAAATCATATTCTTCTTTTATAGCTTTTATTTCAAGTTTATTGGCAGTGTAAAGTAAAGTATCTCTTTTTGCATAATCACACTTATTTCCATGCAATTCTATAAATTTATCTAACTCTTCAAGTGCTGATACACAAAGATTATAAGCTTTTAAGGCATCAGTTAGAGTCATTACTTCTGTCAAATCTATCAAATTGTCATCCAATTCATACTGTAAAAGTGATGTGGTTACACTAGTACTTCCATGCGCAATCCTTCCTTTTTCAAGGATAACTGATTTTATATTATTTTTAGCTAAATAGTATGCACAAATACATCCTGTTACGCCGCCTCCAACGATTATAACGTCTGTATCAATATCATCAGTAAGGTATGGAAATTGTCTTGGAATTTTATTTATACTGGTAAAAATAGGTTTACCTTTTACATATTCTTGATTCATATATTTCACTCCTAAAATTTATTATGTATGAGTGTATTATTTTCTATAGTAAATAATATTATACATTTTAATTTCTTATATAAATGGGTATGTATAAATAAAAATGTGATAACATTTTAGTGTAAAACATATGTATAATATATTCATAAGCAATTTGGTATATAATGATGATTAACAAGTAAAAAAGATTGAATAAAAGTTAAATAAAAATTTAAAATAGGAGGTAAATTTATGCTTTCAAAAGATATTGCTTCAAAGGTATTAGAAAAGTGTCTAGTTACTGGAGGAGATTTTGCTGAGATTTTTGAAGAAGACACTATAAATAATTCTATTGGCTTAATAGATAATAAAGTAGAAAATGCAATAGGTGGAAGAACCTATGGTATAGGAATAAGAATATTTAAAGGGTTAAAGAGTATATATGCTTATACAAGTGACAATTCATTAAATAGTTTGTTGGATGTAGCGTATAAAGCTGCTGTTGCATTAGGTAAATTGGAAGATGGAAAAAGTGTAATATTAAATGACAGTATTAAAATAAATAACATACATAATATAAAAATTTATCCAAATTCAATAGGTAATAGAGATAAAGTAAATGTTATGAAGGTTGCATATAAGAGTGCAAAAGAATTTAGTAGTGATATATCTCAAGTAAGTGTTAGCTATTCAGATAAAGACCAAAAAATATTAATTGCAAACACTGAAGGTATATATGTTGAAGATAGAAGAATAAGAACCAGACTGGGAATAAGTTCAATTGCATCTAAAGGTAATGAAAATCAAACTGGATTTGAAGGACCTGGAGGTTGTAAAGGATTTGAAATATTTGAAGATATAGACCCAGAATACTATGCAAAAGAATCAGCTAGAGTAGCACATACTATGTTGCATGCTAAAAATTGTCCAGCAGGTAATATGATGGTAGCAATAGATAATGGCTTTGGTGGAGTAATATTTCATGAAGCTTGTGGACATTCTTTAGAAGCTACATCAGTTGCAAAGGGAAACTCCGTATTTGCAGATAAATTAGGTCAGCAAATTGCATCTACGAAGATTACAGCTATAGATGATGGTACAATACCAAATTACTGGGGCTCTATGAATATAGATGATGAGGGAAATCCAGCTCAAAAAAATATACTGATTGAAAATGGGATTTTGAAGTCTTATATGATAGACAAACTTAATGGTAGACGAATGGGAATGAATCCTACAGGAAGTTCTCGTAGACAGAGTTATAAATTTGCTCCTACTTCGAGAATGACTAATACTTATATTGCTGCTGGAGAAGATAAACCAGAAGATATTATAAAGTCAATATCAGATGGACTTTATGCTAAAAAAATGGGTGGTGGGTCTGTAAATCCTGTAACAGGAGAGTTTAATTTTGCAGTTTCAGAAGGTTACTTGATAAAAAATGGAGAAATACAAGAGCCAGTTAGAGGTGCTAGTTTAATTGGAAAAGGTAGCGATGTACTTATGAATATAGATATGGTTGGTGATAACTTAAAACAAGCTCAGGGTATGTGTGGTTCATCATCAGGAAGTATACCAACTAATGTAGGTCAGCCTATGATAAGGGTAAAAGAAATTACTGTAGGTGGAAGATAGGAGGGATAATTATGGAACTTAAAAGTTTTAAGGATATATTATTTAAAAAAGCTCTAAGTGAAGGATTTGAAGAGTGTGAAGTGTATTATTCCACAGGGGAAAATTTAAGTATAAATATATATGAAGGAGAAGTTGAGAAATACAATCTTGATAAGTCTTTTGGTTTATCTTTTAGAGGTAAGGTAAATGGAAAGGTAGGTTATTCTTATACAGAAATTTTAGATGATAAAGCTGTTGATATGTTGATAAAAAATGTAAAAGATGGGGTAAGAGCTATCGAAAATGAAGATGTACAATTTATATATGAAGGCGATAAGCACTATAATGATGTAAAGACTTATTCTAAAGAGTTAGAAAATTTAGAAGCAGATAAGTTGATTGATTTAGCTCTAGAAATGGAAAGAGAGACTAAAGCTTATTCAGATAAGGTAGTAAATTTATCTAGATGCACTATATCTTATTCTGTATCAAGTAATGGTATATATAATACTAAAGGTCTTGATTTAAGTAATAAAACTAATATGCTTATAGGGTTTGTAGTTCCTATCATAGAAGACAATGGACAAAAGTATGATGGAGTGGGATATAATATAGCAAATTCTATTGAAGAAATAAAGCCTTGTGAGATAGCAAAGCTTGGAGTTGAAAATGCTTTATCTAAAATAGGTGGAAAGAGTATACCATCAGGCAAATATAAAACTATATTGTTTAATGAAGCAATGGTATCTTTACTTAGTACATTTTCTGGAATATTTAATGCTGATTCAGCCCAAAAAGGATTATCTTTGTTGAAAGATAGAGAGGGAGATATGATAGCATCTCCTATAGTTACAATAGTTGATGACCCACTTTTAGAAAATGGTATGGCATCTACTCCTTTCGATGATGAGGGAGTAGCTACATTTAAAAAAGAAGTTGTTTCAAATGGAAAGCTTATAACTTTACTTCATAACTTAAAGACAGCCAATAAGGCAAATATAAAGACTACAGGAAATGGAATAAAATCTTCATATTCATCACCTATAAGCATATATCCCACTAATTTTTATATAGAGAAAGGAGATAAATCTCTAGATGAAATTATGAAGGATATAGGTGAAGGATTGATGGTTACTAGTTTTGCAGGTCTTCATTCAGGGGCAAATTCAGTAACAGGAGATTTTTCTTTAGCAGCTAAAGGTTTTTATATTAAAGATGGTAAAAAAGCATTTCCAGTAGAGCAAATTACAGTAGCTGGTAATTACTTCGATTTATTAAAAGATATTGAAGTTATAGGAGACGATTTAGAATTTCCAATGAGTAGTATAGGTTCACCTTCAGTTGTTATTAAAGAGTTATCAGTAGCAGGAAAAGATGAATAGATACAGAAAATAATTGCACAAATATAAAGGTAAATATAAATCCATGTTAATTTTTATTAGCATGGATTTTTTATTAATTTAAGTTATTTATTAAAGCCTAACTATCCTAATAAAGTTATATGTCAAAGCTTTGATGAATACAATTAATATCATATGCTAATTTTAAAGGAGGATGTATTATGAGTGATGCACATTACAATATGCACAAGAGAAAGGGCTACTCAAGTGATGAGCCGTATCCAGAAATAAAAGTTTTAGGGCCGAATAAGTATTATGCAGAGCTATTAATGGATGATTATTCTGGTGTAGCGAGTGAATTTACAAGTGTAACCCAGTACTTATACCATGACTTTGATTTAGATGAAAATTATAGAGAACTGAGTGAAATGTGGATAAATATATCTATAACAGAAATGTTACATATGGAGATATTAGCAAAGACTATAAGATTATTGGGTGGAAATCCTATATATAGAGGTTCGACAAGTTCTTGTGGTGCATATTGGAATGGTGGTTTTGTATTTTATGGAGATTCTATTTGTAGTAGATTAAAATCGGATTTAAATTTAGAGTATGTGGCTATTGAGAATTATTACAAGGATATAAGTATTATTGAAGACCCTTATATAAAAGCTATATTAAATAGAATAATTTTAGATGAAAAGGTCCATGTAGGTTTGTTTAAAAAAGCAATAGAAAAGTATTGCAGATAAACTCGAAAGTTTATTTATTCATCATTTTATTCATATATATAAAATGACTATCATACATTTTCTTGAAGGGAGTTGCTATTGATATGTATTATGTATATGTAAATGATATAAATATAGCAGTTTATGATTTAAATCCGAGTGCTAAAAAAACAGTACTTTTTATACATGGCTGGCCATTAGGACATAAGATATTTGAATATCAAACAAATATATTACCAAAACTCGGATATAGAACCGTTTCAATTGATTTAAGAGGGTTTGGTAAGTCTGCTGCAACATCAGGAGGGTATAATTATAGTCAATTAGCAGATGATATTTATAAGGTGGTACATGCCATTGGATTAAGGGATTTTACCCTTGTTGGTTTTTCAATGGGAGGAGCAATTGTACTTAGATATATGAGTCTGTTTCATGGCTATGGAGTATCAAAATTAGCATTACTTGCTGCTGCTGCACCATCGTTTGTACAAAGACCTCCAGAGTTTCCATATGGTATGACACGTGAGGATGTTAATAAACTGATAGCTCAGGCATGTACTGATAGACCAGAAATGGTAAGTAATTTTGGAGAAAAAGTATTTGCATCGAATCCATCAGAAAGCTTTAGAAGGTGGTTTAACGACATTGGTTTTAGTGCATCAGGTATTGGAACTATTGGAACAGCTGTATCTTTAAGAGATGAAAAATTGTTTAATGATTTAAAATGTGTAAGAGTGCCTACTGGTATATTTCATGGGAAATTAGACCAAGTATGCCCATATGAATTTGCAGTTTTTATGAATGAAAAAATAGAGGATTCAACTTTATATACTTTTGAGTATAGCGGTCATGCAATATTCTATGATGAACTTAAACTATTTAATCAAGAATTCTTGCAGTTTTTAGAGGAATAGAAATATCTTATTAATAATTAAAAATATGGTGATATTATATAAAATGGTATAGATTAAATTCTATACCATTTTATTTTTGAGTAGAAAATATTACCAAATAGTATAAAATATGATTTTTAAGATTTAAAATTTTTTTAAAAAGTGCTACAATAGACCAAATTATTAGTTTCTATATTAACTAAACAGGAGGTGATGGTATGAAAAAACATAATATTTTATTTGTATCAACTGATGACAAAATAAATATAGATATCTCAAAACAATTAGAAAATATATTTGGAGAATTTTGTAATATAGATAATTTAGTCTATATGGATAGCATAAATATTGAACTATTAAAGTATGAACTTATAGTGTGTTCAGATAATGAGATAAAAGAGCATATACACAATAATATCGATAAAAATATACCTATTGTAATAGTACATCGTACAATAAATATTGAAAATATAAACCAGATAATAAGTATAGAAAATGATTCTGAAGTTATGGTTATAGATGATTATAAAGAGTCAGCAGATGAAACAGCCAAGATAATTAGAAAATTAGGATTAATTCATATTAATTTAATACCATATTATCCAGGATGTGATAAGTCTAAATGTGAGATTGGAATTATTACAGGAAGTAGAAATAGAGTACCACAGAACTTAAAGCAAATAATAGATATAGGTGCTAAAATAATAGATATAAATACAGTTATAGAAATCTTTACAAAACTTAATATATCTATAGATAAATTACATATTATCAAAGAAAAATATAATGAAGACACAGTAAGTGGATATAGATACTATACAACTATGAATAAAACTATGAAGAGTTTTTTGGAGATTATCGATGAAGGGATTGCTTCTATTGATAAATTAGGGAAGTTTATATATTGCAATAAAGTATTTTCTAATCTAGTTGGAGTAGACCAAAATCAGATTATATCTAATAATTTTATGGATTTATTTAGTGATAAAATTATCAAAAAAATATTTTTTCAAGAGGATGAAGTCAGTGATGAAGTAGTAAGCCTAAATAACAAAAAACTCATAATTAATAAAGTAAATGTGTATGAAAATAATGAGCGAATAAAAAGTATTATAAGCATTAAAGATATAAGTGCAATTCAGATGCTTGAGGATAAGATTCAAAATAAATTTCATACAAAGGGATTTGTATCAAAGTACACATTTGAGAATGTTGTAGGTGAGACTAAAATAATAAAAGAAAAAATTAATATCGCAAGAAAGATAGCATCTACAGATTTTTCTGTGTTGATACTTGGAGAAAATGGAACAGGAAAGGAAATATTTGCTCAGGCAATACATAATGAATCTCTAAGAAAAGACAAGCCATTTGTTGCAGTTAATCTATCTTCTTTGTCAGATACACTTATTGAAAGTGAGCTTTTTGGCTATGAAGAAGGAAGTTTCACAGGTGCGATAAAAGGCGGAAAAATAGGGATATTTGAAAGAGCGCATACAGGAACAATTTTTTTAGATGAGATAGGTGATATATCTCTAGAGGTACAGCAAAGATTGTTGAGAGTCTTACAAGAAAAAGAAGTTATGAGAATGGGTGGAAGTAAAATTATACCAGTAGATGTTAGGATTATAGCTGCTACAAATAAGGATTTAAAGAAAAAAATTAAAGAAGGTTCTTTTAGGGAAGATTTGTATTATAGGATTAATGTATTACATATAGAAATACCAAGGCTTAGAGAGCGTAAGGAAGATATACCTCTTATAAGTAAGTATTTTTTGGATGAAATAAATAGTAATAAATGTTTTACAGAAAAATCAATGCAAGTATTAAAATTGTATGAGTGGCCAGGTAATGTAAGGGAGCTTAAGAATTTGATTTATTATATTGACACTATAGTGGAGGAAGATAGAGTAGACTATGAGCATTTGCCGGAACAATTTAAATTTGAAAATAACAATACTTTAGTTAATGAAAACTTTGATTCAATTATATTGGATTTCAAACAATCAAATTTCTTTAATGAAAGTATTTGTATATTGATGAGTATAGAAACTTGGAATAATAAAAATATATCATTAGGAAGAAATAAATTACAAGAAATCTTAAAAGAAAAAAGTATGACATTAAGTGTAGACCAAATTAGAAAAAGAATAGATAAATTAAAAAATCATGGATTGCTGTCATCTGGAGTAAAAAAACAAGGGAGTTTTATAACTGATGAAGGAAAGAATTTTATATCATATATAAAATTTAAGGGGGAAATATAGGGGTATATAAATGTAAAATCCCCTAAAAACTCCCTATAATAATCTTAAATAATTAAAATTATTTTAAATATTGAGATAATTTTAAAAATATTAAATTAAAAATAAAAAATATTATTTCTAATAAACAGTAGTAAATCATCACTTTACTACTGTTTTTATTTTTGAAAGATTTAGTATGCAATTAAAATTTATATTTTGGCATATCAATTGCTACATAGTGAAAATATAAAAAACTGTAGAATTTGGAGGATATTGTTATGAAGTCAGCTTATAAAGGCTATGAAGCTTATAGTTATTTAGAAAAGGGAAAAGATATCTCATCTATTGAGATGTGTAAAGGAGATAAGAGAGTAAAAGAATACCTTATCGAGTTAGATGATATTCAAGAAGCTAAGGTTAAAAATATAGTGGATGACAAAATATTTATATCACTACATGAACATCCAGTTTTATTTCCAGAACACTTAGAAAGAGATATATTTGAATACAATAGAGAGGGTAAACAAAGATGTGCTTATGAAGCATTATCAAGAGGATATTACGATGCTATATTTGATAATTTAATGGATGGTGTATGTACAATAACATCAAGCTCAGGATGGAAGTGGGATGATATATTAATAGATTTAGGTATGAGATTATGTGACTTAGCACACCAAGATTTTGTTATAAAGTGTGAAAAAGTAGAAGATATATACAGAGCAAAAAAAGAAGGAAAAGTGGCCTTGATACCTACTTTAGAAGGAGCTGCACCAATAGAAAATGAACTTGATAGAATAGATATTTTGTATGGATTTGGCATAAGGTTAATGGGTATAACATATAGTGAATCTAATGCATTGGGTTCAGGATTGAAAGAAGAAAAAGATGGTGGACTTACGAATTTTGGTAGAAAAGCTGTTGAAAGAATGAATAAGATTGGAATGGCAATAGATTGCTCTCATGTTGGAGTTCAAACGACACTTGATGTTATAGAACACAGTAAGGACCCAATAATATTGAGTCATGTTGGGGCAAGAAGTCTGTGGAACACAAAGAGATTAACGCCAGATGAAGTACTAATAGCATGTGCGAAAAAGGGTGGGGTTATAGGTGTAGAAGCAGCACCACATACTACAATAACTGAAAAAAACAAAGAACATTCAATAGAGTCATTTATGGAACATTTTGAGTATATTAAAAATCTAGTAGGGATAGACCATGTGGCTTTTGGACCAGATACAGTATACGGTGACCATGTTAAATTACATTCAGTGTTAGCTGCTAAATTTGATATTAAAAAAATAACTGGGACAAAGGAGCATCCTAAAGTAGAGTATGTAAAAGGTCTTGAAAATCCAACTGAAACTTCAAAAAATATTGTCAGATATTTAGTAAAACATGGATATAGTGATGAGGAAATAGAAAAGGTGTTGGGTGGAAACATACTTAGAGTATTGAATAAGGTTTGGAAATAAGGCTTAAATGTTTTAATAAAATTTGAGGATTTATAGGGAGGTTTTTTGCAATGGATTATTTAAAATTAGCCAATCATCCACTTTTGTGGATAGCAAGTACAGTAGCTGTATCAATAGTAGTAGTACAATCTCTTGTATTTGCTATAAAATCTTGTAAAGTTGGGAAGACGATGGGAATAACTGATAAGCAAATAAAATCAGCTATTAAGAGTAGTGCTATTTCAGCTATAGGCCCATCAATGACTATATTTGCTGGGATGGTTTCACTTATAGTAACTATGGGTGGACCTATAGCATGGATGAGATTATCATTTATAGGTTCTGTAATTTTTGAATCTATGTCAGCTAGGTTTGGAACAGATGCGTTAGGGATAACTTTGGGTTCTCCTGAGATGACAAAAGTAGCATTTACAAATGCAGTTTGGACTATGATATTAGGTTCTTTAGGGTGGATAATATTTACATTATTGTTTGGGCATAAGTTAGATAAAATAACGAATGTTATTTCTAGTGGTAAGAAATCATTTATACCAATAATATCTGTAGGAGCAATGTTAGGTTCATTTGCATACCTAAATGCTGATAGAGTGTTGCGTTTTGACAATGGAACAATTGCATGTATAAGTGGAATGATAATAATGGTAATACTTTGTATGATTGAAAAAAAGAAAAATATAAAATGGCTGAGAGAGTGGGGTCTTACAATATCAATGTTTAGTGGGATGATAATAGGTTCAATAATATAAGGGGGGAGTTTTATGAGTAAAGTAAAATCTATATACAATGAAGAGTACTTACCTTTTATGATAAGGTATGGTAGATTGACATTATCTTTAGGTATTATAGAAGCATTAGTTCCTGGAATAATTTTAAGTTTTGGATTTGGTCTTATGCCTCCAATATCAGCATTATTAGCAAGTACAATGGCAATAGTTAGTATGAGCGCACCAAACTACATAATAGAGCCAGTTTCTTATTCACCAATTTTAGGGATACCAGGAACTTATATGAGTTTTCTTTCTGGAAATATATCTAATATGAGACTGCCATGTTCAATAGCAGCTCAAAAAGCAGCAGAAGTTGAATCTGGAACAGAAGAAGGTTCAATAATATCTACTATAGGAATAGCTGTATCTATTCTAGTAAATATAAGTATTTTGACTTTTGGAGTAATTTTAGGAGGAAGTGTGTTGTCTAAAATACCACCTGAAGTAGTAGAAAAATTGAATTTAATCTTACCAGCTCTATTTGGGTCAGTGTTTGGACAAGTTTTTTTACAAGATAAAAAACTAGGATTAGTAGCAATTGTAATAGCTGTATTGACTATTATATTATCAAAGCAAGGTATAATACCACAATCTTTAGTAGTTCTTATATGTGTATTTGGTACTATATTGATTGCAAGAATTATGCATAAAGATAAACTTAGAGACTAGTAAAATTAAAGAAGTAAAAAGTTTAAAATATAAAGAATTATAGTAAAGGCTACTGCAATAAAATTATATTTTAAGAGGTGAATAATGTGGCATATGATTTAGTTTTAAAAAATGGATTTATAGTAGATGGTACTGGAGAAAATGGTTTTTATGGAGATATAGCTATAAAAAATAATTTAATAGTAAGAATAGATTCTGAGATAAATGATGATACAAATAAAATGATAGATTGTCATAAAAAAGTTGTAACACCTGGATTTATTGACCCTCATGTTCATGAAGAAATAGTAGCAATACTAGATGGTAAATTTGAAAAATTCCTAAAACAAGGTGTTACAACAACTATAAATGGTAATTGTGGTCACTCTATAACACCATATTCTTCTGAAAATATATATGAATATATGTATAAAAATGGTCTATTACTTGAAGAAGAAAAAAAGTATCTTATAGATAAAAATAAGCATTGGGATAGTTTTATAGAATATTGTGACCTTATATCTAAGAGTGGAATAGCTATTAATATGGGATTTTTATTGGGTCATGGGACTATAAGATGGAGTGTTATGGGAGGGTCTAAAGATAGACCTCCTACAAAAAAAGAAAAAAATGAAATTACAGATATAATAAATGATGGCATGAAAAGTGGTGCTTTTGGAATATCTACTGGATTGGCATATATACCAAGTAAGTATGCTGATATTGATGAACTTGTTGATATTGCAAAGTTAATTAAGGAACATGATGGTATATATACATCCCATATTAGAGATTACATAGGAAGATATAATGCAGTAAAAGAAACTATAGAGGTAGGTCAAAAAAGTGGTGCTAGAGTTCAAGTATCACATTTAAGTCCAGTTGAAATAGAAGCCTTTGATGAGATATTAAAAGCTAGATACAATGGTGTTGATATAATGGTTGATACAGTACCAAGAAGTTCTGGACATTGTATGAAGAAAAAAAGAGTACTTCAATTTATTATGGCAATATCATCTAGTTTGTTTGAATTAGGTATGGATGGAGTTATGGATGCTCTTAGTAATGAAGAAGGAAGAGCTTTGATATTAAAAGAGGCATTTATACTTGGAGATAGAGGAAGTATAATACTTCTAAATACCAATGATATTGATATGGAAAAGAAATCAATACGTGAAATAGCTATGCAAAAAGGTATAGATGAGAATAAGTTATTACTAGATTTACTTTTATATGGAGATGAAGAACTTATATTTTGTCTAGGAGGAATGTACAGGGGAGATTTTCCTGATAAATTACATGATAAAAAGATAATAAATAATCCATTTGTTATGGTTGGTTCAGATTGTTTGTTTAGTGTAGGTGGAGATATGTCATGGTTTGAGCTTCAAAGAAGAGGGGCATTTCCAATTTTCTTTGATATGTATAAAAAATCAGGTGTAAGATTGGAAGAAGTAGTAAGAAGGGTAACTTCATTACCAGCTAACCAGTTTAAAATAAAGGATAGAGGTATACTTAAAGAGGGTAAAATAGCTGATATAGCGGTTATTGATATGGAAAACTACGGCTATCCTAGGTCTGAAGAGATTGACTTCTCAAATCCACAGTTATTAGCCAAAGGTGTTGAATATGTAATTGTAAATGGAAAAATTGCATTAGAAGAAGGTAAAGTTACTAAAAATCCATGTGGTGAAGTATTAAAAAGATAGATTATTAAAAAGATAGATTATTAAAAAGATAAAGTATTAAAAAATAATAGAAATTTAGAAATTAAATAAATAGCTAGTAAGAAAAAACGAAGTTTGAATATTATTTAAATAAAAATCACTCTTCGTTTTTTCTCGTAATAGTAATAGATATTAATTTATAGCAATAATAAAAAGCATGAGTAATAAGAAATGTACAAAAAATAATTTACTTTTATAATAAAAAATTAAGATTTTTATTTATTGAAATATGTAGAAAAATTGGGAAAATAAATGGTTATAATTTTGAAAAATAAATTTTTTGTAAGTATGTAAAGATAAACTTTTTATGAAAAAATGTTAAAAAAATATCTAATAGAAGAGAATTTAAATATCAGAGAATGAGAAAATAATAAAAAATAATTATTTTTTTTATATATATTAAAATAATATTGTATTATAAAATGTATATACTATGTCTGATTTAATTAAATAAACAATAAAATATTTATATTTATCCAATAATTAAAATTTTTATGATTATTATATATATCTTTATTTATTATATTTACTGAAATAGTGTTATATGGCTAAAATAAGAAGTTGTATATATTTTATAGAAATAAATATTAAACTGAATTTCGATAATAAAATAACAAAAATTTGAAAATTAAAGTATTTTAATACTGATTTTATTCTACAAATTGATTATTATTTTTACTTTAATAATTCTAAATAAAACTAAAATTAAATTGTCAGAATAATCTTGACAGTATAAAATCGTGACTGTATAATACAATTAAAAATCGGATTAATTACCTAGCTTACAAAAAATAAAAATGATGCTAAAAGCAAACGTTTTATTTTTTTAGTAACTAATCCTCCGCCATTCCTTAAATTAGAGCTTTTCTAATTTCAAAATGTATTACTAAAACTTCATAATGTAACTGTGCAATATTTATTAGGCTCTAACTTTTAAGGTTACTAATAATTTATTACATAGCTCCATACATTTGGCGGCAATGGCGGGAGCGATAAGGGGTAAGATATGGAAAATTACAAGTATGGATTTAATGACAAGCCAAAACTTCTAACAGCAATACCGCTTAGTATGCAACATGTTTTTTCTGCTTTTGCAGGTACTATGTCAGGTGCTATTTTAGTAGCTGTGGGCATGGGTCTCTCACTAAGTGAGACTGCATTTTTGATTCAATGTTCGATGTTGATTGCAGGAGTGAGCACCATACTGCAATCTATGGGAATTGGACCAATAGGGTCACGGTTGCCAATTGTTACTGGTGGAAGTTTCACCTTTGTAGCACCATTAATTGCCTTAAGTACAAATAATGATGTTGGTATTGCTGGAGCTTTTGGAGCAGTACTTGTAGGAAGTCTAGTTTTAACTTTAGTAGGACCTCTTGCAGTAAAATATTTACATAAATATTTTACACCTACTGTTACAGGAAGTGTTGTTTTGGCAGTAGGGTTATCACTTATGAGTTCTTCATTTGACTACGCAGTATCTTTTGATGCTCATGGACCTAATGTAGTTGCTAATTTTTCTTTAGCTATATTCACATTATTATTAACACTCATTTTAAATCAATTTGGAAAAGGTTTTCTAAAAGTAGCATCCATAATAATTTCAATAGTAATAGGGTATGTAGTAGCAATAATATTTGGTATGGTTGACTTTTCTAGTATGGCACAAGCAAATTGGTTTGCAATGCCAAAACCTATATACTGGGGATTGGAGTTCAACTTGGGAGCTATTATAACCATATGTACAATTCATATTGTTACAGTTATGGAAATAATAGGAGATACGACAGGTGTTGTCAGTTCTGTTGAAAACCGTCTACCTACACAAAAAGAATTGATGAGAGCTGTGAGAGCAGATGGAGTTGGAAGTTGTTTTGCAGCTTTGTTTAATGGGCTTCCAGTTATATCAGGTAGTCCAAACATAGGAATAATTTGTATGACAGGAGTTGCAAGTAGGTACATAGTAGCACTTGGAGGAGTAATGTTAGGCGTATTAGCATTTTTCCCAAAGTTTGCCCAGATATTAGCTTTAACACCAGACCCAGTTATTGGAGGAACATTAGTTATGATGTTTGGAACAATTGCATCATCAGGTATTAAGGTTATTGGAATGGGAAAGATGACAAATCGTAATATAACAATTTTAGCAGTCTCATTGGGCATTGGTATGGGTGGTTATTTTAATCAAGCTGCATTAGCATTTTTACCAAGCATTGTAGTCACTTTAATGACTGGTATATCTGGAACAGCTTTATTATCTTTAATACTAAATATTGTATTGCCTAAGGAAAAAGAAGATGTAGTGGAAAGTAAAGTAAGTTGTAAAGCTTAGAGAATGTAATTCTAAAGGATATCCAAGAAGGAGCGCCTTGCTTCTATTTTTTTTACCAAAAATAGAATTGAACTTTGAAGGAAACCTAATAGCTTGCATTTGAGCAGAATATAATCTGAAAGGATATCCAAGAAGGAGCGCCTTGCTTCTATTTTTTTTACCCAAAAACCTTAAAAAACTAAATAATCAAAAGATATGATACTCATTTTAATAAAAGTATAATCTGAAAGGATATCCAGGAGGAGCGCCTTGCCCCTCCTTTTTTAACAGTAATTATGGATTTTACTTGTCAAAGGAGAGTAAATAACTTGGATAAATTAATCAAAGATTAAATTTCATAGAAAATATTAAAATTTAAATTATGTGGGGAGAAGGTGGAGATTATAGATGTTATTGAACTTGATATAAATGGCAGATTGAGAAAGGTGAGTATAAAAAAAAGCTGGACTTTACTTTATGTTTTAAGAGAAGTGTTTAATTTAACTGGAAGTAAGTGTGGATGTAGTACTGGTGATTGTGGAGCTTGTAAAATAATTTTAGATGGAGAAGCAGTTAATTCATGTCTGATTCTAGCAAGAAACGCAGTTGGGAAAAAGATATTGACAATTGAAGGGTTGTCAGATGGAATCAATATACATCCAATTCAACAAGCATTTATTGATTGTGGAGCTGTTCAATGTGGATATTGCACTCCAGGGATGATAATGTCGGCAAAAGCCTTACTAGACAAAAATCCAAATCCTTCTGAGGAAGATGTTAGAAAGTCTATAGATAACAATCTTTGCAGATGTACAGGATATGTAAAAATTGTTGAGGCTATACTTTTATCAGCAAAAAGGATGGGGGGTATAACCTGTGAGTAATAAATTTAAAATTATTGGTGAGAGAGTCCCAATAAGAGATGCTGTACTTAAAGCTACTGGCCAACTTAAATATACTGCGGATATGAAAATTCCAAATATGCTTTATGCTAAGGTTTTATTCAGCCCTATAGCGCATGCAAAAATTAAAAAAATAGACACATCAAAAGCTGAAAAATTAGAAGGTGTAAAAGCCATAGCCACTTATAAAAACTCACCTCAAAAAGCCTTTAATAGTGCCATGAGATTTTATGAACATGAGTTGCCAGAGGTTGAACATATCTTTGATGATACTGTTCGTTTTGTTGGTGATAAAGTTGCAGCTGTTGCAGCTGAAGATTTACAAACTGCTGAAAAAGCATTGAAGCTTATTGAGGTTGAATACGAAGAATTACCATCAGTATTTAATCCAGAAGAAGCAATACAAGAGGGTGCATATCCAATCCATAAAGGTGGAAACAAGCTTGCAGTAAGTGTACAACAGTGTGGAAATATTGAAGAAGCTATGAAAAAAGCTGATTATATTTTTGAAGATAAGTATACACTTCCAGCTATACATCATGGTGCAATAGAAACTCATGTGGCTATTGTAGATTATGATTACAATGGAAAACTTACTGTTTATAGTCCTAATCAAAATACTTTTGGCTTTAGGATAATCTTATCTAAGTTATTTGAAGTACCAATGAATAAAGTTAGACTAGTAAGTCCAGCTATTGGAGGAGCTTTTGGAGGTAAATTAGAGATTACAATTGAGCCAATTGTAGCATTATTAGCAAAACTATCAGGTAGGCCAGTTAAACTAGAACTTAACAGGAGAGAAACTATTGCTTCAACAAGAACTAGACATGGTGCAGTTGTATATCTAAAAACAGGTGTTATGAAAGATGGTCGAATTGTAGCACAAGATATGAAAGTTCTAACAAATACAGGAGCATATGCATCAAGTGCTTTAAATGTAATTGGAGCAATGAGTCATAAAGTATTTAAATCATATAAGATTGAAAATATGAGATATACAGGAATACCAGTGTATACAAACACACCAATTGCAGGAGCAATGAGAGGATATGGTTCTCCACAAGCTTTTTTTGCACAACAATCCCAACTAAATAAAATTGCAAAAAAACTAAATATGGATATTTTAGATTTACAGCTTAAGAACTTAGTTGAACCAGATGGAATAGACCAACGATTTAAAAGTCCTCATGGTAATCCAAGACCAATAGACTGTATAAAAAAAGGTGCTGAAATGTTTGACTGGAAAAAACAAATAAGACAGCAAAATGAATCAAATGGTAGGTTTTTAATTGGTGTAGGTATGGCAGTTGGTTCACATGGAAATGGATGCTTTGGGGCACATAGAGATATAACAGCTTTAATGTTGAAAATGAATGAAGATGGTTCAGCTGTATTATATACAGGTACTCATGATATGGGAAATGCATCTGTAAGTGTGCAGGTACAAATTATATCTGAAGTACTTGGAATAAGCCAGGAAAAAATAGAATGTATACAGGCAGATACAGAAGCATCACCATGGAATTTAGGAGATTACGCAAGTAGAGGAGTTTTTGTATCCGGAAATGCAGCTTTAAAAGTAGCAAACTCAGTAAAAAAAGAGCTTTTAAAAGAAGCATCCCAACTCTTAAAAGAGGATGAAGAATATATAGAATTTAAGGACGATAGAGTTTATTCTATCAAAAATAACAACAAACAAGCCACTTTATGCGATGTCATGATACATGCTCAAAGGGTAAGTTTAAGAGAGATTATAGGAGCTGAAACTTTTGCATCTCAAACTGGAGCAAGTTCATATGGTGTACATTTTGCTAAAGTTGAGGTTGATACTAAACTGGCAAGTGTAAGAGTTTTAGAATATGTTGCAGTACATGATGTGGGTAAAGCTTTGAACCCAATGTCTGTAGAAGGTCAGATTGAAGGAGCAATTCAAATGGGAATAGGATATGCGTTAACTGAAGCGCTTGAGTTTGATAATAGAGGAAGAATAAAAGCTAATTCATTTCGCTCGTATCATATGATAAAGGCTAGTGAAATGCCACAAATAAAAGTTGGAATGATAGAATGTGGAGAACCTGGAGGTCCATTTGGAGCTAAGAGTATAGGTGAATGTTCTGTTGTACCATCAGCACCAGCAGTAGCAAATGCAGTAGCAAATGCGTTAAACTGTGATTTTTATAGTTTGCCATTAAAGAAAAATATTTTAATGGATAATATAAATATTTAATGTTGTTTTATACAAAAGAAATTAGTTATACAAAGTAAAAAGATATTTATTTAAAATACTTTAGATATTGTAATGTAAGATATTTTTCTAAATATAAGTTTGAATTATAAGAATGTAGAGGATGTGATGGATTGTGAATTTAAGATTTAAAGATAAGGTTGTTGTGATAACAGGAGGAGGGCAAGGATTAGGAGCAGGATTTGCTTTAGATTTTGCTATTGAAGGAGCAACAGTAGTCTTAATTGGTAGAACTAAAAGTAAATTGGATAATGTTGCAGAAAGAATCATTAAATCTGGTGGTAAAGCCTTTGTTTCAGTTTGTGATGTAAGCAAACCAGAAGAAGTAGAAGTTTGTTTTAGTGAAGTAATAGATAAATTTGAGCGTGTAGATGTATTGATTAATAATGTAGCTCTCCATAAATCAGCTCCAGTAGTTGATACTACAATTGAAGATTGGGATGCTCAGATAAAGACTAATTTAAGTGGAACTTTTTATTGTACTAAGGCTGTTCTTAGAACAATGATTGATAAAAAGTATGGAAAAATAATAAATATTAGTTCTACAGCAGCAAAACATTTTTTTCCGGGTTTTGGGGCATATGCTGCTTCTAAAGGTGGGATGGTAAGTTTTACTCAAACTTTATCAGAAGAAGTAAAAGAGTATGGAATCAATGTAAATGCAATATATTTAGGTATGACTAATACTGAATATACAAGAAAAAGATTTGACTATGATGATGCAGTTACGATACCACTTGAAGAAATGTTGCAAGTGGAAGAAGTATCAAAAGTTGTAACTTTCTTAGCATCTGATGAAGCAAGTCCAATAATGGGAGCTGCAATTGATGTATGTGGGAAGAAGGCATAAATAAAATATATATTGAGAGGTATAAAGATGATAAGTTTAAACAAGAAAGCTATGGTGGTAGTAAGAGAGATACTGGAAGATGCAGAAGCATTAGGGTGTGAAGTTGTTAAGATGGATTGTGGAGCAACTATAATTGATATGGGATTAAATTGTAGTGGAAGCTGGAAAGCAGGTGTTTTATTTACTAGGGCTTCTATAGGCGACCTAGGAACAGTATCATTAGGAGATTTTAAATTAAATGATGAATATTCTTTCTCAGCAGTTGAAGTATTTATAGATAAACCATTGATTGCATGTATGGGTTCACAGATTGCTGGATGGAAACTTGGAGAAGGTGAATTTGCAACTATTGGGTCAGGACCAGCAAGAGCTTTAGCAAGAGTTAAATCAGACTGGTATTTTGAAATGACTCCATATAAAGACACTTATCATGAGGCAGTCCTATGTATCCAAGATATAAAATATCCTAATGATGAAACGGTCTTAGAGGTTGCAAATGCTTGTAAAGTAAAACCAGAAGACACATATATATTAATTTCACCAAGTACATGTATTGTAGCATCAATGCAAGTGTCAGCAAGAATTATTGAGCAAGTATGCCATAAGATGTTTGAAAAAAACTTTGATGCAGGTCAAATTGTACTTGCTAGAGGAAAAGCACCAATCGCACCTGTATTAAAAGATGAACTTAAGACTATGGGAAGAATAAATGATGCATTGATTTATGGTAGTGAAACTGAGTTTTGGGTGGATTCGACTGATACTGCTATTGCAAAAACTATACACCAGTTGGCAGGGAAAACTTCGTCTCCAAATTATGGAGAGTTGTTTGAAGATGTATTTGAGAAGGCAGGAAGAGACTTTTTCTATGTAGACCATGATGTACACTCAATAGGCAAAATACAGATACATAATATAAATACTGGGAAATCATTTTCGGCAGGAGAAATAAATTACTCAGTACTTGAAAAAAGTTTCTTAAAATAAACAACTTAAAAATTTATTGATTCAGGGGGAGATAAGATGGCATTAGGTAAGTTAAGATTAGAAAAATTATACCGTGACATGGTTATGATTCGCAGATTTGAAGAAGTAATAGAAGTATATGCTGCCAATGGAACAATACCAGGATTTGTTCATTTAAGTATAGGGCAAGAAGCTTGTCAAGCAGGCATAGTTGATGCACTTAGAAAAACAGATTATAAATTTCCAGACCATAGAGGTCATGGAACTATAGCACTTTGTGGTACTGACCCAAAACTTGTAATGGCAGAAATTTTTGCTAAGGCTACAGGAATAAATGGTGGTAGAGGCGGTTCAATGCATATAAATGATATTGAATGTAGAAATATGGGGTTTAATGGAATACAGGGTTCAACTATGGTAACTTGTCTTGGTACAGCTTTTGCATCTGTGTATAAAGAAACAGATGATGTTACAGCAGTATTTCTAGGAGATGGAACTTTAGGAGAAGGAACTTGCCACGAAAGTCTTAATATGGCAGCAACATGGAAACTTCCTATAATATATTGCCTACTTAATAATCAATATGCTATATCTACACACTATACAGATTCACATCCTCAAAAAGAATTAAAAACTTGGGGAGAGGGGTATGAGATTCCAAGTTATAGGGTAGATGGAAATGATGTAGAAGCAGTAATTGAGATAGTGGAAATAGCAGCAGATAGGGCAAGAAAAGGTGAAGGACCAACTTTAATAGAATTTCTCACTTATCGCTGGCAAGGTCATTTTGCAGGAGACCCAGCAGCATATAGACCTGAAGAAGAAGTTAAGTATTGGAAAGATAGAGACCCAATCAAGTTAACTAGAAAGATACTTATTGAAAGAGAAGGTATGTCAGATGAATCACTTAAGCAAATAGAAGAAGAAATAGAGGCTGATGTTCAAGAAATGCTGAGATTCTCATTGGAGAGTCCATCACCAGATATTAAAGATGCAGTTACACACACATATGTTGATAGAGAGGTGGAGATAAGATAATGGGAAGAAAACTTTCATATGGAATGGCAATAAATGAAGCACTTCATCAAGCTATGGAAAATGATGATAGAGTTTTTATACTAGGTGAAGATGTAGCTAAAATGGGTGGAGATTTTGGGATTACTAAAGGAATAATGGCTAAGTGGCCAAATAGAATAAAAGATACAGCTTTATCAGAATCAGCTATATTGGGATTATCAAATGGTGCAGCACTTTGTGGACTAAGACCAGTTCCAGAGATAATGTTTGCAGATTTTTTGGGAGTTTGTTTTGACCAACTTGTAAATAATGCAGCAAAATTAAATTTTATGTTCCAAGGAAAAGCACATTGCCCAATTACTGTTCGTGCTGTACAGGGAGGTGGTATACGCTGTGCATATCATCATTCAGTTTGTGCAGAGTCATGGTTTATGAATACACCTGGGCTTGTAGTAGTTTCACCAACAACACCTTATGAAGCTAAAGGGATGTTGCTTTCAGCTATAAAAAACGATAATCCTGTATTATTTTTAGAACATAAAATGCTATACAATGTTAAAGGAGAAGTGCCAGTTGAGCCATATGAAATTCCTCTATATGAAGCTGAGATTGAAAAAACTGGAAGTGATATTACTATAGTAGCTACTCAAATGATGTTAGGGTTAGCACATAAAGCAGCAAGTCAACTTGAAAAAGAAGGGATTAGTGTAGAGATAATCGACCTTAGAACTGTATTTCCTTATGATAAAAAAACTATAGTAGAGTCAGTTGCGAAAACTAGTCGATTGGTTATTGCTCAAGAAGGTCCAAGAGTTGGAGGATGGGCTGCTGAAATATCTGCAATGATAAATGAAGATGTATTTGAGTATCTAAGTGCACCAATAAAAAGAGTTACATCAATTGATGCTCCAGTAGCATATGCACCAGTTTTAGAGGATTTTGTTCTACCAAAATTAGAAAATCTAATTAAGGCTTGTAAGGAAGTTATGCAATATTAGTTAGGGGAGGATAAACAATGATTACAGAGGTTAAGATGCCGAAGTTTGGTCTTTCTATGGAGGAAGGAACAATTGGCACATGGTTGATTGAAGAAGGAAGTGTAGTAAATAAGGGTGATGAAATTTTAGAAGTTGAAACTGACAAGATTACTAATACTGTTGAAGCACCAGAAAGTGGGGTATTGAGAAAAAAATTTTTTGAAGAGGGCGATATTGCTAATTGTGGAGAACTAATTTGTATAATTGCAGAAGCCAATGAAGATATTAGTGGATTTAATTTGATAGATAAAACTGATAATGAAAAAGAGGTAGATATTTTAAGTTTAGAAAATGCAACTAAGAAAAAAGATTTAAATATAGACAAAAAAATAACTCCGAGAGCTAAAAAAATAGCTGAGGAAAAAGGAATTAACTATTCAAATATAGAGGGTACAGGAATACATGGTTCAATAACAATTGATGATTTGAAAAATTTCATGAACAATAATCCAGTAGAAGAAGTTATGGAAGTCAATCAAAATAAAGTAGTAGAAAAAGAAGTACGGCAAGAAGTTACCAATATTTCTCAAGTTAATAACATTAAGGTAAATATAGGAGAAAATGATTTGGTAACTAAGATGACACCAATGCAAAATGTAATAGCAAAAAAAATGCATGAGAGTTTATTGACAACAGCTCAAACTACAATTGCCACTGAATTAGAAATTACTAACTTATCAAAAGTATATAAAGGATTGAAAGAAAAGTATAAAAAAGTAGGAGTTAAATTAAGTTATACAGCTCTTATAATAAAGGCTGTAGCTGAAGCACTTGAAAATCATCCTAAACTTAGAACACAAATAGTTGATGAAAATCATTTTAAAGTAAGTAGCGAAATTAATATAGGTGTAGCTGTAGACATTCCAAATGGCTTGGTGGTACCTATAATAAAAAATGCAAATTTAAAAGATTTAAAAACAATATGTATTGAACTAAGTGATTTAAGTGATAGAGCTAAAAATAACAAGTTAAATTCTGATGAAATGAGTAATGGAACTATTACTATAACTAACTTAGGGATGTTTGGAATAACATACTTTACCCCAGTATTAAATACACCAGAAAGTGCAATTTTAGGTATTGGAAGTATAATAGAAAAAGTTCTTGTAAAAGATGGTGCATTTTACGCTGGTTCAACAATGAATATGAGTTTAACTCATGACCATAGAGTAGTAGACGGAGCTCCTGGAGCACGTTTTCTTCAAGAAGTCACACAAAATCTTTTAGATTTTAGATGGATGTAATTCAGCCAGATTTAAAGTGATTTTATAGTATACCAGTAATCTGACAGATAGTTTGTTATGCGTTTCTCGAAAGATTTTTTCTCTCCAAACTATCTGTCAAAATTAAGATATAGCAAAAAATTATATGGAGGTTACTACATGAGAAAAGTAGATTTGATAATTAAAAACGCTTATCTAATTTCAATGAATAATGAGAGGAAAATACTAAATGATGCTTGTATAATAATTGAAAAGAACAAGATAATTGATATAGGAAAGACGAATTTACTAGAAAAATACATCTCTGAAAAAATTATAGATGCTAGAGGGAAATTTGTTTTACCTGGATTTATAAGTACTCATTCTCATCTATTTCAGACTTTGCTAAAGGGATTAGGAAGAGATAAATTATTGTTAGACTGGCTTGATAGCTCTGTTAGAAGAGCTATACATAAAATAGATGAAGAATGTTGCTATTATGCAGCTTTAACAGGATGTATAGAAGCAATTAGAACAGGTACAACTACTATACTTGACTATATGTACTGTCATGGAAAAGAAGGTCTTGATGATAGTATAATTCAAGCATTTGAAGACTTAGGAATAAGAGGAATACTTGGTAGAGGATTTACAGATACAAGCAAATTCCCAAAAGAATTTGGTTGTACCTATCATGATACAGAACAAAAGTTTTTTGATGATGTCAGAAGATTAGATAAAAAATATAGAGACCACTCGAGAATAAGTTTAGCATTAGCTCCTGGTATTATATGGGATAACACAGAAGAAGGATACAAAGAAATGAGAAATATAGCCAATGAGCTTCATATTCCAATAACTATGCATTTACTTGAGACTAAGGACGATGATAAATACTGTTTAGAAGATAGAGGTATGAAGACTGTGCCATATCTTGAAAAAGTAGGAATTTTAGGGCCTGACTTTATTGCAGTCCACTGCATACAAATGTCAGATGAAGACATAGAGTTATTTAAAAAATATGATGTTAAAATATCTCATAATCCAGTATCTAATATGGTTCTAGCAGCAGGAGTAGCACCAATTCCAAAGCTTATTGAAAATGGATTGACTATAAGTTTAGCTTGTGATGGCTCAGCGAGTAATGATACTCAAAATATGTTAGAAGTAATGAAAATGACTACATTATTACAAAAAGTTACTCATAGAGATGCAAAGCTTTTACCTTCGTCAAGTGTACTGGAAATGGCAACACTTGGAGGAGCAAAATCCATAAATAAATTAGACTGCTTAGGGTCAATAGAGATAGGAAAAAATGCTGATATTATAATTTATAATCCATATAAAAGTGCAATTTCTATACCAGTTCACGACCCAATTAGTTCATTAATATATTCATCTACTCCAAATAATATAGAAACTTCTATTATAGATGGAAAAGTAGTTATGGATAAGAATCAAATAGTTAATATAGATGAAGAAAAAGTAATCTATAAAACTCAAAAAATATCAAGTAAGTTAATAGAGGATGTTGGTCTAGGAAATATGCAATGGGGAAAAAGAATTTATGGATTATAAAAAATAATTGAGAGAAGGTGGTCAAAGTATGAATAAGCTTGAGTTTTTCAATATACCAAAACATAACTTAAAAATAAATGTATTAAATAGAAATGAAAAGATATTAGACAATCTAAAAGAAGAATCTAATGAAAATATCTGTATACCAGATGCTTTAGAGTATTATACAGAGTTGTTTTTTCCAAAATCAAAAGATAAAAGACCATATATATTTTCATCTATGGTGCTTTCATCTGATGGAAAAATGGCATATGAAGACAATAAAGCAGGCCCTTTAATTGGAAAAAATAATTTTGTTGATCCAGATGGAGCCTTGGCAGATTTTTGGGTTTTAAATGTTCTAAGAGCATATTCAGATGCTGTAATTATAGGGGCTAGAACGTTGCAAAATGAACCTGGGATAACATGTCATGTATTTGATGAAAGTTTGACACAGCAAAGAAAAGACTATTTAAATAAAAAATATCAGCCATGTGGAGTAGTAGTTTCTTTTGATGCTAGAGATATTCCATTTGACCATTATACATTTAGAGTTGATAAGAGTCAGGAATATAAAATGGTTATAGCCACATCTCCAAATGGTTGGGATTATATAAAAGAAAATTCTCCTTTAAAACACATATGTATAGGGAGTTTTAATTCAATTAAGGATGTTGATGATTATAAATTTGAAGAATTATACAAAGATTTTGATGTTTGTCCTGTAATTGTTACTGGTAAAGATAGTACTCCAGACTCTAAGATATTACTTTATGTACTTAAAAGTCTAGGGATAGAAAAAATGTGTATCGAATCTCCTTCATACTGTACTCACCTAATTGAAAATGAATTATTAGACGAATATTTTATGAATTATTCCATGGTATTTGTTGGTGGGAAAATGACTCCAGGCTGTACAACAGCTTATAGCCATTTAGAACATCCACATTCGGAACTATTGATAGTAGGAATGCATAGAAATAATTTTATTTTTACACGTCAGAAACTTTGTTATGGTATTAAAAATAAAGTAGATTTAACAAGCTATAAATATTGATACTAAAATTTTAATTATAGATATTAATATCTATAACTTAAAAGGAGGAAAAATAAATATGAACGCTGATTTAATCGTAATTGGTGGTGGTCCAGGTGGGTATGTTGCAGCGATTCGAGGAGCTCAACTGGGGTTAAAAGTTATAATTGTAGAAAAGAATGAATTTGGAGGTACTTGTCTAAATACAGGTTGTATTCCTACAAAGACACTATTTAAAGATGCACAGGTTTTAAATTATTTTAATTATGCTGAAGAATATGGGATAAAAGTTGATGAATATAAATTAGACTTGGAAAAAGTTCAGAAAAGAAAGAAACATATAGTTAAGACCTTAACTAGTGGTGTAAAAGGATTATTAAAAGCAAATAAAGTGACTGTAGAAAAGGGAGAAGCAAAGTTAATAAGTAAGGATTCTGTAGAGATAAAATTAGAAGATGGCTCAAAGAAGATAATTAAAGGAAAAAATATTTTAATTGCATCTGGTTCAAAATCTTCTAAGCCTCCTATTAAAGGGATTGATTTGGAGGGAGTAATAACAAGTAAAGAAGCTTTAGAAATAACTAAGTTGCCTCAGAAATTAGTAATAATTGGAGGTGGAGTTATAGGAATTGAGTTTGCAGGAATTTTAAATGAATTTGGTTCAGATGTAACTATAGTTGAGTTCTTGAATAATATAATTCCTATGGTTGATAATGAGGTATCTAGTAGGTTAACTAAACTACTTAATAAAAGGGGGATTAAAATACTACTTTCATCAAAAGTAGAAGAAATATCTAAGAGTGATAAAGAACTAGTAGTAGATATAAATCAGAATGGAGAAAAAACAAAGATTGCTTGTAATAATGTACTTGTATCTACAGGAAGAGAGTTAGATGTAGATGGACTAAATCTAGATAATTTAGGCATCAAATATGATAAAAAGGGAATAAAAGTCGATGAAAATTACTGCACATCTGTACCAGGTATTTATGCAATTGGAGATGTAATTGGAGGAATAATGCTTGCACATGTTGCATCTGAAGAAGGCAAAGTAGTTGTTGAACGAATTGTAGGGGAAAAAACAAGTGTAGATTATGACTTAGTACCAAATTCCATTTTTACTTTTCCAGAGGTATCTACAGTTGGATTGTCTGAAGAAGAAGCCAAAAATAAAAACTTAGACTATGTCGTTGGTAAATTTCAGTTTTCTGGTAATGGAAAAGCTCTTACAATGAATGATTCAGATGGTATGGTTAAGGTAATTGCTTCAAAAGATAAGACTACAATATATGGGGTTCATATCATAGGGCCTAATGCTAGTGATTTAATTCATGAAGCTGTAATTGCAATGAAAGCAATGTTGACAGTTGAAGAAGTTGCAAGTACTATGCATGGACATCCAACCTTATCAGAAGCTTTTGCAGAAGCTACTATGGGAATAGTAGGTAAAGCAATACATGTACCTCCTGCTAGAAGGTAGTCTTGCAAGAAGTAAAAATGAAGAGTGGTTATATGCAAGAATATTATGTTAAAAGTACTTAAATGTAAAAAGCATTTAAATAAAAAAGTAGTCAAATATTAAAGAGGGAAGTATATAATATGAAATTAAAATCATTTGAAAGACCTTTATTTATTGAAGAGCTAACTTTTAGGATAGATACTAAATTAATAGAAAAGTACTTACAATTAGATTATGAGATTTGGATTAAAGGTCTAGAATTATTAGAAGGATTTGCTGGTTCTGAGATATGGATTAGTGAAAGTAATCCAGGAGAAATAACATCAATAATATATTGGACAGATTACAAGTACTATAAAAATATTGATAAAGATTGGCTAAATGATAGAAAGAAAAGAATGTCTGAATTAATGGGAGAAGGAAATTTAGAGTTTGTAAGAGCAGAGCATGATGTCAATAAAAAGTATAAACTTAGAGAATATAAATAATAAGATTAAGTGCACTAAACAACTATACATAAATAATATTTTAGTTAAAATAAATATCATTTAAGTTAAGAATTAACTAGATTAAGATGTGTATAGCTCAAAATTAATTGTTAATAAATTCATGGTCGTAAAGAAAAATAAAATTTATGGGAGGATTTATTTTATGAAAGAGCACGATACATCAAAATTTCATCTAGAGGGGAAACCGCCTTTTAAGGAAGCTTTACCTTTAGGATTACAGCATTTTGTTTCAATGATAGCTGGTAATATGGTTCCAGCTATGCTTATATCGAATATAGTAGGGCTTGATAAACAGATGTCAACTATGCTTATGCAAGGTGCTATGTTGGTAGCTGGAATAGCAACTTTACTACAATTGTACTCAATACCACTATTTAAAGGGCATAGGCTTGGTTCAAAGCTTCCTGTAATAATGGGAACAAATTATGTGTTTTTAGGTGCATGTCTTTCAGTAGCTGGAAAATATGGGCTTAAAGCTCTTTTTGGAGCTCAAATTGGAGGGGCAATAGTAGTGTTTTTTATAGCCTTTGGAATTAAGAAGATAAGACATTTATTTACTCCAATTATAGCAGGTACAATGATTGCCTGTATGGGTATTAGTCTATTTCCAACCGCTGTAAAAAATTTAGCTGGGGGAGAAGGCTCAGCCACATTTGGAGAACCTATAAATTTCGCAATAGGACTTATAGTTGTTGTAGTCATAATTTTGCTTATGAAATTTGGCAAGGGTTTGGTTCAAGATGCTGCAATTTTAATAGGTATAATATTTGGTTATTTAGTATCACTTGCATTTGGATTGGTTGATTTTTCTGCAATTCAAGGGACATCAATACTTTCTTTTCCAAAGCCATTGGCATTTGGTCTAGAATTTAGACTTGATTTAATATTAATGTTTGCCATTTTATTTATGGTAGCTATAGCTGATATGATGGGAGCAGCAACAATTGCTACAATGGGAGCTATGAATAGAGAGGTTACAGATAAAGAATTAGAGTCTGCTACAATGGGAAATGCATTAACATCTATAATTGCATCTGTATTTAGTTCAATACCAACAGGAGTATTTGGTCAAAATGCTGCAATCGTAGCTATAAATAAAGTTACTAGTAGATTTGTATTGTCAATTACAGGAGTAGTATTAATTTTAGTTGGATTTTCGCCATTATTGGGTGCAATAATAACTACTATACCTTCATGCATAATAGGAGGGGTCGCTTTAATCGTATTTTCATCAATTGCTATGGCTGGTTATGATATGATAAGTCAATGTGGATTTACGTCAGATAACAATCTTATAGCAGGAGTTTCAATTACCTTAAGTATAGGTATAACTTCAGTTCCTCAGACTTTAGAAAAGTTTCCAGAGATTATTAGAACCTTAGTTGGAAATTCTTGTATAGTATCAGTATTTATTGTAGCAATGATAATTAAATATATATTATCAATAAAATCGAATAAGTCTAATGATATAAACATAGAGGCTTAAATTAAAATTTGTGGGAGGTATAGTTATGGCTAAGATACTAGGAATATGTGGAAGTCCAAGAAAAGGAGCAACTGAATATGCAATACTACAAGCTTTAGAGGAAGCTAAAGAAATACCAGGAATAGAAACTGACTTTTGGACTGTAAGAGGAAAAAATATAGGTCCATGTATACATTGTGATGCTTGTATGAGAAAAGCAGAAAAATGTACTATACAAGATGATATGGGCGAACTAGAGAAAAAATTGTTAGAAGCAGATGGATTTATAATAGGTTCTCCTGTTTATGATATGGGAATAACTGCTCAATTGACTGCTGTGTTAAATAGATTAAGACATATGTATTTAGTACATGGATGTAATTTGCAAAATAAAGTAGGAGCTGCTATAACTACTGGTGGAACTAGATATGGTGGACAAGAAATGGCCAGATTACCAATAATAAATTTCTTTTTAATGCATGAGGTATTGGTAACAGGAGGACTTATTGGAGGATACACTGGTGCTAGTATTTGGAGTAAAGATGCAAAAGAACAAGGTGCAAAAGATGATGAAGTAGGCATGAATACGATAAAAAGACTTGGGAGAGGTCTAGCAGAAGCTGTTAAAATATCTAAATATGGTCTTGAAAAATGGAATATTGAAAAAGAAGAATTAGGAATAACAAGTGAAACTGAAAAAAGTCCTGTAAAAGACCACTAAAATTTATATTGCCCATACGTAAAATTTAATTAGCCCCTCTTAATATATTATACAACCCATCATAAATATTAAGAGGGGTAATTTTGTATTTAAAATTATTTGTAATAAAATAAGATATATTAATAAATATGATAGAATATATATTATAAATTAAATTTTATAAATATAAGGGGGGAACTTTGAGTTCTTATAAATTTCTTATGTTATAAGATTATAAGGGCCAATATTTTATGCGGGAGTTATTAAATGTAACACTTATAATAGTACTTGTTTTAATAAATGCATTTTTTGTAGCTTGTGAATTTGCTATGGTAAAGCTTCGTAGTTCTAGGATAGATACTATGATAGCTGAAGGTAATAATAATGCTAAAAGGTGTAAAATAATAAAAGATAATCTAAATTCATATCTTTCTGCATGTCAACTTGGGATAACACTTTGTTCACTTGCACTAGGATGGATGGGAGAATCTACAGTTAAAGAGTTAATATTGCCAATAATAAGTATATTTAATCTTAGTGAAAGTGTTATATATACAATATCAATTTCTATTTCCTTTTTAATTATAACAATGGTAGAAGTTGTAATAGGGGAGCTTGTTCCTAAAGCCTTAGCACTTTATAATACAGAGAGAATAATGCTAAGTACATCTTTTTTGTTGATTGGATTTTATAAATTGACATATCCAATAATATACTTTTTTAATCTAAGCACTGATTTATTTCTTAAGCCATTTGGATATTCACAAGCAGATGAAGTTGATGAGCCACATACAGGTGATGAAATAAGATTATTAGTTGAAGAAAGCTATAAAAGTGGGCTTATAGATGAATCAGAGCAAAGATTAGTTGACAATATTTTTGAATTTGAAGAAAAGAAAATTAGAGAGATAATGGTACCTAGAACTGATATGATTTGTATATATGAAAGTGACTCGGAGGAAAAGATATTATCTATTTTGAGAGATGAAGGTGTTACTAGGTATCCAGTATGTAAGAAAAATAAAGATGATATATTAGGATTTGTACATATAAGAGATTTGTATAATCAAAAAATAAACAGAAATAAAATTGAACTAGGAGAAATACTTAGAGATATTATATATATATCAGAAAATTGTACTATAGATAAGGCTCTTGAGAAATTAAGAAAAGAAAAACTCCAACTTGCTATAGTGGTAGATGAATATGGTGGTACATCTGGTGTAGTAACAATTGAAGATATACTGGAAGAGATAGTAGGAGAAATTCAAGATGAATTTGATAAAGAAGAAACTCATATTAAGAAAATAGGAACAAGTTCTTACTTAGTTGATGGAACTGAATCAATCAATGATATCAATAAATACTTTGGGCTTGATATAGAACATGATGGATTTGATAGTATAGGTGGTTGGATATCCTATATGCTTGGTTCAAACATTAAAGTAAATCAAAGTGTAACTTTTGAAAATTACAATTTTACTATATTAGAATTGGATAAATTGAGGGTTGTAAAATTAATCATAAAAAGTGTAATATAATTATATCAAAAAATATTGGAGGAATTGTATGCAAAAAGTAGAAGGAATTATTTTTGATATGGATGGAGTTTTGTTTGATTCAGAGAGAATCTCTCTTGAATTTTGGATAGAGACATTTGAAAAGTATGGATATACTATGACTAAAGAAATATATACATCTGTTATGGGAAGGAATCGTAAAGGGATAATAGAAGGTCTTACTAAGATATATGATAGCTCTGTGCCGATATTAGATTTGTATGATGAGAAAACTAAAAATATGATTGAATTTATGGATAGAGAAGGAGCTCCTATCAAATTAGGAGTTAATGAATTAATATCTTTTTTAAAGAAAAATGGGTATAAAATGGCAGTTGCAACTTCTACAAAACGAGAAAGAGCAGTTAAAAGATTAGCCAAAGCAAATTTAAAAGAATACTTTGATGCTATAGTTTGTGGAGATGATGTTGTAAACTCTAAGCCAAATCCAGAAATATTCTTAAAGGCAGCCAAAAAGATAAATGTTAATCCAGAAAATTGCATTGTTATAGAGGATTCCCCTATGGGAGTAGAGGCTGCTTATAATGGGGGTATAAAATGTATAAATGTACCTGACTTAAAAGAGCCAGATGAACAAATTAAAGAACAATCACATAAGATACTTGAAAATTTATTGGAAGTTAGAGAATACCTAAAAAGTTTAGAATCTAAAGAATGTTGTAGCCTATAATATGAAATATTAAATCAAAGAATTTAAATTTAATTTCTTTGATTTAGAATAAATCCATGAATATGAGAAAAAATAATTATAAACAATTAGGAGGAATATTCATGGATAGTGTAGGTTCTCTATTATATTTTTTATTTAATTTTTTCTTGTATGGTTTTATAGGTTGGATAATTGAAAATTTATATAGTTATTTTACTCAAGGTCATTTTCAAGAAGATGGATTTTTGAATGGTCCGTTTAAACCAATGTATGCAATTGCAATGTCTATTATAATAGAGGTCTCAAGGTTTATTGACCCAAATAATATATTTGCATTGCTTTTACTATGTTTAGTAGTGCCAACAACAGTAGAGTACATCACAGGCATAATTATGAAGGTATATTTTAATAA
The DNA here is from genome assembly GCF_020658495.1 of Clostridioides sp. ES-S-0048-02. NCBI lineage: Bacteria > Bacillati > Bacillota > Clostridia > Peptostreptococcales > Peptostreptococcaceae > Clostridioides > Clostridioides sp. ES-S-0048-02. The sequence goes on from NZ_JACVWH010000002.1 coordinate 349,471, forward strand.
GGTATATTGGGATTATTCAGACTATAAGTACAATAATAGAGGAATAATATGTTTAAAATTTTCTATGTACTGGACTATATTGACTTTTATTGGAGTAAGGTATCTTCAAGTGTATGTAGTTGATAATTTATATAGTTTAATAATACCTTATTGGCCAATTATAGCAACTGTATTATTGATAGCATTGTTTGTGGATGAAATTTTTACTATAAAATTCCTGAGAGGAAATAGAGATATAATATAACTTTAGAAGTATAAGGTAAGTTTAGATTGTAGTTAAAAGAAAGCTATGCTAAAATGGTGAAATCATTTAAAGTTGGCTTTCTTTTTTATTTGATGAAGTTAACATTCTAATAAGTTTCAAAAGTTTATATAGAGTATTATTTATTATATGGTATTACTTATTTAAAATAAATTATAAAGAATGAGGAGTGTTTGAATGGTGAGTAAAATAAGATTTTGTATTATTGGTACAAGTAATATATCAAAACTATTTTTAAGAGCTGCATCTAGGATTGAAGAGTTTGAACTAGTTGCTGTATATTCAAGAGATTTAGAAAAAGCTAAGGAATTTGGAAAGATGCATGGGGCAAGTCTGTTTTTTGACGATTTAGAAACCATGGCTAAATCAGATGGTATAGATGCTATATACATAGCTTCTCCAAACGCAATGCATTCAAAACAAGCTATTACCTGTCTAAAACACAAAAAACATGTGTTGTGTGAAAAATCATTAGCATCTAACTTAGAGGAAGTAAAATTAATGATAAAGGTTGCAAGAGACAATAATGTATTGCTTATGGAAGCTATGAGAATTACATGTGTTCCAAATTTTAAAGCAGTTAAAGAAAATTTACATAAGATAGGTAAAATAAGAAGATTTTTTGGAAGCTATTGTCAGTATTCTTCAAGATATGATAAATATAAAAATGGAATTATAGAAAATGCATTTAAAAAAGAACTGTCAAATGGTTCATTGATGGATATTGGAGTGTACTGCATACACCCTATGATAAATCTATTTGGTGCTCCAAAATGTGTGAAATCATTTTCTCATATGCTTCAAACTGGAGTAGATGGAGAAGGTTTGGCTATATTCCAATATGATGGTATGGATGCAGTAGTTCAGTATTCTAAAATAGCTGATTCTTACATACCATCTGAGATACAAGGAGAAAAGGGAAGTATAATAATTGAAAAACTTAATTTGTTTGAAAGGGTGGTTATTAGATATAAAGATGGAACTGAAGAAGATATATCTATTTTAAAGGAAAAAGAAGAAGAGAAACCTAGAGAAATAGAAGGAATATATCATGAACTTATTGAGTTTATAACTCTTATAAATAATAATAAAATAGAGTCTGGTATAAACTCACATGAAAATTCAAAGATAGTAATGGGAATTATGGATGAGATAAGAAGACAAGGAAAGATTGTCTATCCAGCTGACAGTCTGTAATTTATTTAAAAATATATAGGATATGAGGTGGTAAATATGGAGAATATAAATTGGGCTATATTGGGTCCTGGAACTATTGCATCAGAATTTGCACAAGCTATGAGTGAGGTGAATTGTAAAGTGTATGCTGTTGCTTCAAGAAGTCTTGAAAGAGCAAAAAACTTTGCAAATAAGTTTGATATAGAAAATGTGTATGATGATTATGATAAAATGCTAGAGAATAAGAATATAGATGTAGTGTATATATCTACTCCACATTGCAATCACTATGAATATATAATGAAAAGTCTAAAAAATGGTAAACATGTGTTGTGTGAAAAAGCTATAACAGTAAATGGAAGTCAACTAACTGATATTATAACTTTAGCTATTGAAAAGAACTTAATAGTAGCAGAGGCGATGACTATTTATTATATGCCTTTATATAAAAAATTAAAGGAGATAGTAGAGTCTGGAAGTTTGGGAAAAATTAAAATGATACAAGTATCCTTTGGAAGTTGCAAGGATTATGATGTTAATAATAGATTTTTTAGTCAAGATTTAGCTGGTGGGGCATTGCTTGATATTGGTACATATGCACTTTCATTTGCTAGGTACTTTATGTCATCTCAACCGAATGAAATTTTAACAACTGTTAAGAAATTTGAAACAGGTGTGGATGAACAATCTGGAATAATTTTAAAGAATTCTGAGAATGAGATGGCTGTAATATCATTAACTATGAGAGCTAAGATGCCAAAAAGAGGTATTCTTGCATGTGAATTAGGATTTATAACTGTAGAAAATTTCCCAAGAGCATCAAAAGCTACAATAATTTATACAGATGGTGGAAGAATTGAAACTCTAGAATATGGTGATACAGAAAAAGCTTTAAAGTATGAAATTGAATATGTCAATAATTGTATATTAAATAAAATAAAAGCCAATACTCTAGAATCATCTATAGATGTCATGAATTTAATGGATGAAATAAGAAAGCAATGGGGATTAAGATATACTTTTGAGTAAATTTAATTTTAAAATAAGTTAAATTATATACACAATTAAGTATTAAAATGTCAAATTATAAAAAGAAGAAAATCACTAAAAAGATTCCTTTTTCAGTGAATTTCTTCTTTTTTTTTACAAATTTGTAACAGAATAAAAAAAAGTTTTGGAGATTTTATTACAATTTTGTAGTTGAATATATACATTAAAACTAATATGATTAATAATAACATAAATTTGAATATTTTTAGAGGAGAGAAAATATGAGAAAATTGATATACTTTATTACACCATTTATAATAGGCGTAGTATTTTTATTTGGGTTAGACAAATTTCTTGATTCTAAAACTGATGAACTTTTGAGGGAGAAAAATCTACTTCCAATTATGGATGATACTTTAAGTGATATAAAGGATAAAGGTGTTACAGCAAATAATCATTTTTTGAGAGAAAAAGATATTATGATTTTGGGGTCATCAGAACTTAGTAATTCAACAAAACAACATCCAAAGTACTATTTTAATACAGATAGGAGCAAAAACAAAGTATTTGCAATTGGTAGAGCTTATACTCAGACATTACAAGATGCTGCAGTGTTAGGAAGTATGAATCCTAATATTGATAATAAGAAGGTTGTCTTGTTAATTTCTATGCAATGGTTTATGGAAAAAGATGGAGTCACAAGTCACCATTACCAGTCTAGGTTTTCACCAATACAATTTTATCGTTTTTTAGATAATCCAAAGATATCTAAACAAAATAAGATTGAATATATAAAAAAATCAAGTAAGCTTTTATGGGGTAGTGACGAATATAAGGCAGAAGCATTGTATGCCAAGCTATATGAACCTAAGACAGTGTATGAGAAAGCTGAGAAGGTGTTATTAGAGCCTTATTTTCAAGGGAGAAAATACTGTATAGAGCTTAAAGAAAAAGGGATACTTTATAAGAAATTAATTAGGCTAGATAAACACAAAAAAGAAGGAAGAAAAAAACCTATAAATTGGTCACATGAGAAAAAGAAAGCTATTGAAGATGCTAAGAAGAGAGTAGGTAACAATCCTCTAAACATTGACAAGTATTATTACAATGAGCATTTTAAAGATGGTCTAGAGCAATATAGAGGAAGAGACAAGGGCATAGACTTAGTAACATCTAAGGAATTTGAAAGTTATAAGCTTTTATTAAATGTATGCAAGGACTTAGATATTAAACCAGTTGTTGTACTAATTCCAAGTATGGGCAAATTCTATGATTTAACTGGTATCTCTGAGAAAGAAAGAAATCAGTTTTATGATAAGGCACAGAATATAGCAGAAAGTAAAGGCTTTGAAGTTATGAATCTTAAAGATAAAGGTAAAGAGAAATATTATTTAAGAGATGTAATGCATCTTGGAACGAAAGGATGGGTAGATGTCTGTGAGAGATTATTTAAAATATTTAAAGAGCAATAAAGAATTAGTAACTAGTATTTGTTTAACTATGATTATAATATTGGCAATAGGTGTTTTAACATTTACACCATTTAAAGAGTTGCCATTTATTTATAATGGATTTTAAAGGAGAATTTTTATATGAAAATTATTGAAGGAATAAAAAAATATTCAAATACAAATAGAATAGCATTGACATGTAATGGAGATAAACTTTCTTATAAAGATTTAAATGAGTATTCAGATGCTATATCAGTTTTTCTAAAAAATGTATACAAAGAAGAAGATACTCCTATAGTAATCTATGGTAATAAAGAAAATATGATAATGGCATGTATGATAGGAGCTTTAAAATCAGGTAGAGCATATGTTCCTCTTGATATTAGTTTTCCACTAGATAGAGTTTTTGAAGTTACTAAGGAAGTAAAGCCAAAAGTATTATTTAACTTTAGTGATGAAAAAGACTTTGGAGATATCAATGTAATTGATAAGAATAAATTAAATGATATAATAAGTGAGTATAAAGGAAAGTCATTACATAAAGAAAACTGGGTAAAAGGTGACGAGAATGCATATATACTATTTACATCAGGTAGTACTGGAAAGCCAAAAGGGGTTCAAATAAGTTCAAATAACTTAGATAGTTTTGTAGATTGGATAAGTCCTTATTTAAATATAGATGGAAGTGAAAAAGTAATAATGAATCAAGCAGCATATTCTTTTGACCTTTCAGTGACAACAATATATCCTGGTCTTGTTCATGGAGCTACATTATTTTCAATATCAAAAGATGTACTAGCAGATTATAAAGAGCTATTCAAACAATTTGGCGAATCTAATATTGCAGTATGGGTATCAACACCTTCTTTTGCAGGTGTATGTGTAACAGAAAAAGAGTTTAATAGTAAGATGCTTCCTAAACTTGAATCCATGATATTTATAGGAGAAGCACTTTCAAAAAATCTTACTAAAGAACTTATGAGTAGATTTCCAAATACAAGAGTTATCAATGGATATGGACCAACTGAAGCTACTGTTGGCGTAAGTGTAAATGATATGACTCAAGAAGCTATAGATGATGAAAAGAGCCTTCCAGTTGGATATCCTATGCAAAATTGTAAAATAAAAATACTTGATGAAAATGGAAATGAACTGAAAGAAAATGAAAAAGGTGAGATTATAATAGTTGGACCATCAGTTTCAAAAGGTTACTTTAATAATAAAGAGAAGACTGAAGAAGTATTTTTCTATGATGAAATAGATAGTGTAAAGTGGCGAGCTTATAAAACTGGTGATATGGGATATCTCTTAGATGGAAATATATACTATTGTGGAAGAAAAGATTTTCAAATTAAGTTAAATGGATTTAGGATTGAAATAGAAGATATAGAAAATAATTTGAGAAAAGTTCATAATGTAAAAAACGCAGTAGTTTTACCAATATATAAGGATGAAAAAATTGCTTATTTAAAAGGTATTGTTGAGTTAAATGAGAAGAATGATTTAGGTAATATCAAAAATGGGATGATGATAAAAAAGGAACTAGGAAAGTATATACCTTCGTATATGATTCCAAGAAATATTGCAATAATTTCTGAGTTTCCAACAAATATCAATGGTAAAATAGACAGAAAGAAACTTATGGAGGAAATTTAATGATTTTTTCACAGTATGGAGATTATTTTTATCTTTACATATTATTATTAACATCAATACCAGCAGTGATTTTAGGTTTAATGGGTAAAAATATAAAGTATTATGGTATGTTGGCAAGTTTATTTATGATATTTTTGATTGTAGGAATAGATGTTCAGTTTAAATACTTGTTGATATTTATCATTTTAGAAGTAATAATAGTCAAAGGATACGAATATGTAAGAAGAAAAACTAAAAACAAATATATATATTGGGGATTTTTGTCTGCATCAATGCTTCCGATAATAATTAATAAAATATCTCCAGTTACATCTTTTGGATTGATTGGATTTATTGGAATATCATACTTAAATTTCAGGGCTATACAAATGGTTATTGAAATTTATGATGGTGCTATAAAAGAAGTTAAGATTTCAGATATGCTTTATTTTATGTTGTTTTTTCCAACACTGAGTTCTGGTCCTATTGACAGGTCAAGACGATTTGAACAGGATTTAGAGAAGAAAATATCTAGAAAAGAGTATCTAGAAGAATACTTATTGCCTGGAATAAAAAACATTGTTATGGGAGTAGGTTATAAGTTTGTTATAGCATTTTTGATAAATACATATTGGGTGTCAATAATACCTAAAGATATGAGGTTTATAAACATTTTAAGTTATATGTATGCATATAGTTTATACCTGTTCTTTGATTTTGCAGGATACAGTTTATTTGCTATAGGTACAGGATATATATTTGGAATAAAAGTACCTATAAACTTTGATAAACCATTTATAAGTAAGGATATGAAAGAGTTTTGGACAAGATGGCATATAAGTCTTTCAAGATGGTTTGGAGATTATATTTTTTCAAGATTTGTTATGTCTTCAATGAGAAAGAAAAGATTTAAGAAAAGAACTACTGCTGCTCATGTAGCTCAGATGATAACAATGATAACAATGGGATTTTGGCATGGACTAACTTGGTTTTACATTGCTTATGGTGTGTATCAAGGCTTAGCACTTGTCTTAACTGATATATATCAGAGAAAATCTAAATTTTATAAGAAACATAAAAAAGAAAAATGGTTTGAGAGAGTTCAAATTTTCATTACATTCCATATTGTATGTTTTGGATTATTGATATTCTCAGGATATTTAGCTTAATTTTAAGGAGGCAAATTTATGCAGGAAACAGTTATAGAAATATTTGAAGATGTATTAGGAACTGATGAGATAAGAGATGATTTAGACCTTAACTTATTTGAAACAGAGCTTTTAGACTCATTAGCTATAATTGAAGTTTTACTTGAGATTGAAAATAGACTTGGAATAGAACTTCAACCAACTGATTTAGAAAGAAAAGACATGTCTACTGTAAATAATTTAGTAAAATTCTTAGAAACAAGAAAATAAATTAATAACTAAACGTTTAATTATTAATTTACATAATAAAAGATTATAAAGTCCATCTAATATTGATATTTGATGGATTTTTTTATTGTAAAGAGATATAACTTAGTTGTATAAATAATAAAATAGTGAAAAGTTTAAGGTATGAATGAAAGATTGCATGCTATATAAATTAATAGTAATATCTATTGTAAGATATACTATATTAAATTGAGTGAAATATCTTTTGTCATATATTAGAATTACTTTATGAGCTTAGATGTTAATTATAATCTTATAAAAGTAGAATACATATTTAGGAGGAGAACTTAATGTCTTTAAATTCAATAGATAGAAAAAAAGAAATATTAGAACTGCTAGATGCAAAAGGAAAGGTGAATACTAAAGAATTAGTAAAAAAACTAGAAGTATCATCGGAAACAATAAGAAGGTATTTGGAAGAATTAGAAAGTGAAAATAAGTTAAAAAAGGTTTATGGTGGTGCTGTAAAAATAAATTATGGAGTAATTGAGCCAGAACATATAAAAAGAAATAGCACTAATTTAGAAAAGAAACAAAGTATTGCTAAGTATGCAGCTAAATTTGTGAATGATAATGAATCAATTGTAATAGATGAAGGGACTACTAATTTACAAATTGTGGATTACATAGTTTCTATAAAAAATCTAAAGGTTATCACCAGTTCTTATCCTGTGCTATCAAAGTTGATTTCATATGAAAACCAAGGCGTATTTGATGGAGAAGTTATATTCATTGGTGGTAAAGTAAATTTAAAACATCAAAGAACAGCATGTCAGATGTCAATAGATGCTATGAAAAACTTATATGTAGATAAAGCATTTATATCTAGTGAAGGTATAATTGACAGCTTTGGAATTAGTAGCATAGACCAAAGTAAAGCTTTATTGTCAAAAGAGTATATAAGAAATTCAAAGGAAAGTTTTGTATTATGTGATAGTTCTAAGATAGGAATTGTAAGTATGTACAAGATAGCTGATTTGAATGAATTAGATTTTGTTATTTGTGATGCAGAACCTCCAAATGAATGGAGAGATAAATTAAATGAATCAAATATAACATGGATAGAAGCAAAATAGAAATGATAAAAATTCATAGATTTAACCTAGAAAGAAGATTACAAATTTTAATTTTTTGTATAGAGTTTTAATGTGATTTTTATATTGAAAACTAAAAACAAGTAAAAACAACTAAAAACATAAATTTAATATACATTTAACCTAAATATGATGTATAATTAACATGAAAAAGTTATACTTTAAAAGTGAAAACAATTAAAAACACAAAAATTCTAAATGAGAATCTATGGAGGTTATAAATATGAAAAAGTTATATGGAGAAAAAATAAAGGCAGTAGTATTTGACTGGGCTGGAACAACAGTAGATTATGGATGTTTTGCACCTCTTAATGTATTTATAGAGATATTTAAAAGAAGAGGTATAGATGTAACAATGGAAGAAGCAAGAAAACCTATGGGAAAATTAAAAATAGATCATATAAGAGAAATGTGCGAAATGGATAGAATAAAAAATATTTGGGCAGAGAATTTTGGAGGATTTCCAACAGAGGAAGATGTAAACAAACTTTATGCTGAATTTGAACCTATGTTATTTGAAACTCTAGAAGAGTATACAACTCCAATTCCTCATGTTGTTGAAACTATTGAGAGATTAAGACAAAATGGATTAAAAATAGGTTCTACAACAGGTTATACAAGAGAAATGATGAATATAGTTGAACCAAATGCAGCTAAAAAGGGATATTCACCAGATTTTCTTGTAACTCCATCAGAAGTATCTCAAGGAAGACCATATCCTTGGATGTGTTATAAAAACGCTGAAGCTTTGGGAGTATCTCCAATGAGTGCTATGGTAAAAGTTGGAGATACATTAAGTGATGTAAAAGAAGGTGTAAATGCTGGAATGTGGAGTGTTGCTGTAATAAAAGGTTCAAGTGAATTAGGACTTACACAAGCAGAAGTAGAAAATATGGATAAAGAAGAATTAAAAGTTAAGATGGAAGCAGTTTCAAAGAAATTTAAAGAAGCAGGAGCACATTTTGTTATAGAAACTATGGCTGAATTAGAAGATGTTTTAGTAAAAATAGAAAATGAAACAATTAAGTCAGATTTTGTACCAGAAAATGATTACATATTACTTACACCAGGACCATTATCTACTACTAAATCAGTAAGAGCATCTATGTTAAAAGATTGGTGTACATGGGATGTTGAATATAATGATTTAGTACAAGATGTTAGAAGAAGACTAGTATCTTTAGCTACAAAAAATACAGAAAAATACACAAGTGTATTAATGCAAGGTAGTGGTACTTTCTCAGTGGAAGCTACAATAGGAAGCACTATCCCAAAGAATGGTAAACTTCTTGTAATTGCAAATGGAGCATATGGGAAGAGAATGAAGGACATATGCAGTTATTTAAATATAGAATATGTTGACTGTACATTTAGTGATGTAGAAGCAGTTGACTTAAACAGAGTGGAAAATTTATTGAAAGAAAATAAAGATATTACACATATATCAATGGTTCATTGTGAAACTACTACAGGTAGATTAAATCCTATACAAGATATAGGTAAGATTGCAAAAAAATATAATAAAGTTTACATAGTTGATGCAATGAGTAGTTTTGGTGGAATTAAAATTGATGTTGAAGACTTTAATATAGATTTTTTAGTGAGTAGCTCTAATAAATGTATACAAGGAGTACCAGGATTTGGTTTTATAATAGCTAACAGAGAAGAATTAGCTAAATGCAAAGGAATTGCTAAATCTTTATCTCTTGATGTATACGCTCAATGGGAAACTATGGAGAATAATAATGGTAAATGGAGATTTACTTCTCCTACACATGTTGTAAGAGCTTTTTATCAAGCATTACTAGAGCTAGAGGAAGAAGGTTCTGTTGAAAAAAGATATGCTAGATATAAAGAAAATCAATTTACAATATCTTCGAGATTAAAATCTCTAGGGTTTGATACATTGGTGAATGATGATGCTCAATCACCTGTAATAACAACTTTCCTATATCCTAAGAATGCAAAATTTGAATTTATGGAATTCTACACTTATCTAAAAGAAAATGGATTTGTTATTTATCCAGGTAAATTGACTGATGTAGATACATTCAGAATAGGAAGTATAGGAGAAGTTTATCCAAAAGATATGGATAGATTAGCTGAGGTAATCGAGAAATTTATCAACATGTAGATTATATAAGTTCATTGATAGGTTATAAAGTTTAGAGACAAGTATATGTAAATAGTTAAATAATAGAGTAGTATTTTATTTGAATTGGAAATCTAAGAAAGATTCATAGTTCATATAAAATATTTCCTCTATTATTTTTTTGTCTATCTTTAAAGGAGCATTGTTTTATTCATCGAGATTATTATACTTGACAACGTAACAATGTTTTGTTATATTATATTCAAGAACAAAATAAGTTATTGAAAGGAAATCATTATGGATGGAGAATTACGTTCGCTAAATTTTAATGGAATGGGAAAATGTAAAGGTGGAATTTTTGATGAAGTTAATATAGCAGGTACAGGAAAAATAGATGGAAATATAAAATGTAATAAATTTGATTCTTCAGGTTCAGCAAAAGTGATTGGAACAACAGAATGTAATGAGTTTTTTACAGCAGGATTGAGTAAAATTGAAGGAAATATATTTGCATCACAAGTGACAATATTTGGACTTCTTAAGTGTACTGGAGACATAAATTCAAGTAAAGTTAAATCTGGAGGAATTATCAATGTTGGAGGAAACTTAAAGTCAGATATTATTAGCGGAGAAGGATGTCTAAAAATCAATAAGAGCATAGAATGCGAAAGTGTTGACTTAAGTGGAATTTTAGATTGTAATGGATTTTTAAATTGTGAAGAACTCAAGATAAGTTTGCATGGAACTTCTAATCTAAACGAAGTTGGTGCATGTAGTGTAAATATAAAAAAGGGACATGGCGATTATTGTAAAAGCTTTTATAGAGCCGAAAAAAAGAGTGGAGATTTTGAAAAGGCATCTTCTAATCTTAGAAATCTAGGTCTACTGTCAGTTAAAAAATATACAGAAAGTAGATTATTAGCAAATGTTATAGAAGCAGATGAAATCAGTTTAGAAAATAGTGAAGTTAAAATTGTAAGAGGTAAAAATATTAACATAGGCAAAGGTTGTTATATAGAGAGTTTGGAGTACAGTGAAAACATAGATATTGATGAAAGTTCAATAGTTGTTGAAATAAAGAATGTAAATGGAAAAGTAAGTCTAAATAATGAAAAAGTAAATCTAAATAAAGATAAGTAATATTTAGGCTTAAAATAAAATTTAAAATGAGGTAATGATATGGAAAATGGAACTATAAAAATACTTGGAGAAGGATTTATCAATAGTGGAGAATATGAAAGTATAAAAATTATGGGAAGTGCTAGGTCAAAAGGAAATGTAAAATGTAATGAAGTAAATGTATTTGGAAATGTAAAGTTTGATGGAGATATTAATATAAAAAACTTTGTAGTAAATGGAAAAGCTACTATAAAAGGGAGTCTTAAAGCTGAACGTGTAAGGGTTAATGGGCAACTTAGTATAGATGGAGATGCAGAAATAGATGACTTGATTATAACTGCTCAACAGAAAATTAATGGAAATTTAAAGTGTAATAATGTTACAGTAAAAGGTCAATTAATTGTAAGTGAAAGTATTTATGCACAGGATATAAAAGTTTATGGTGAAATGAGAAATAAAGAAAATATAGAATGTGAAGATATAAAGGTTCACGGAGCAATAAAATGTGATGGTCTTTTAAATGGAGAAAACATATATATCTATTCAGGAGGAGGTTCTTATTGTAAGGAGATAGGAGCAACTAATATAGAAATAGGTAGAAGTAAAGATATTTTTACATTTGGGATTAAATTTATTAACATTTTTTCAGGCAAATTTAAATGCAATTTGATAGAGGGAGATTCTATTGAATTAGAAGATGTTTCAATAAAAGATATACGAGGAAAAAGCATATCCTTAGTAAGCAATTGTGATGTTGAAAATATTGAATACAGTGACAAGTTGTTAGTTTCAGATAATTCGAGTGTAAAAAACAGTACAAAGGTGGGCTAGAAAAATTATGGAAGAATTGATATCTAAGAAAGATTTATTAAGCAAAACTAATATATCTTATGGGCAGCTATATAGATGGAAAAGAAAAAATATAATACCAGAAGAATGGTTTATAAAAAAATCAGCTTTTACAGGTCAAGAGACGTTTTTTCCAAGAGATAAAATACTAGAAAGAATAGAGTTAATACTATCTATGAAAGAAGATACATCTCTTGATGATATTGCAAACATGTTTACAAAAAAAGATACCAATAAAGAGTTTGACATTGACTTTATTTTAGAGAAGGAAGCTATATGTAATTACACAAAAGAAATATTTCAAAATTTATATAAAAAAGAACAGAGTATAGGCAAAAAGGAATTGCTTATATTGAGTATAATAGAGAAATTTTTAGTTAAATCCACAATAACATTTGAAGAATTAAAATTAATAGTAAATATAATAGAAGAAAATTTTAAATCAATATACAATGAAAATGGAAGAATTTATTTGTTTAGGAAGTTTGGTGTTCCATTTGTAATAGGATGCTTGGATTATAAACAAGTAAAATTTGAAAAGGATGTAGTTAAAATTGTTGAAATTGACTTAATGAAAGAAATAAATGATATAAGTATTAAGTTATCATAGTAGATTATTGTAGATTACTTATTATGTAGGAAAAGAGTTAGGATTTAAGTATGTGGAAAACGCACACTAATGCAAAAGTGTGCGTTTTTATTTTTCTATAAATTTTCTTAAATACTACATTTTTTTGAGAGTTTAAATATCCTATTGACTATAGTCCTAATTAGTACTATACTAAAATAGTACTGATTAGTACTTTTATATTGGGAGGGATATTATGGAAATTCGTGAACAAATTAAACTTGTAAATGCTGTTTTAAGTGGAACTTTAGATTTATACAGGGTATGGGCTAAAAAGCATGATTTAAATTATAATGCATTAGTTATCTTATATACTTTAGATGAGTATAAGGTATGTACGCAAAAGCAAATTTGTGAGTGGTGGGCTTTACCTAAACAGACGGTACATGGGATTTTGATGGAATTTGAAAAGAAGGGATATATTACTATTTCGTCTAATTCTGAAAATAAAAGAGAGCGTCTGGTTTCTTTTACAAAGAGTGGAAAACAATTTACTGATTCAATATTAGAACCACTTCATAGCATGGAAGAAAAGGCTATTGAAAAATTAGGAGATGAAAAATGGAATCAACTTATTGCTTGTAATACTGCATACTATGAATTGTTAAAGGAGGAAATTAAAAATGGATAATGTATTAGCTAAAAAATTTACATTTACTTCTTTACTATCTTTTGCAATTCCTAATGTTATTATGATGATTAGTTTATCTATGTACATTATTGTTGATGGTATGTTTATTTCTCGTTTGCTTGGTACAATAGCATTATCATCTACGAATATGGTATATCCAGCTATCAGTTTTGAAATGGCTGTAGCAATCATGGTTGCAACCGGTGGAAGTGCTATAGTTGCTAGAAAGATGGGGGAAGGAAAACAAGAGGAAGCAAGAAAAAATTTGAGTTTCTTAATCATTGTAGAAATATTGATTGGTATTTTTATTGCTATTATTGGAAACTTGTTTATTGATGAAATTATTTTGTTTTTAGGTGCAAGTTCAATACAAGCTCCTTTGTGTATTACTTATGCTAAAATACTTTTTAGCTTTGCACCTGCATTTTTTCTTCAAACAGCATTTCAGACTTTTCTAGTTACTTCTGGTAAACCAACACTTGGTCTGATTGTTACGTTGTTAGCTGGAGTTGTGAATATTGTGCTGGATTATATCTTTATGGTTCCATTGAATATGGGTATTGCTGGTGCAGCGATTGCAACTGGATTAGGTTATTGTATTCCTGCAATTGTAGGTTTAGCCTATTTCTTTTTTGCAAGAAATAATCCTCTGCACTTTGTAAAACCAGAACTAAATTGGAATGTGCTTTTTCGTTCTTGTACAAATGGGTCATCGGAAATGGTAACAAACTTAGCAAATGCTGTAACAACATTTATGTTTAACTATACTTTTTTGCAATATTATGGTGAAAATGGTGTTGCTTCTATAACAATTATCCTGTATTTCCAATACATCTTTACAGCTATTTATTTTGGCTATTCCAATGGAATAGCTCCAATTATCAGTTTTAAATATGGACATGGTGATAAAAAGCAACTACAAGATATATTTAAGAACAGTATATTATTTTTGATTATTAGTTCAATAGTATCGAATATTTTAATTCATTTGACTATAACAAAGTCATTGACTATTTTTACTTCAATTAACAGTGATGTTTACAATATTACACTTTATGGTTTTTCCTTCTATTCTCTAGCTTTTGTGATTATGGGATTTGGTATTTTTTCTTCTGCAATGTTTACAGCATTTTCTGATGGGAAAACATCAGCTATTATATCCTTTTCTAGAACGTTTATTTTTATTTTAGGTGCTATTCTTATTCTTCCAAATATATTTGGAGAAATAGGAGTTTGGATAGCTGTCCCTGTTGCAGAATTTTTAGGATTATTTATTTCTCTTTTATTTTTGATTAGAAAAAAACATTATGGCTATTGTAAATAAAACCTTAATTAAGGTCAATCCTATTACTCATACTACAACAGATAAGAATGTAAAAAGCAAGTTGTAAAATAAGATAGAAGTATACCCCAACAATACGAAACATATTGTTACAATATGCGGTGTAGGATATAAATTCAATGACAAATTGAAACAGCAAAAGGAGAAGTGCCATTTTTAATAATTGCACTTCTCTTTATTTTTATTGTATCAAAGTCTTTGATAAATATTAAATAAGTGGTAAAATTAGTTCTCAAGTTTTTTTATACTTTTAGAATACTGTATTTAATGGATAATATCATTTTTATAATATAATTTCATATTAGAATAATCTAATATTTATAAAACTAGATAGTATCAATATAATAAATTGCTTAAATACAGTAGATTATTTTTACTTATTCAAATAATGAATTTTTAAAGTCCAAGAAATATCCTTGTGGATGAAGACAAACAGGGCAAGCTTTTGGAGCTTCTTTACCAATATGAATATGTCCACAGTTTGTACATATCCATTGGATATCTTCATTTCTTCTAAATAAAGTACCTTCTTCTAAATCAGTAGCATATCTACCAAATCTATCACCATGAACTTTTTCTATTTCAGCTATATTTTCAAATAATTTAGCTATAGCTTCAAAACCTTCTTCACGTGCTGTTTTTCCAAAGTTTTTATATACATCATCCCACTCTTGAAGCTCATTATGTTGTGCAGCTTTAAGATGTTGAGCTGTTTTATCATATAAATCTACAGGATATGCTCCTGATATACTTATATTTTCTCCAGCAAATTCTTTTAATTTAGTAAAAAATTGTTTTGCATGTGACTTTTCTTGGTCAGCAGTATAATTAAATAAAGATTCTATTATATATAATCCTTCTTTTTTTGCTACAGATGCAGAAATATTATATCTATTTCTAGCCTGGCTTTCACCTGCAAAAGCTCTCAATAAATTTTCTTTAGTTTTACTGTCTTTTAAATTCATATTATACCTCTCTATTAACAATAAATTTTTACAATATTTGATTCTTTTTATTTATTATTCCAAAACTAGATATAATTATGCTCAATTTAGTCAGCATTTTTGAAATTATTATTGATTTTTTTTAAAATTCTAAGAAATTCTTGCTTTTCCTTTTCTGTGATATTACAGTAGGCTGTTTCTTTAACTTGTGATGAAATACTATTGAATGTATCCTCTATTAGCATTGCTTTCTTTGTAA
Source organism: Clostridioides sp. ES-S-0048-02 (assembly GCF_020658495.1). Lineage (NCBI taxonomy): Bacteria > Bacillati > Bacillota > Clostridia > Peptostreptococcales > Peptostreptococcaceae > Clostridioides > Clostridioides sp. ES-S-0048-02. The sequence goes on from NZ_JACVWH010000002.1 coordinate 365,379, forward strand.
GTTTTATATATGTAATACGTTTGTCATTGTCACTCTTTTGTCTTTCTATATATCCTAGACTTATAAGTTTATTAACTAATACTGTAACAGTAGATTTGTCTTTTCCTATTTTAGTTGCAATTTCTTTCATTGTAAGTATTCCATTATTTTCATAAAGTGCAGTGAGTATATTTCCATGTGTAGGCAACAATTCATTTAAACCGTTTTTATTGAGTTTATTTTCAATGAATTTAAGCATATTAGCTTTTGTCTTACTTATAAAATGTATGATATATTTATCTTCCATAAATTAATCTCCAATCTTTAAATTATTTGAGGTACTTTGAAATAAAAAGTAGTTTGACATAAAACTATTTTTCAACTATAATTAGTTTAACATAAAACTAAATGTATTGGGAGGAAATTTATGAGTAAAAATTTTAAATCACTATATATTACAGAAGAAGAGGGACGTTTTAAGAGAAATATAATCGAAAGAGATATAGATGAACTACCAGAAGGAGATGTTCTGATAAAAGTAAAATATTCTTCACTAAATTATAAGGATGCACTTTCAGCAAATGGAAATAAGGGTGTAACTAGAAAATATCCTCATACTCCAGGAATAGATGCATCTGGTGTAGTAGAATTTAGTAGTTGTGATGATTTTAAAGTTGGAGATGAAGTTTTGGTAACAGGTTATGATTTAGGAATGAACACCTCTGGAGGATTTTCAGAATATATAAGAGTTCCTTCTAATTGGGTTGTCAAACTTCCAACTAATCTTTCTCTAAAAAAAGCAATGGATTATGGTACAGCAGGATTTACAGCAGCTTTATCTGTATATAAATTTGTAAATACTGTAGACAAAGATATGGGAGATGTACTAGTTACTGGTGGTACTGGAGGAGTTGCTGTGATTGCAACTAAAATATTAGTTAAATTGGGATATTCAGTTGCAGTTTCAACAGGAAAATTGGAAGAACAAAAAGACACATTATTAAAACTAGGTGTTAAAGATGTTATACATAGATCAGAAGTAGATGATAATTCAGGGAGACCTCTACTTAGACCAAGATGGGCTGGAGTAATAGATACAGTAGGAGGAAATACTTTATCAACAGCAATAAAGACAACTAATTATTGTGGAGCAGTTACAACATGTGGTAATGCAGGTGGAATTGATTTTACAAGTTCAGTATATCCATTTATATTAAAAGGTGTTACTTTATATGGTATAGATTCTGTAGATTGCCCAATGAATTTGAGATTAAAAATATGGGACTTATTGTCAAATGAATGGAAGCTAGAAGATTTAGATGACATGGTAACTGTAGTATCATTAAATGAATTGAGTAAAAGCATAGATTCAATAATAGAAGGAAAGCATGTAGGAAGAACAGTAGTTGATTTAGGATTGTAGTGAAGGTTAGGTTTATAGTTAAGTTAACTGATTCTGAATATATAATTGGTTCTTAATATATAGTTAAGTAAGTTTTAATGTAAAACTATAACATCAAATCATAAAATAAAAAATGAGATACCTTAAAATTATTTTATTTAAGAGTATCTCATTTTGATTTTTATGTAAAAAGTTTATGTAAAGATTTTGGATAAAAAGACTATTCGTGAACAATTAATTCAAATACATCAGGTCTTGAATAGTGACCCTCTGAATCAAAATCTAGTCTACTAAGAACTATTTGTTCTAAATCTAAATCAGCTATTAATATTTCTTCTTTATTGAAAATAGGGCCTGCTACATATTTTCCAAAAGGGTCAACTATGCAACTTCCACCTGGACACATAATCTCTGGTTCTGCATCAAGTTCTTTATAATAGTTAAGGTCAGTTGGGTACATATTTTTTTCAACATATTGATTGCATCCAATAACAAAGCATCTTCCTTCTAAAGCGATATGCTTCATAGTTGATTGCCACTCTTCTCTTGAATCAGCAGTAGGGGCTATATAAAGTTTTACACCTTTAGCATAAAGAGCTGTTCTAGCTAGTGGCATGTAGTTTTCCCAGCAAATTAATGAACCCATTTTCCCATATGGAGTATCAACAACTGTAAGAGTACTTCCATCACCTTCACCCCAAATGCATCTTTCTGTTCCTGTAGGTTTAAGTTTTCTATGTTTACCAATAAGTTTACCTTCTGGTGAGAAAAATAAGTTTGTACAATAAAGAGTGCAATTTATATCGTTTCCATCTCTTTCTGTTATTCCCATTGATAGATATACTCCTGCTTCTTGGGCTGCTTTTCCTAATAAATCTGTTGTAGCACTAGGTACTGGTACAGAATTATCATAGTATCTTTTCCAATCTTCTCTACCTTTCATTGTTCTACTTCCAACAACAAATCCAAATGAAAGTCCTCTTGGATATGCAGGTATAAATGCTTCTGGGAAAACTACTATATTTGCCCCTTTTCTACTAGCTTCTTTAATTAATTCTAATGCTTTTTCAACAGTTTTATCTAAGTCCATTATAATTGGTGATGCCTGAACAACAGCAATTCTTACATTTTTATTTTCTTTGTTCATAAAAACCTCCTAAAAAATATTTGAATTTGTTGATTTGAACAGATTACATCAGGTTTTATTTGAGAAAAAAGTATCTTATCTTGTAAATAATGATGTAACTGTATATTTAAAATGATACATCATGATTTAGCAAATTACAATTATACAAAAAAATAATTCATATTAAGTACTTTTTTTTATTAACATATAATATTAATTTTTCACATCAATATTATGACTATTAAATTATAATATTTATAATGAATAGTATTTATTTCTTGGCGAACAATAATTAAAAATGAGATTTTTATATATTAATATTAGTTAATATTAAAAAAAATAAGCTTAATGAAATACGAATAATTAATTATAAAATACTAAAATAAATTTATCAAAATAGACAATTTAAGGAGAACTTTATGAAAGAAAAAATTTATTATAATGGAAATATCCTTACAATGGAAGATTCAATATGTGGAGATGCTATTCTTATAAAAGATAAAATAATAAAAAAAATAGGAACAAAAGAAGAAATTCTAGCTTTAAAAAATAATGAAACAGAAGTCATAGATTTGCAGGGTAAAACATTGATGCCTTCCTTTATAGATTCACACAGTCATTTGACAGCTTTTGCTACTACCCTAAGATTAGTTCCTTTAGAAGATGCAACTAGCTTTAAAGATATAGTAAAGAAAATACAAGATTTTAAAGATTCAAATGATATAAAAAAGGGTGAATGGATAATTGGTTTTTCGTATGATAACAATTTTTTAGAAGAAAATATTCATCCAGATAAAGATTTATTAGATAGTGCATCTTTAGAAAATCCAATACTAATTTCACATGCTTCTGGTCACATGGGAGTTGCAAATACTTTAGGATTAAAAAAATTAGGTGTTACTCATGAAACACAAGACCCAGAAGGAGGGCATATAGGCAGAGTCAAAGGGAGTAAAGAGCCAAATGGATACTTGGAGGAAAATGCCTTTTTTAAAGTATCATCTAAAATAAAACAACCATCATTAGATGAAGTTTGTAATCTAATTGAAAAAGTACAAGATATTTATTTAAGTTATGGTATTACAACAGCACAAGAGGGATTAATGGCAGATAATCAATTTAATCTCTTAAAACTAATGTCAAATCAAAATAGACTAAAAATAGATATTGTAGGATATGTAGATTTAAAAAATAGTAAATCTGTAAAAGATGATAATAAAAATTTTGTAAAGAAATATGTAAATAGATTTAAAATAGGAGGATATAAGATATTTTTAGATGGTTCTCCTCAAGGAAAGACAGCATGGTTAACGAAACCATATGAAAATTCAGAAGATGGTTATCGTGGGTATTCTATATATAAAGATGAGGAAGTAGAGAAATTTATAAACATTTCAGTAGAAGAAAAAATGCAACTTTTAACTCATTGTAATGGGGATGCAGCGGCAGACCAGTTGATAAACTTATTTGAAAAAGTTATAACAGGAAAAAATATTAAAGATAATATGAGACCTGTGATGATACATGCTCAAACTGTAAGAGAAGACCAAATTGATGAAATGGAAAAAATAAACATGATACCCTCATACTTTGTAGCTCACACATACTATTGGGGAGATATTCATATTAAAAACCTTGGGGAAGATAGAGCATTTAAGATTAGTCCAATTAAAACAACTATAGAAAAAGGTTTAATTTATACTTTACATCAAGATACACCTGTAATAGCACCTAATATGCTTGAAACAATATGGTGTGCGGTTAATAGAATTACAAAAAAAGGAGTATTGATAGGTGAAAATGAAAAAATAAGCCCATTAGAAGCTTTAAAAGGTGTTACTATAAATGCAGCATATCAATATTTTGAAGAAGATAAAAAGGGTTCAATCAAAGAAGGTAAACTAGCTAATTTAATAATACTAGATGAAAATCCACTTACTGTTGACTCTCTTAAAATAAAAGATATTAAAGTTTTACAAACAATAGTAGAAGGGGAAGTATTATATTCATTAAAATAGATATGAATTATATTCTTTTAAATATTATGTAAAAGTATTGTATAAAAAATATTATGTAAAAATAAAATCTAATAAAATAGGTAGAGTTAAATAATATTATATGTGACTGAAGGGCTAGCTTATTAGGTCTAAAGGTTCATTGCCATAATTTTATTAATTCTGCCTTGAAAATTTGTGTTTTTAGGACACAACTATGTAGATTACCTTACTTTCAACTTCACTTGGATTTCCCCATTTATGTCTCATACCAAAAGGTATTTTTACACTATCACCTTCATTTAATTCAAATATATCATCTTCCAAACTAAGTTCAACACTTCCTTTAAGTATATAAGCAACTTCGTCTCCAGCATGCCCATTTTTTTCTTTACAGTAAGACTTAGGGGACAAATTCATAATGGCAAATTCGAATTTATTAAATGGATTATTGGATAACATTTCATATAAAATATTTTCTGATTCTGGAAAAATTACTATTTTTCTAAGATTGTTTCTTACAATTAATTCTGAATCATCAATAGAAGGAACGAAAAAAGTAATTAATGGTACATTTAAAGCATTTGAAATTGATTTTAAAAAATTTATGGATGGATTTACGCTTCCTTTTTCTATTTGACTAATTAAAGAAGGTGTAACTTTAATTAATTTAGATAAATCTTTTATACTAATGTTCTGTTTTTTTCTACATAAAGTCAATTTTTTACCTATACTTGAATTACTCATTAAAATCCTCCTATTCTAACATCTGACAAAGAATATATAAAGAATTATATCATAAGGTAAAAAAATTTATATGAAAATTGATAATTATATAAGATTGATAAAAAAAAAGTCAAAATAGATAATTGATTGCTAAAATTAGCATAATTATAATGAAAGTAAAAGTAAGATTAATGATGAAAAATTAAATTATATTAATTTAATTAAATATAATTTGACAATATGTAAAAAAGTGAGTAAAATATAACTAAATAAAAATAATAGGTTCGGATAAGACAGAAAAAGATTTCTTAACCTTAAGCAAATATACTATTATCAAAGTTAACTGAGATTAAGAGATAACATCCAATCTTAAAGTATTGAGGAGGAAAAAATGCTTGATATAAAAAGAATAAGAGAAAACTTAGATTGTATAAAAAAAGCAATGGAAAGAAGAGGTGAAAAAGCCTTTAATCTTGATGAAGTAGTTAAGTTAGATGATGAAAGAAGAAAAATTCTTCAAGAAGTTGAGGTTATGAAAAACGAATTAAATACTGCATCTAAAAATATACCAAATCTTATAAAAGAAGGTAAAGATGTAGAAAATGAAAAAATTAAGCTAAAAGAGTTATCTGACAAGATTAAAGTTATAGACCAAAACCTTAAAGATGTAGAGGAAAAAATGGAATACTTGTTAATGAGAATTCCAAATGTACCACATTCAGAAGTACCACAAGGGGAAACCGATGAAGATAATGTTGAGGTGAGAACTTGGGGTAAGACGTCTAATTTTGATTTTGAATCTAAAGCTCATTGGGAAATAGGGACTGAGTTAGGTATACTTGATTTTGAAACAGCTGGTAAAATAACTGGTTCAAGATTCACTCTTTATAAGGGATTAGGAGCTAGATTAGAAAGGGCATTATTAAATTTTTATCTAGATACAAATACAACAGTAAATGGATACACAGAAATTATTCCACCATTTATGGCAAATAGAAATAGTTTTTTGGGTACAGGACAACTACCTAAGTTTGAAGAGGATATGTTCAAAATAGAAGGATTAGATTACTTTTTAATTCCAACATCAGAAGTTCCTTTAACTAATATACATGCTAATGAAATACTTAAATTTGAGCAACTACCAATAAATTATACAGCATATACTCCTTGTTTTAGGTCAGAAGCTGGTTCTGCTGGAAGGGATACAAGAGGTTTGGTAAGACAACATCAATTTAATAAAGTAGAAATGGTAAAAATAGTAGCTCCAGAAGAATCTTACAATGAATTAGAAAAATTAACTAATAATGCTGAGACTATGCTACAATTATTAAATTTACCATATAGAGTAGTAAAAATATGTACAGGTGACTTAGGATTTACAGCTTCTTTTAAATATGATGTAGAAGTTTGGATGCCAAGTTATAACAGATATGTTGAAATTTCATCTTGTTCAAACTGTGAAGATTTTCAAGCTAGAAGAGCTGGAATAAGATTTAAAAGAGACAAAAATTCTAAAGCTGAATATGTACATACATTAAATGGTTCTGGACTGGCTATTGGAAGAAGTGTAGCAGCTATATTGGAAAATTACCAACAAGCAGATGGCTCTGTAATAGTTCCAGAAGCTTTAAGACCATATATGGGTGTTTCTGTTATTAAATAACAATTAAAATATATATTTTTAAATAATAAAGTAAGCTATAAATAATTAAAAAATAATAATTAATATAATAATGTGTACAAACTAATGAATATTGATATAGTATAGCTATCATATGAAAGAGTATGTGCACATTTTTATTTGATAATTTATTTAAGGGTAAATGAATATAAATAATCTATAAACAGAAAGGGTTTTTTTATGAAGATTCAAAATACTGAGTGGGGATATATTGAATGGAAACATACTTATGATGAGAATAACCCAAAACAAGCTATGAATATATATATTGCAGTTACTATGCCAGGTAAAAAACATTTTAATCATGTTCATTATGGTCAAGAACAGATGATATATATTTTAGAAGGAGAAGGGTTATATATTATAAATGGAGTTTGGAAGCCATTTTCGCAAGGTATGATTTTTTACATAGAATCTGGTAGCACACATGAGTCTATAAATACAGGAGATGGACCAATAAAAGAACTTATTGTTTCAAATAATGTAGGAAATATAGGAGAAAGTGAAGTTATAGAAATCAATCCTAATAGTGATTTAAAAAAGACCTTAATAAATTATAGTGAAAGTACTTTAAATTTATATGCAGCAGTAGAATCAATTCGTGGTCAGTTTATTGATCCATTTAAAATTCCACTGATTATATATGATGATTCTTGGAACATAGTTTTAAAAAATCCATATTTTCCATTATTTTGTTTTGAAAAGTGTAACCCTATGAAGTTTCCTAAAAATTGCGATTGTATGAATCAAAAAAGTAGCAATCAATTCATATGTAAGTATGGGATAACTATATATAATATTCCAATATTATACAAGAACAATAGTATTGGAGTTATTCGAGGAGGATATGTATTGTTATCTGATTTAAATCTAGATACTACTCATAGTAATTTATATGATATTCCAGAAGGTGCTGCTAGAAGCATAAAAAGATTATTAAAGCAAATATCTAAAAACATAATAAATTTTTGTTCATTTAATGATATAAGAAAAGATTTACAAGAGAAAGAACAAACTATTGCAAGAACATATCACTATGGAGAACAACTTGAAATGAATCTAAAGGTAGCACAGGATACGGTTACTAATTTGAGAATAAATCATCATTTTTTATTTAATACTTTAAATTCAATGGCAAGTATAGCACTTGATGATGGTTGCTATGATTTATATAGTGCAATAATAGATTTGTCTAAAATGTTTAGATATACAATGAGGTCGGATTTAAGATTTGTAGAATTAGAAGCTGAAATATTATATATTAAAAATTATTTAAATTTGCAAAAGTTACGTTATGGTAATGCATTAAAAGTTGAATATGTTATTCCAAAAGAGTTATATAAGATTTCTGTACCTTTCAATTTTATTCAACCTATTGTAGAGAATGCTTTTACACATGGTTTTAGAGATATTGATAAAGAAAAGCAAATTAAAATAGTTGCAAGTGTAGATTGTCAGTATGCTGTTATAAAAATCTGTAATAATGGAACTATTTTGGATGAAGGTACTATTGAAAAAGTGAAAACAGGTATTCATAGTAATAATGGTCATGGTCTATCTTTAATATATACAAAGTTCACATCTGCTTATGGAAGTGATTTTGAGATGAATATTAAATCAAATAGTAAAGAAGGTACTTATATAATTATTAAAATCCCTCTTGAAAATGAATAAAGAATATGTATAAAACTTAGATAAAATTAATAAGTTTTATCAGTATAAAGAAATATATTAGATGTTTCTATATTATTTTTTACATCTTACTTTTTTGTACATCATTAAGCTAAAAGGGAGGAATTCTCATGAGAAGAGCACTAATAATAGATGATGAAGAAGCTGTTTTAAAAATAATAACACATTTTATAGAGATGAAAGATATGCCAATAGAAATTGTTGGGAGAGCAACTTCTGGTGACGAAGCAGTAGAAAAGATAATTAGTTTAGAGCCAGATATAGTATTTATAGACATTCAGATGCCGATATATAATGGGTTGGAAGTAATAGAAAGAACATCTCACATATCTAAAAAAATAAAATTTGTAGTAATAACTGCCTTTGATTATTTTGAATATGCCCAAAAAGCTTTAAGATTAAATGTAAAAGATATACTTCTTAAACCACTAGACTTGAAGGAGTTTACTAGGTCTGTAGAAAAGATTATTGGTTATCAGTATACTAGCAATGATTTGTTAAATGAAATACTAGAGTATATAAATTTAAATTATAGTGAGGATTTAAAATTAAATGATTGTGCTAAATTATTTTTAACTAATCCATCCAATATATCTAGGATTTTTAAAAGTAATTTGAATACTACCTTTATATCATATTTAAATCATATACGAATAGAAAAATCTATAGAATTGCTTGAAAATACAAAAAAAAGTATAAATGAGATTGCGGAAATAGTTGGATATAACAGTCTAAATAACTTTTATAAGAATTTTAAGATAGAAAAAGGGATGACACCCAAAGTTTATAAATTGAATATTAAAAATTGAAATTGATAAATAAAAAGTCAATATAGATAATTGTTTGAAAATGTCTGGATAAGTATACTTTAATTAATAACAAAAATTAAAGCGCTTTAAACATATTTAATAACATTGAACCTTATAAAAGATGTACCTATATATATAAAAAAATATATATAAATAAAAATTAAAAAATATACAAAATAAAAAAAGTGAATTAAATATTATTCCAAAAAGACAGAATATTCATTTAAGTTCGCTGTAAATTTATATTTGTTAAAGAAGGTAACTTTATAATGGAGGTAAGTTGATATGTCAGACAAAGTAAATATTAAAAATGTTATCTGTATTGCAGGTGCTTATTTAGCAACAGCAATAGGTTCAGGATTTGCGACTGGTCAAGAAATACTCCAATTTTTTGCATCCCAAGGATATATGGGATTGATTGGAGCATTAATATCGATGGTACTATTCTCATTTCTTGGTGTTGAAGTCATAACAAGGGGGAGAGAGTTAAAACTTAAAGAGCCAACAAGAATTTACACTTTTTATTGTGGAAAGATTCTAGGAAAATTTTATGAATGGTTTAGTCCAATATTTTTATTTGGAATTCTGATAGTAATGATTTCAGGTGCTGGTTCAACTTTAACTGAATATTATGGAATAAATCCTTATTTAGGAAGGGTATTAATGTCTATTGCTACACTAATCACAGTATCCATGGGTCTTGAAAAATTAGTAAATATACTTGGGCGCATTGGACCAGTAATAGCAGTATTTACTATTGCAGTTGGATTAATAAGTTTATTTAAGCACTTAGATGGATTACCTGTTGTTGGAGAGGCAATGAAAAATATTGAAGTTACAAAAGCATCAGGAAGCCCAATAGTTTCAGGTGTAATTTACAATACATTAAATATAATTGTAATGATTGTATTTTTAACAGGTATGGGAGCTTCTGTTGAAAATAAAAAAGATGCTTTCTGGGGAGGATTATTAGGTGGTGTAGTTTTTATGACTGCTGGTATAGTTATGTATCTAGCTATGATTTCAGATATAGGTAACCTGTATATGAAAGAGATACCATCCCTTTATCTAGCAGATAATATATCTCCTATTGTAGGTGTATGTTTCTCAGTTGCACTTATATTAGGTATCTATACAACTGCTGTTCCACTTTTATGGTCTGTGACTAATAGAATTGTTGAAGACAAACACCCTAAATTTAAATTAGTTACAACAGTAGTAGCTATTTTGGCTTGTATTGGTGGCTTTTTACCATTTGGTAAGCTAGTAAATATTTTATATCCATACACAGGTTATATGGGACTTTTAATTTTAGTTTGCATGGTATATAGGGCAATTACATGTAGAGAAAAATCAACTCAAAGTCAGGAATAAATATAGTTAGGATAATTGATAGTTGAGAAAATTTCTTATTGTAATACAAATTATAAAAAAGTCAAAATAGTTAAATAAATTGCAAATTTTGATAATATAATTAATTAAAATATTATAGTAGAATATAAATATAAATAAAAATTAATTAAATTTATAAAAATAATTAAATTAAGAAGAGGTGTTATTATGTTAAAAACAACAAGAATTTCAGACCCAGAGTTATACGAAATTGTAGCTGGTGAATTGGTTAGACAAGAGCATAATATCGAGATGATAGCTTCTGAAAGTACAGCACCAACAGAAGTACTTGAATTAAGTGGATGTGTATTTACAAATAAAACAGAAGAAGGTTATCCAGGAGCACGTTTCCAAGCAGGTTCTGAAGAAGCAGATAAACTTGAAAATCTAGCAATAAAACGTGCAAAAGAAATATTTGGAGCAGAACATGTAAATGTACAGCCTTACTCAGGTTCTACAGCTAACTATTGTGTATATTCAGCAATATTAAAGCCAAATGATACTGTTTTAAGTATGCGTCTTGACCAAGGGGGACACTTAACACATGGTAGTACAGTAAACTTCTTACATGATATTTATAAATATGAATTTTATGGTGTAGATTCAAATACTGGTCGTATAGATTATGATGCTCTTGAAGCGAAGGCAAAAGAGTGTAAACCAAAACTTATAATTGCAGGAGCGAGTTCATATCCAAGATTGATAGATTATGAAAGAATATCAAATGTTGCAAAAGAAGTAGGAGCTTATTTTATGGTAGATATGGCTCATGTTGCAGGTTTGGTGGCAGCAAAAGTAATACCTAGTCCTGTACCTTATGCAGATTTTGTTTCTTCATCTACAACAAAAACTTTCTGTGGACCAAGAAGTGGTATTGTGCTTTGTAAAGCTGAACATGCAAAGAAACTTGATAAAGGTGTTTTCCCAGGAACATTAGGTTCTATACATCTTAACACAGTTGCAGCGAAAACGTTTTCGCTATTGTATTTAGGGACAGATGAGTTTCGTAAAATAATGGAGCAAGTAGTAGTAAATGCTAAAACTTTGGCAGCTGAACTTATTTCTCACGGATTTAGTATAGTAAGTGGTGGAACTGATAATCATATAGTAATGGTTGATTTAAGAAGTAAAAATTTGACAGGAAAGCAGTTTGAAAAGGCTCTTGAATATGTAGGAATAACGGTTAATAAAAATGTTATACCTGATGACCCACAATCACCATTTGTAACTAGTGGCGTTCGTATCGGTCTTACATCAATATCTCAAAGAGGTCTTAAAGAAAAAGAAGTTGTGCAAATAGCAGGAATAATGAATAAGGTAGCAGAAAATATTGATAATAAAGAAGTATTAGATGAATGTAGGGTAGAAGCTCAGGAACTTATAGCTAAATTCCCATTATATCCAGAAGGATATTTTGAAGATTAAGTATATTGATTTATATAGCTCACAACCTATAAAGCCTATAACATAAAACCCAATAATATATAATTATTATAAGGAGATGCCTCAAAATAAAACTTTGAATCATCTCCTTTTTTTGTAGAAAAATAGAAAATGGAATCTCTAAGAACTCCTAATCTATGTAATAATTTAAATGAAAGTTTATTTAAAATCTTAAAAAACTGTGAACCATTGATATAAGAGGAAAATAGGTATGTTATTGCCAACAATGGACAGCAGTATAGTCTATTTAATACTTATGATACACAAATGTAGATCTCATTGTGGAAAGCCGCACTTGTGTGTTATAATGTTGTAAAAAATAAATTTGGAGTAATGCCATGATTGAAAACTACGTTTTGTGTGAAATTGAGGAATTAAAGAGAAAAATACATGAAAACATTAATGTGAACGATGATGTTATTTGTGGGATTTGTGATAAACTGATTTCGATTTCAAAAGAAAGTAAAGATTGGCAAAGTGTGGCTTTTGGACATGTATGGCGTGCCGATTATTATTTCTATGTGGAATCAAATATGAAATGCGTATCAAAAGAGTTGGAGTATGCACAAGAGTATATTAATGAAAAGAATCCAAGTGAATTATTAGAAAAATTTTATGCACTGTGTAGTTTACTTTCTTTAAATTCATATGATAAACAGTCTGCATTTAGATACACTTTAAAAGCATTGGATGTTTCTGAAAGATTAGACATCAGACATCGCATTGGTATAAATTATGGGAATATTAGTGCTTATTATTTGGACTATGAATTATATGATGAAGCACTGTTCTATTTAGATAAATCAATGGAAGTATTGCGTTCTTTGCCAGATACGAAGCCACGTTTTCTGCGAATGCTGTTAATTAATTTCATTAATATATATTTAAAATTAGGTAAGCTTGAATTGATGAAATCAACTATTGAAGAATTGAGTTTACTTCCCTTCGAAGAGAAAGATTTAAAAATATATGTTGATTATGCATATTTGCTTTATTATGCAGAGATACAGAATCAAGAAAAGAGTTTATATTATCTACAGGAAATGCAGAATGATGGACTTATGACTTTTCCAAATCGTGTTTATCTCATAGAATTTTTGATGAATGCATTAGAAGCAATGATATCTATCAAAAACAAAGTAAAATCAAGTGAATTATTACAATCCTTACAAGAGCTAATAAAAGAAGATGAACCAGAGCCTTTATTGAAATTATGTAAATTGAATATTAAGTATTCACAGAAATTTGAGACAAAAAAAGAATTATATTACCATTACCACGAGTATTATGATTTATATTTAAAAGCACAGAATCAAGTAAATCTATTAAAAGTAGAAGGTTTACGTGCAAAAATTGAATTGAATGACACTTATACTAAGTATACTCAATCAAAAAAAGTATTAGAAGAATTATATGACCTTGTAAATTATGATGAATTGACTAATGTATACAATCGTTATTATTTTAATATTAAGCAAGATGAAATTCTCAATAGTAATAGATATACTAATATTGGTCTTGCAATATTTGATATTGATTACTTTAAAGAATACAATGATTATTATGGTCATTTGGAAGGTGATGAAATATTAAAACAAGTAGCAAGTAGCTTGAAAGAAAAGGCAAATGAACAAATGGCAGTCTTTCGCTATGGTGGTGATGAATTTGTTTGTCTTAGCTGGGATTTGAATTTTGAACAAATGGCTGAATATGTTAATCAAGTAAAAGAAGCAATAAAAGAAAAAAGTCTTGAACATATACATTCACGATGTGAAAAAATAATAACATTGTCAATTGGATATGGTAATAAGACAGTTTCAACTAAAGTTGATGTACTTAATTTATTTGATGAAGTAGATAAAGCACTATATGATGTAAAGAATAATGGTAGAAATAATGCTAAATCAATAATTGCTATGGAAGAGGTGCATAATGAATAACTATAATGTAGCACTTGAACAAATTCAATTGCTGATTGATCGAATTCAGTGTCGTTTTGAGCATAATTCTAGGTTTAATAAACACGATTGTGATAGGTTACTAATGATATCAGAACAGTTAAACTACTTCTATGGACAAGCATTGGCTCATGTGTATTTGGCACAATATTTTCAAATGAAATGGGATGTAGATGCTTATAATTTTCATTCAGAGAAGGCAAGAGAAATTGCTGAGAATAAAAATTATTTTGATGTTTTAATTGAATATTTTAAAATAGAGGGCTTGCGAAATGTTACTATTTGTGACGAAATAGCAGCTCTTACTATATATTTAGAAGGAATCCAAATTGCTTATAAAATTAAAGATAAAAAATCATGTGCTATTTTCTATAACAATATTGCTGATATATTTTACACAAGTGGTGTATATAAAATTGCAGAGCAATTCTATACAAAAGCATTAGATGTTATAAAATATATTCCTATAAAAAGTGTGCTTTTTTATTACAAGTCTATACTTGTGAATCTATTACACCTTTCTTGTGTTCAAGGAGAATTAGATAAAGCCCTGAAGTATCATGAAAAATGTTTAAGCGTAAAATGTGAAGTTGGCATTTTACCTTTATTATTTATGGAAGGAGAAATACGTCTTTTATTATTAGAAAATAAGGAAACAGAAGCGTTACATAAAATAGATAGTTTGATAAATAAGTTGATTAAAAATAAGGAAGAAGCGTTTTTACTGAAATCCATTTATTTATATTTAATGGAATTTTTGCTTTTGTTGAAAAGAGAAGAAGATGCAGCATGGTGCTTAAACCAATTAGACACATTGTATAAAAATACGAATCAAAATATAATGATACAAATTCAAAAATTACATGTTCAATATTCAATTCTATTTGGGCATGAAACTGATGAACTTTATGAAACTTTTTATGAAACCATATTAAAAGGAGAAATGGACAGTAAGATATCAATGGGCGAAAGCTTCAAAAGTCTTCTTTCTCTCTATGAAAGAGAAAAAGAACAGAATCTTATGTTGGAAAAGCAAGTTAGTCTACAAACAGTAGCAGATATAGATGAACTTACAAAAATTTATAATCGAAGATACTGTAGTAAACTTATAAGTAAATTAATCCAAGATGATGAGGTTTTATCCATTGGATATGTTATGGTTGATATCGATTTTTTCAAAGAATATAATGATTACTATGGTCATTTAAAAGGTGATGAGGCAATAAAAGAAGTTACTACTTTATTAAAGAAGAACTTACCAAACAATGCTTTTGCTGCACGATATGGAGGAGATGAATTCACCTGTATATTTGTTGATAGAAGTGATGATGAAATTATTACATTTGTTGAATCAGTTCAAAAAGAGCTGAGAGACAAAAATATTGTACATTTAAAAAGTAAAAATTCCAAACAGCTCACTTTATCTTTTGGGATATATAATGAGATACATATGCATGGTTGTGATGAATTAACTCTTATTAAAAATGCTGATTTAGCCTTATACCAATCCAAAAAGAAGGGAAGAAATGTATATACAATTTATAAACAAAGGAGCCAATCGTAATGGAAACGGAAAATAATAGCACCTTAAAGCGTGATATGTATGATACTTCATATATTTTGGAAAAATATTGTAGGATAAAAGGTAGTGATGAAAGATATGCTTTAATACACTTGAACATTAAAAATTTTCGCTATTTTAATACAAAGTATGGAAGTAAAGCAGGTGATGAAATCCTGACATTGGTTTTTCAAAAAATAACC
This sequence comes from Clostridioides sp. ES-S-0048-02, assembly GCF_020658495.1. Classification (NCBI taxonomy): domain Bacteria; kingdom Bacillati; phylum Bacillota; class Clostridia; order Peptostreptococcales; family Peptostreptococcaceae; genus Clostridioides; species Clostridioides sp. ES-S-0048-02. The sequence continues at coordinate 381,345 of NZ_JACVWH010000002.1, forward strand.
ACATTTTTAGAAGAAAAGGAGTACGCTGCATATTTATATGCGGATAACTTTGCTTTTTTAGTAAGGTGTGATGATTCTAACTATCTTATATATGAACGATTGATACCACTAATTGACATATTATATCGTATAGATGATGAGCGGATTTATAGAAATCTTTTTATGTCTATGGGTATTTATGTGATTATTAACCCAGAAGTCTCATTTTATGATGCACTAAATTATGCGAATTTGTGTAGGAAAGAAAGTGAAGCTTTACTTAATAGAAGTTCTTGTATAGAACTTTATGGTGATTCTTTTTATAATAGTTATATGGACCGTATGAAACTGGAAATAGAGACAGCAGATGCATATAAAGGTTATGAATTTGTCACGTACTTACAGCCCAAAATCAGTCTAATAAATGGAAAGGTTATAGGTGCAGAGGCATTACTTCGTTGGTTTGATAAAGATGGAAACAGCATCCCATTATATAAATTTCTGCCTATTTTAAACCAAAATGGCTACATTAAATTAATTGATATTGATACTTTTGAACAAATGTGTCAGTACTTGGATACAAGAATAAAAAACAATCAGAAAGTTGTGCCAATTAGTTTTAATATTTCAAAGTCACATTTTTATGACCCAGGGATTGTTCAAAATTACATTGATGTGTTTGAAAAATATGATATTCCAAAGCACTATATTGAAATTGAATTTATGGAATCAATTTCTTTAAATGATACTGAACGTTTAAAAAAAGTAGTATCTGATTTCAAAGAATATGGGTTTACATGTTCACTAGATGATTTTGGAGATGGTTATTCTTCTTTTAATGTATTACTTAATGCTCATTTTGATATTATCAAGATGGACCGTCAGTTTTTTTTAAATAACTTAAATGGCAATAGTAGTCTAGTAATAAAGACTATTATAGATTTAATTCATTCTTTAAATATGAAAGTGATTGCTGAAGGCGTAGAATCTAAAGAACATATAGAGTTTTTAAAAGAGTATAGATGTGATATGGTTCAAGGTTATTATTATTATAAACCTATGTCAATTGATTCATTTAATATGATATTGGATGTGCAGGATGATTGTTAGGAATTATATGAATTAATTATTTAGAGGGAGAAAAATATGAGATACAAAAAAATTATAACATTATTAGTAGTAGCTATACTTGCACTAAATTTGGTGGCATGTTCCACACCTACTCAAGGAGATGCAACAAAAGGCTCAGTTTTTCAGGGGACTCAAGGAAAAGAAATGGTAACGTTAAATGTTACATCTGAGCCAACAGAATTGAATCCAATGAGAATGAGTGATACTATTGCACAAAGTATTCTCTATCATTGCATGGCTGGATTCACAAAGTTGAATGAGAAGGATGAGCCAGTGGCTGATTTAGCAGAACGTTGGGATATAAATGATGCGAACACTATTTATACAATGCATCTAAGAAAAGATGCAAAATGGTCAAATGGAGACCCAGTAACCGCGAATGATTTTTACTATTCCTGGGTGACACAGATGACGCCTTCTACTGGAAGTATATTTGCTTCGTATATATACAAGAATATTAAAAATGGAGAAGCATTTTATAAGGGTGAGATTGACGAATCACAGCTTGGGTTAAAAGTATTAGATGATTATACATTAGAAATTCAATGGTCTCATCCAATGACTAATGGCTTGTTTTATTTGTCACAGCCATATTTTTTGCCAATAAATAAAAAGGCTTATAAGGCAATTGGTGATAAACAGTACGCTAAAGAGGCCGATAAAATGGTAACAAATGGTGCATATAAAATAACAGAATGGGTTCATGATGACCATATTACAATGGAGAAAGCTGAAGAATATTATAATGCATCAGAAATTAATATTCCTAAAGTTAAGTTGGTTATGATAGGAGATGCAAATACAAGTTTGAATGCATTTACTGCTGGAGAAATTGACCTTTGTAACCTATATAACGAACAAATTAAACTCGTGGGAGACAAAAGTAAAGATACTATTCAATCCTATATAGATGGAGGCTCTTGGTATTTAAGCTTTAATACACAAAATGAGTATCTTTCTAACATAAACCTAAGAAAAGCACTTGCCTATTCTATTGATGTACAAAGTCTACTTAATAATGTAATTAATGATGGTTCTATAGCAGCCAATGGTCTTGTACCAGGTGTTATAAAAGGTGTTGATGGTAAAAGTTATGCAGAAAAACGTGGTAGCTTATTTAAGTATGACAAAGATAAGGCAAGGGAATTCCTTGATAAGGCACTTCAAGAACTTGGGATAGAAAAGAAAGATATTAAACTTGTATTTTGGACATCAGATACAACATATAATCAGAATCAGGCTGCCTACTTGCAACAACAATGGAAAGAAAATCTTGGACTGGATGTAGAACTGAAATCTACAGCAGTCAAAGCTTTGTCTGAAGCAAAAAGAAATGGTGATTATAGTTTTGCAGTGGATGCTTGGGGTCCTTCTGAGAATGATGCAATTACATTTTTGGAGAACTATACAACAGAAAATATGAACAATTATGGAAAGTATTCCAATCCAAAGTATGATAAGTTGATTGAGGATTCAACTCATGAGAGTGATTCTAAAAAGCGTCAAGAGATACTGATACAGGCAGAAAAAATTCTAATGGATGATATGGTTATAGGACCGATGTATTTTACATGTACTACTTATGCAGTTTCTAAAAAACTAGTTGGTCTAGTACGTACACCATTTCAATTCTTTAACGTTTTAAATGCACATATTAAGTAAATAAAAAACATGACAGGAGCAGACAAGATGTCTTTACAAATGAGGTATATCGCTAAGCGACTTATTTATGCGGTACTTACTGTATGGGTTTTGATTTCCATTACATTTTTACTGATGCAGATGCTTCCAGGAGACCCTTTTTCTGGACTTAAGGTAATTAATTCTGAGATAAAAGCTTCTTTAGCCACAAAATATGGTCTAGATAAACCTGTATTAGAGCAGTACAGAATATATGTGAATAATTTGATACATGGAGATTTTGGTTCTTCAATTGTTTCTGGTCGTCAAGTCACAGATATTATAGCCCAGGCATTCCCAGTTTCTTTAGAACTGGGAATACGGGCTTTGATTTTTGCAATCATTTTGGGATTTTTGTCAGGTATTACAGCTGCTTTGAAGCATAGGACAAAGTGGGACACATTGATGATGATTTTGGTGCTTCTTGGGGTGTCTGTTCCATCATTTATTATTGGTGCTTTGTTGCAGTATTTTTTTGGAATTGTGTTGTTTCAATTTACTGGTATCCATTTTTTTGCAATTATAGGATGGGGGAGTGAAAATAGCAAGATTTTACCTGCATTTGCGCTAGCTTTTGGCTCTATGGCAAGTATTGGAAGATTAATGCGTTCTAGTATGCTTGATGTACTTGGGCAGGATTATATTCGTACAGCAAAAGTGAAAGGAATCAAGAAAAAAGATATTATCCTTCATCATTGTCTACGCAATGCATTAATGCCAGTGATAACAGTTCTTGGTCCTATGACAGCAGTTCTGTTGACTGGGACATTTGCTGTAGAATATGTATTTTCTATTCCAGGTCTTGGAAAATACTTTGTGGACTCAGTACAGGCCAATGACTATCCAGTGATTATAGGAACAACATTATTTTTTGGTATGTTTCTTGTGTTGTGTAATCTAATCGTGGATATTTTGAACAGCTGTATAGACCCTCGCGTGAGATTAGGAGGTGAGGAAAATAGATAGTAGTAAAAGAGTACTTGTTCATGAAGATTTTTCATCTATTGATGGCTGTAATTCAGATATGACTAATAACGAACAGGTGTATCCCTCTATGAGTTTTGCAAGGGAGACCATATCCATACTACGCCACAATAAAATTGCAGTAGTATCATTTATAATGATACTTATTCTTATGATAGGTTCAGTATTTTTTCCAATATTTTGTAATTTTGATTTTTCATCTCAGAATGTGGCATATGCAAATAACCCCTTTTTTAGTAAAGATATAAGTAGTGGTTTTACTCATATCTTTGGTACAGATAATCTTGGGCGTGATATTTTTGTACGTATCTGGTATGGGACACGAGTATCACTTCTAGTAGCAGGGGTGGTAGCTATCATAGACTGCATAGTAGGAGTAGTATATGGTAGTATTTCTGGATATATAGGTGGTATGGTTGACAATGTAATGATGCGTACATTGGAAATCATTAGTGGAATTCCATACCTTGTTGTTGTTCTTTTACTTATGGCAGTGCTTCCACAGGGAATTGGAACTTTGATTATTGCCTATACCCTTGTAGGATGGACTAGTATGGCACGATTGGTAAGAGGACAGGTGGTTTCTCTTATGGGGAGAGAATTTATAATTGCTGCAAAAATTATGGGAGCAAGTATGGGACGGATTATTTTCTTCCACTTAATTCCTAATATGTTAGGTATTATAATTGTACACATGACATTGAGCATTCCAGGAATTATATTTACAGAAGCATTCTTATCAATGTTGGGAATGGGAGTTCCACCACCATATCCATCATTGGGAATTATGGCAAATGAAGGTGTTGCTGTTTTTCAGACTTATCCAGCAAGGCTTGTAGTGCCAGGATTATTTATTTGTCTGATAATGCTTTCTTTCAATCTCTTGGGAGACCAACTTCAAGATGCTCTAAATCCTAGATTAAGGAGGTCTGCTTATTATGGACGACATTCTAAGAATTAAGGAATTAAATGTATCTTTTGATATGTACGAAGGAACAGTAAATGCAGTTCGAGGTGTATCGCTTTCCATGAACAGTGGCGAGATTCTTGCGTTAGTGGGTGAAAGTGGTTGTGGTAAAAGTGTAATGGCACAGTCAATTTTGCAACTAAATCCTTCACCACCAGCTAAAATTATGGCTGAGGAATTGAAACTTCTCAATTTTGATATTTTGAATGCATCAGAAAAAGAGATGGAACGAATAAGAGGTACTTTAGCAAGTATGATTTTTCAAGACCCTTTGACCTGTTTGAATCCTACAATGAAAATAGGTAAGCAGATTACAGAGTCACTATATAGAAAAGAGAAAATGTCATCATCTGATTGTAAGAAAGAGGCAGTTAGATTACTTGAAATGGTACAGATACCAAATGCTGAACTACAAGCAGAACAGTACCCTCATCAATTTTCAGGAGGTATGCAACAACGTGTAATGATTGCTATGGCTTTGGCATGCAATCCTAAACTACTTATTGCAGACGAACCAACAACAGCTCTTGATGTTACTACACAACTGCAAATCTTGAAATTGATTGCTAAAATTAGAAAAGAGATGGGAACAGCTGTACTTTTGATTACTCATGATTTTGGTGTTGTAGCAAACTTGGCAGACCGTGTAGCAGTGATGTATGCTGGAAAAATTGTGGAAGAAAGTGGTGTGAAAGAACTTTTTAATAGAGCAACACACCCATATACACAGGCACTGTTAAGAACACTTCCTACATCAGGTGGTATAGGGGAACGCATATCTATATTGGGAAGTCCACCAAACTTATCTGATTTGCCAGTCGGTTGTTCTTTTTCAAAGAGGTGTCCATATTGTATGAAGATTTGTTTGAGAGAAGAGCCACCTTTATTTGAGGTTTCAAATAGTCACAGTGCTTCTTGTTGGCGTCTGCATGAAAGTTTTCCAAAGGAGGAATTGGATGATGGAAAAATTACTTGAATTAAATAATGTATCCAAGAGCTTCCCTCTAGGAAGAAAGCGCAAAAATATTGCTGTCAATCATGTGAACCTAACTATTTATAAAGGTGAAACTCTAGGGCTTGTTGGAGAATCTGGTTGTGGAAAATCAACTCTTGCAAGAGTTATTATGGGTGTATATCCATCAAGCGAAGGTGAAATATTATTTCAAGGCAAAAAGTTAGAACTACATAGACAAAGTAGAAGAAAGGCATTTGCACAACATACACAAATGATATTTCAGGACCCATATATGTCTTTAGAACCACATATGACAGTAGAATCTATTATTGCAGAAAATTTGAAGGTTCATGGGATGTTGGATAAAAATACAAGAACACAAAAAGTATATGAATTGTTAGAAATGACTGGGCTTTTGAGAGAACACGCAGGACGTTTCCCACATGAGTTTTCAGGAGGGCAAAGACAAAGAATTAGTATTGCACGTGCACTCGTGGTTCAGCCAGATTTTATTATATGTGATGAACCAGTGTCAGCACTGGATAATTCTATTCAGAGTCAGATTATAAATCTTTTATATAAGTTAAAGATGGAGTTTGGTCTTACTTATCTATTTATTTCACATGACTTAAGCATGGTACGTTATATTTCTGATAGGATTGCTGTGATGTATGCTGGTAGAATCGTGGAAACTGGAAATGCTGAGGCGGTTTACAATACACCTTTACATCCATATACACAGATGCTTTTGCGTGCAGTTTTGACTCCAAATCCGAATAGCAGAAATATACTACATGAAGAAGTAGATGTACAAGACGAAGTCAAAATTTTTTCGAATTCTGAAAAAGGATGTCCTTTTGTGGAGCGTTGTCCAGTATCAGCAGAATATTGTAGAAAAGAAATGCCTGAATTATTTGAACATAAACAGAATCATCTAGTTGCTTGCTATATGGCAAGTGAAGGATTTAGCTATTATAAAAAGTAATTTTTTAGTGTAATGATAAATTAATTTTATTTAAAATACATATGCTTTACCTCTTGTACTCAAATTTCTTAAATATTAAAATCTAGAATATTAATTAAAAAAGAAGTAGTAAAAAATAGCTTATAAAAATTCAACAGAGGAGTTGAACTTAAAATTTGATTAGAAAAAAATCAATTTTTAGACAACTCCTTATTTTTTTTGAAAAGTAATATACAAGCTATCATAAGCATATAATTCTCTATAGATAATTAACAAGGGGGATAAAGTTATGAGGTATTATAATAAACCTACCAAAGAAGTCTTAAAATACTTAAAGACAAATCCAGAAGTTGGACTTGCTGATAATGAGGTAGAAGAGAGGAAGCTTAGATATGGATTAAATGAATTTACGATAAAAGAAGGACGAACATTTTGGGACGAGTTGGGGGAAAGTCTGACAGAACCTATGATATTAATTCTTATAGGAGCAGCAGTAATAAGCTCATTTGTGGGAGAATTGCATGATGCATTAGGTATTTTAGGAGCTATCTTTATTGGTATTTCCATAGGTATAATAACTGAAGGGAAATCTAAAAAAGCTGCTCATGCTCTATCAAAATTAACAGAGAATATAGAGGTAAAGGTACTTAGAAATGGAAAGATAGTTAAAATATCAAAAAATGATTTAGTACCAGGAGATATTGTATATATAGAAACAGGAGATATGATACCAGCAGATGGAAGGCTTATACAATCTATAAATCTAAAGCTTAGAGAAGATATGTTAACAGGCGAATCTGATGATGTAGCTAAAAATGCTGATGCTATATTAGATATGGAGGTAGTTTATTCTAAAACAGAAATAATTGAACAAGATACAATACCCGCAAAACAAATCAATATGGTATTTGGGGGAACTCTTGTAGCATATGGTAGAGGGATAATGGTTGTTACTCATATTGGTGATAAGACAGAGATGGGTAAGATAGCACAGAACTTATCAAATGATGACCAGCAAACTCCACTTCAAATTAAATTAGGTAAGTTAGGTGCTAAAATAGCAGGTATATCAGGTGTAATAGCTACATTATTATGTATGTTTATGATTATACAAATGCAAAGAAGAGGTATGCTAATTTTGGATACAAGCAGTATTTTATCTTTTTTACAATCATTAGAGCCTGCTAAAAATGCATATATGGTTTGTATTGCTTTAATAGTTGCAACAGTACCAGAAGGTTTACCAACTATGATAAATATTACTTTAGCCATAACAATGCAAAAGATGGCAAAGATAAATGCATTAGTAACAAAGAAAGAAGCCTGTGAAACTATAGGTTCTGTCTCTGTAATATGTTCTGATAAGACAGGTACTTTGACACAAAATAAGATGATGGTAGAAGTAGCATATGTTGATGGTAAGTATATAAGTAGTGGAGAATATCAAAGTAATAGTTATTTTGAACAAAACTGTATAGTGAATTCAACAGCTGATATAGAAAAGGGAGACAATTCATTTAAATATATTGGAAGTGCAACAGAGTGTGCATTACTTTTATATCATAACGATAAAAATTATAATGAAATGAGAAAACAAACTTATTTAATATCACAAATCCCCTTTAGTTCAGAAGAAAAAAAAATGTCAACATTAATTCGTCAAGAGGATTCGGATATACTACTTTCAAAAGGAGCTCCAGAAGTATTATTAAAGAAATGTTCTTATGTACAACAAGGAAAAAGTATTGTCCCAATAACTCCTAAAATAGAAAAAGGTATTCTCGATGAAATTAAAAAACTACAAATTAAATCTATGAGAACATTGGGGTTTGCTTATAAAAAGATGACTAAATCTAGAACAGAAGTTGCAATAACTTCAGAAGGAGAATTGAATTTAATCGGAAATCCAAGAGGGTATGAGAAGGAAGAAAATTTAGTATTTAGTGGCTTTGTAGGAATAGTAGACCCATTGAGAGCAGGTGTTAAAGAGTCTATTGATAAGGCATTTAATGCAGGTGTAGATGTAAAAATGCTTACAGGGGATAATATCAATACAGCAACTGCTATTGGAGATGAATTAGGATTATTAAATGATGGTAAAAAGGCAGTTGAAGCAACCTATATAGATGTACTGACAGATGAAGAGTTAAGAGAAGAAATAAAAGGAATATCTATTGTCGCAAGAAGTAAACCAGATACAAAGATGAGAATAGTTTCTGCACTTCAAAAAAGTGGTGAGGTTGTAGCCGTAACAGGTGATGGTATAAATGATGCTCCAGCTCTTAGTCAAGCAGATGTTGGTATCGCTATGGGAATCTCAGGTACAGAAGTATCTAAAAATGCAGCAGATATAATATTGACTGATGATAGTTTTAGTACAATAGTAGAGGGAATAAAATGGGGAAGAGGTATTTATGAAAACTTCCAAAGATTTATACAGTTCCAGCTTACTGTAAATATAGTAGCATTTATAATTGCTATAATATCTCAACTTACTGGTAAAGATATGCCATTTACTACAATACAATTATTATGGGTAAATATAATAATGGATGGTCCTCCAGCTCTTGCATTAGGATTAGAACCTGTTAGAGATTATGTATTGAAAAGAAAGCCAATAAATAGACATTCTGGAATAATAGCTAGGTCTATGTCTGTTAATATTATTATAAATGCTATACTTATGATTACAATTGTATTTACACAATCAGCTTTTAATATATTGGGAGCAACTCCAGAAGAACAAGGTACAGTTATATTTTCATTATTTGCATTCAGTGCTCTTTTTAATGCATTAAATTGTAGAGAATTTGGATTAAACAGTACAATACCAAATCTATTTAAAAATAAATTAGCATTACAAGTAATAGTTGTGACAGGGGTGATTCAAATAATATTTACCCAAGTATTCCAAAGTTTCTTCAATTCAGTGTCACTAGGGTTTGATATGTGGATAAAGATAATATTATTCGCATCGACTATTCTATTGTCAAATGAATTTGTAAAATTACTTCTTAGAACAGTAAAAAATAGTAAGAAAGTAAATCTTAATAATAAAAATTAGATTATAAAATTTCGCAAAATCGTATTAATACTACGCTTTTGCGGTTTTATTTGTTTTTGTGTAAGTGATTTCAAAATACTATTTATCACTTTTTTGTATGGTACATTATTATACTTAAAAAGATGATTGACCATTAAAATATGGTATTTAGCAAAATATTCGTGAGATTTAAAGATTATTATTGCTACTAATTTACTGCCATTAAATGAGTCCTGATATGATGTAAAGAGTCTTGAAGATATAAACTGATAAACAACATAATTTTAAAAGTATTTGATATGAAATAATGATATATAATCTTTTAATGGTAAAGAGTTTCTTTACCAATGTCGCAATATTTATTTTGTCTGATATAATGGTTAAAGAACATTAACGAAACATATTGAGGAGAACTAAAAGAGTAAAAATACAAATAAAAAGTATATCTGAGTATTTAAGTAAGTTAAAAATATGTATGGGTTTAAAAATAGGAATTTTATAAAGGAGTTGCTAAAATTATGATTGTATATTTTTCTGGGACTGGTAATAGTGAATATGTAGCAAAAAGAATGGGTAAAGAGCTTCAGAATGAAGTATTGAATATATTTGAAAAAATTCGAACTAGGGATTATTCTCATTTAGCATCTGAAAGACCATGGGTTATCGTTGTACCAACTTATGCATGGCGTATTCCACGTATTGTGCATGAATGGTTGATGAAAACAGAACTTAGAGGAAATAAGAATATTTATTTTGTAATGACCTGTGGGGCTGATATTGGCAATTCAGGCACATACTTGAAGAAATTGTGTAAAGCAAAAGGGATGAATTACAGAGGATGTGCTTCTGTAGTCATGCCAGAAAACTATATTGCGCTTTTTAGTACACCAAGTAAAGAAGAAGCTCTAGTAACGATTGAACAAGCTGAGCAGAAAATATCATCTACAATACAATGTATTAGAACTGATATAGCATTCCCAGAATCGAAAGCAACATTTAAGGCTAAATTCAGTAGTGGATTGGTCAATAATATATTTTATCCAGTATTTGTTCATTCTAAAAAATTTTATGTGACAGATGCTTGTGTTTCTTGTAAGAAATGTGAAAATGTATGTCCACTTGGAAATATACACCTTAATGATGGAAAGCCAAACTGGGGAAATCATTGCACTCATTGCATGGCTTGTATATGTCGATGTCCAAAAGAAGCTATTGAATATGGCGAACATAGCAAGGGGATGGCACGTTATATTTGCCCAAAGGAAATATAAAAATAAATGACTTAAATTAATCCTGATGTATTTTGATGAGGGTGCTTTAAAAGCAATCATTATATAACATAGATTTTATTTAATGGAGTATTAACTTAAAAGACAGTTGATAAATAGTCAGCTGTCTTTTTTTAATCAATTAAATTAATTAGTCATCATAATTAAATTATAATGAAACTTGTATTATAGATATTTTTCAATTTTACTTTGTTCAATTACACGTTTACCTAATAAGGTAATTGCCTGTTTTGGGCAATTATTAACACAGCGATAACACATAGTACACTGATTTCCTGGTATAGCAACACCATTTTTCACAACAATACTTTTCAAGCAACATAGGCTTGCACATTTTCCACAGCCAATACATTTATCAGCACTTATTTTTAATTTGTCTGAATAGTATTTTGTTTTATTAATAAAATATAACCTTTGTCCAAATAAACCTGCTATATGATGAAAAATTCCGATTCCATCTTGTGGTGGAGTTCCATCTTGTATTTTTCTTACAGCATGCTTTATTTTTTGCTCTGCATTTGTTATGAGTTTCTTGTTGCTTTCTAAAGTCTTTTTTAATGCCTTTTCATCAGCAATGCTATCAGGCATTTTTAAATGTAAACCTCCAATAGTGACTGCACCATATTTTTTAAGCAAACGAGCTAAGATACCTGCTCCATCTCCACTGAATAACCCCATTGTTGCAATAATAAAAACTCGCTTGTCTTTCCATAAATTTTGATGATTGATTATAAAGTCCTTTAATATTTTAGGTATGTTGCTGTATTGTGTAGGATAGCTAAATACAATATCTTTATGCTGACTAATTTGATGTAACAATTGCTTATCTTCAATAGAAAATGCTTTTGATGTCATATCATATTCCTGCAAAAACTTTTCTATACAATATTTTGAATTGCCTGTTCCACTGAAATATATTCCTAGCATAATTTTTCTCCAAATCTTAATTTATTGACTTATTTGTTTTATTCTACCATGAGTATATTTAAAAGTCATTTTTTTATGTTTTGAATAGATATTTGAGCAAAAGTTATGTGAATTAATTTTGATATGTAGAAAATAGAGCATTTTTTATTGATTTAAAAATGTTGTTAATAAAGAATTTTTTATTTTACTTAGATATAAATTAATATAAAAAATCTGTTATAAATATGTTGGTTTGATTATAAATAAGATATTTCTATGCTACTTAATAAATAAAAGTTGTCAATTAAGATGCATATAAATAACTAGTATTATGAAAAATATAATAGAGAATTTGTTTGTGATATTATTTTATATTTATATGAGTAGGAAGTGACTATAGGTTATAATAGTAGAAAGCTTAATAAGTGAATGTTAAGGAATAAATGCAATTAATAAAAATTTAAAAATTTTATCTAAAGGGATATATAGAAAGGAAAATATTTATGAAGTTTAAAAGGTGGGTCAGTATAATTTTATCTATAATAGTTATAAGTGCTCTTCTTGTGGGTTGCACAAATAAATCTAATTCGGATACAGTATCAAATGAAAAAATATCATATGAAATAAATTCAACAAAAAATAGCAATAATAAGGTTGAAACTAATAAATTTAATTTAGGAACATCAGAAATGGTTATAAGAGGTAAATCTATACCATTTAATATGGAAGGAATAATATCAGTACCTGAAAATATAAAAGAAAAAGCACCTGTAGTATTAATCTTTCATGGACAACATGGAGATGGAGAAAATGATTTTGAAGATGGATTTAAATATCTTACTGAGGCTTTGGCAAAAAATGGTATAATAGGATTATCTATTGATACCTCAGTAAATTATACTTTTAAGTATGGAGAACCAGTGGAAAATGAAAGAATAACTTATTTAGCTCAAACATATATACAAACTTTTAAAGACATAAACGAAGGTAAGAAAAATGGATTTGGGTTATACCTCAAAGATAAAGTTGATTTAAATAGAATTGGTCTTATAGGACATTCTGTAGCAGGTTCAGGGGTAATTAAAATAGCAGAAGACCAAATACAAAAAGGATTCAAAGGGATAAAAGGAATTATATCACTTACACCAGCGTATAATAGTCCGATAGAAAAGTTTCCTGATATACCAACAGCAATAATAGTTTCAGAGTATGATGGAGATGTTGTTCATAGTGGAGATGATATTTTTTATGATATATCTTTAGATAAAAATAGAAAAAGCCCACTGGGTCTAACTTATCTAGTGGGAGGAAATCATAATGCATACAACTCAGTTTTAGGAGAAAAAGAGTTTTCTAAGCCACAGACTACTAATGGAACTTATCCTGAGAAATTAGGACAAGAAGAACATAGAGATTTTTTCTCTAATTATGCAGTTGACTATATGAAATCTATTTTTGAGTTTGATAGTAGTGAATCACCTATCTTCAATAAAAAAGGATTGCCTTATAAAATGTATGGATATCAGACTTTAAATAAAGTTAAATATAGTGAATCTGTAGAATTATTCAATAAAAAGACATTTAAAAATATAAGTTCAAGTAATGTTGATATAAAAGAATTGGTTGAATCAGAGAGATTGAATAAAGATACTGCAAAAATATTTATCAATACTGGAGTGAATGAAGATTTAGACTTGTTACAAGTTGATTGGAAATCTGAAAGTGGAAAAATAGAACTACCTTTAAATAATAATAACTTAGGAGCTTATTCTGCACTAAAGTTTAGATGGGCATTAAACTCTCCTAGTAAATTAAATAATAAAGATAATGTAGTTTCTTTCAAACTTAGCTTAGTTGATTCTAAGGGAAAAGAAAGCAGTATCATTGTAGAAAATGATAAAGTATCTGCTATGAAGTATTTTGAAGGAGAAGTTATAAAAGATGAATATGTAGAAGGGAAGTTTATGGAATTCTGGTCAAGATATACTCCAATAAGTGATACAGTAATACCACTTGAAAAATTTAGAAATATAAATTTATCTAATATAAAGAATGTTACAATTGAATTTGAAAGTCCAGAAACTGGTTCAATTATGTTAAATAAAATAGTTGGTATAAAATAATAAAAGTGGTTCTAGATAAAAGTATAAAGTATCTAGAACCAATTTTATTAGACATTATTAATTTTAGTCAGAGATATAAAACTACTTCATATTAACTATAAGAAAAGAAAATTAAGAATATTTTACTGATATAGAACAAGTTTAAAGAATTTTATATCTAAATTGTGTTATCATGAGTAAAGATATCAAGTTTCGAGTTTATTAATAAAATAAAAGACAGGGAGGTAAGTTTCATGTTCTCAAAAATCCTAGTCAAAACATTTATCAAAGATAGTGAGAATGTTCAAGATAAAGTTGTTAGAAATAAGTATGGTTATGTAGCCGGAATAGTAGGCATAATATCTAATCTAGTTTTATTTATAGTAAAGGTTTCTATAGGTATACTTACATCAAGTATAGCTATAATGGCTGATGCGTTTAATAATCTTTCTGATATGGCATCTTCAGCAATAACTATGATAGGGTTTAAACTAGCAAGTAAACCAGCTGACAAAGAACATCCTTTTGGGCATGGTAGAATAGAATATCTATCAGCATTAATAGTAGCTTTTATGGTTATGTTGGTTGGACTTCAATTTGTGAAATCGTCTATAGAAAGAATAACAAATCCAGTTCCTATAAAGTTTGAATTAGTACCACTGATACTTTTAATTGCATCTATAATGGTTAAAATATGGTTGAGTCGCTTTAATAAATTTATGGGAAATAAAATTAATTCATCAGCATTAAAAGCAGTGTCATTGGATGCTTTGGGAGATGTATTTACATCAAGTTGTGTAGTTATATCTTTTATTTTGGCTAGATTTACTGATTTACCTATAGATGGATATGTAGGTATTGTAGTATCATTAGTAATACTTTATGCAGGATTTTCTCTTGTAAAAGATACTATAAATCCTCTTCTAGGGGAAGCTCCAGATGAAGAAATGGTCAAATCTATTTTAGAATTATTATTATCTTATGAACATATAATAGGTACACATGATTTAATAATCCATAATTATGGAGTTGGAAGATGCATTGCATCTATACATGCAGAAATTCCAGCGAATATAGATATAATGGAAATTCATGAAATTATAGATACTGCTGAGAGAGAAATATCTGAAAAGTTGGATATATATTTGGTAATTCATATGGACCCTATATGCCTTGATGATGAAGAGGTTATATCATCAAAAAGAGAACTTGAAGAAATACTTAAGAAAAACAGCCTTATAAAATCTATGCATGATTTTAGGATAGTTGGAAAAGGAAGTAAGAAGAATTTAGTCTTTGATATAGTAGTTAATCCTTCTGAATTTTCTAAAGGTATGTCAGAAGAAGATCTAAAAGCAGATATAACAAAGCTAGTTAAGGAGATGAATCCTGATTATAATTGTGTAATTGTTGTAGATAAGGATTTTATTTAATGATGATAAAAAAATAAAGGAAAAAAATGTAAAAAATATAGACAATAAAACATAGACATAATATAATGGATATATAACTGTATTTAATTTGAATATAATAATTTTTAATTATTTTTATAAAAAAATTATAGAGACGTTGAAGTATATCCTATTACTGGGCACCTTATGGGTATACAGAGTCAATGGTGCAACCGGCTATGAATATAAATTTTATTTATTTCATAGCTTTTTTTGTATAGTTTTTTGATAAAAAAAGTTAAATTATATTGGGTATTTATGGAATTTTACAAGAGTGTAAATAGATTAGAGGGGAGCAATCTATATGAAGAAAGGAAATAAAAAGGCATTATTAATCAGTTTAATTATGATTTTAAGTATGATAGTTACTACAATATATCCATCTGTATCTTATGCATCAGAATTAGAAGGCAGTGGGTCTATACAAAACAATTCAAATAATTTACCAACTGGAGATGGAAAACAAGAAGAAAATAAGAAACCAGAACAGACTCCAGAGGGAGATAAGCAAGAAGAAAATAAGAAACCAGAACAGACTCCAGAAGGGGATAAACAAGAAGAAAATAAGAAGCCAGAGCAAACTCCAGAAGGAGAGAAACCAGAAGAAAACAAGAAACCAGAACAAACTTCGATAGAGGATGAAAATTTACTTAAGACTTTAGAAGAAGAACTTAATGAAGATAATGAAGACCACGGATTTATCGTAAAAATTAATAATGATGCAATAGAAACAGAGTCAATGAAAAAAATTACATTTAATTTAACTTATACTCCAACATCAAAAGGGATAAAAGCAGGTGACTCAATAACTTTTAAGGTTCCAGATGTATTTAATAAAGTTAATTTAGATTATACAAGTGAATGTTTTGATAAAACAGAGAGTAATGGAGAGTATACGCTTACATTTAGAGAATTACCTAATGGTCAAAGTGTAATGCAAGGAAAAATTGGATTAGAAGCATATGTGAATAAAGTTAATGAAGAAACAAGTGCCAAAATTCATATTGAAACTACTGGAAAGATAGAAAGTGGAAATGGAGATGTGGATATAGAAATAAAACCTGGCGATAAAGAAGATATTGAAGAAGCTAAAGGAACACTTAAGAAGCTTGTTGAAGGAAGAGAGTCAACTACTGTATTTATGCCAGTTAAAAATAAAGATGTAAATTATAGTATACAAGTAAATGAAAAAGAAGAAGAATTAAAAGATATTACTTTATATGACGAACTTCCTGAAGGAATGACATTAATAAAAGATTCTGTAAGTATAGTAGCAAGCAATGGAAAAGAAGTAAGTGATTTTAATATTGAACAAGATGAAAATTCTATTTCAGTTACTTTTGGAGATATAGATAAAGCGTATACTGTTAAGTATAAGGCTAGAATTAGTGATGAAAATGCAAAACATGGTAACAAATATAAGAATATAGCTAGATTAGAATCTGCAGGTAATAAAGTTCAAGAAGATGATGCTACTGTAAGTATATTTGATAGAGGAAATGATTGTCTTTTGACTAAGGGGCATTCAGGAGCAACAAATATTACTCAAGTAGGTCAAGTAATCAACTATCAGATTTCAATAAATGATGATAAATCACCAATAAGTAATGTGGTTATAACAGATAATATACCAGAAGGTATGAGATTAACTACTGCTGGAGAAGCTGGGCATGATTTTAGAGTTGTAGAAGTTCCAATGAATGGTGGCTGGACTCCTTGGAGTAAAGAAAAAATTGCAAATAATATTTCATATAAAACAGAAGAAAAAAGAAATGAAAGTGGGCAAGTAGAAAAAGTTATAACTGGATTTACAATTAATCTTAGTGAAGAAGAAGTAGAATCAAAGTTCTTTATAGCATATACATTAAAAGTTATTAGTATTGAAGATAGTTATACAAATAGAGCTGTTCTTGATGCGAATAATAGTCAAGTAGATAAAAGAGATGAGATAAGTTTTAAGAAGAACTCTGGATTAATAAGTGCCAAAAAAGAGGTTGATAAAAAGGTATTAGATGGAAATGATAACCAAATAGTTAAGTATAAAATAAACATGTCAACTTATGGTGTTTATGATGCAGGGCAAGTAAATATTTTAGATGAAGTAAATCCAACATTAAAAATATCTAATATAAAATACTCTGATAATCTTGAACTTAAAAAAGAAGCTGAAGATGGAAAAAATACTATAAGATTAGTAAATAAATATGAATTTAAGCAAATAAAAGAAGGTGAACCTGTACAAGGTTGGGTTACATTTGATGCAGATTTTACAGATGTAAAAGTAGGGGAGACCATACAAAATGTAGCTCAGATTAATGGTTCAAGTCCTCCTGGTGTAGAAACTACTAAACAAGGATATGCTTTTGAAGCTAAAAAGGTAGATAGTTCAGATAAAAGTGCTCTTGAAGGTGCAAAATTTAATTTGGAAAATACATTTGGAATAGTAGTAGTTAAGGATTTAGTTAGTAATGAAGATGGTATAATTGAATCTAGTGTCAAAAATCCAGGAACATATTATTTAGTGGAGACAATGGCTCCAAGTGGATATGAAAAATTAAAGGGTAAAATAAAGGTGGAAATTGATAGAAAAAATATTGGTAAAATTGTGGATATTGGGAATATAGAAAATGTAAAACAAGAAAATATTCCAGTAAATCCATCAGTACCACCAGGTACAGATGAACCAACAGTGAATCCACCAGTGCCACCAAGTACAGATAAGCCAAGTAAACCATCAAGACCATCTGATACAGAGGAAGCAACAATAAATCCACCAATACCACCATCAGAAGATGTAATAGAAAAGCCTGTTAAACAAATTGTTCCAATACCAGAAGTAGTAAACCCACCAGTGCCACAGGAAAAGAATAATACAGTAAAAGATAATACTGTAGTAAATCCACCAGTGCCACCAAAGACAGGTGATAGTACTACAATTACTGTAGAAATACTTTTAGGATTAGGAGCTATTGTAGGACTTATTATATTGAGAAGAAAGAAAAACATCAATTAGACCCTAACATTATAAAAATATAAGTAATATTAAAAAATATCTTCTAAAACAATATTTTCAAGTGAGAATATTGTTAGAAGATATTTTTTTTTGGAGTATTATGTAAAAAAACAATCGTTTTTTAGAAGAAAAATCCAAAAAACTATAGACAAAGAGACAGATATAAGATATAATATAAATATAAAATTAAACGAGGCAAAACTAGGGAAACCTAGTCACGCAAAGCTATAGGGGCTAAAGTTTAAATAAACTACGCCAGCCAGTTGCCGAAAAGAGTAAAAATTTCTTTTTGTATATACAAAGATACTCTTGGGTATCTTTTTTATTTTGAAATTTATTACTCCCGGCCTAACTCAAAGGAGGGAATAATATGAAACCAAGTAAAAAATTATTAATCGCTATAATATCAATATTTTTAATAAGTTCAGTTCCAGTAAGTGCACATGCAGATAGTGCAACTTTAAAAAACAATAAAGAAACACTTAGTGAAATAGTGGTTCTTCCAAATGGAAATTACGATAAAAAAGAAGCTAATGCTATGATAAATAGACTTGCTAATATAGATGGAAAATATTTAAATGTATTAAAACAAGATAACTTAAAAATAAAATTATTAAGTGGAAAATTAACAGATGAAAAAGAATATGCTTATTTAAAAGGTGTAGTTCCTAAGGGATGGGAAAATACTGGTAAAACTTGGGATGATGTTCCTGGTTTAGGTGGAAGTACAGTAGCTCTTAGAATAGGATTTAGTAACAAAGGTAAAGGTCATGATGCAATAAACTTAGAATTACATGAAACAGCACACGCAGTAGACCATCTTGCATTAAATGATATTTCTAAATCAGCACAATTTAAACAAATATTTGCTAAAGAAGGGCGTTCTTTAGGAAATGTAAATTATTTAGGTGTATATCCAGAAGAATTCTTTGCTGAGGCATTTGCATATTACTACTTAAATCAAGACACAAATAGTAAATTAAAAGCAGCTTGTCCACAAACTTATAGCTTTTTACAAAACTTAGCAAAATAGAAAATTTATATAAAAAAATTAAGAGATGCTAGTATGCTAGCATCTCTTTTATATTGCGTGAAAAACTAATTAATTTAATCTTATGTATATATTTATTACTGACTTTTATATAATGACTCAATATGTTTATTATGAGATTGAGTTATTATTGTAGGTATAATAGAAACTATTGAACCAATCACTATCAATAGAATTCCTATAATCATATTAATAGGAATAAATTCTTTAAGAATTAGTAATGCCAGTATTGGAGATATTACTGGCTTAAAGAAAAATACTAAAGATGTAAGGCTAGTAGATGTAGCTTCCATTGCCATAAAATAAAGTGCATAACCAACACCTGTAACAAATACAAATACGTAAATCATAGTAGGTATGTTGTGTAAGGTATAACCACTAAAAATAGGTATATTTGCAAATACATGTAGTCCTTTTTTATTTAATATATTTGATATAAAATTAATCTTAGTAAGTAGAACCAATACAAGCATTTCTAAACTACCAAATATAAAGCTGAAACAAGTCACAACTATTCCACCAAATTTTAACGTTTTTCTTTTACCAAAAACAGTATACATTGAAAAAATAATGGCAGAAGATAGTGTTAAGAATATACCACTAAAAGTTAATTTTGTGTGCAGTGGATTTATAATAACTATAATTCCAAGGACTTCTAATATAAGTGAAATTATATTGTGCCTATAGATTTTTTCCTTTAGAATCAAATAAGCTAGAAGCATAACAAATACTGGATTACAACTAAATAAGACAGCAACTACAGATGCTTTTGTGTTTAGTACAGCTAACTGGTACAATGACATACTTACTACAACACACATAAAACCTAGAAAAGCAAAGTATTTTAAATCTGATTTTGTAATAGAAAGACTAAGGGATTTTAATCTTTTTATAGCAAAAGGTAATAAGACTAAGCCACCAACAAAAAATCTTGATAAGGTTATTTGTATGGGATTAAAGTCATTAGTAACTGTCTTTAGACTAATTTCCATTGAACTAAAAAATAGGGTAGTTAGTATTATATAAACATAACCTTTTTTCAAATCAAACACCTCCTTGTAATTTATACTAGTACTATAAGCTACAATATTCAAGTACATTGGTATAAAATGGTATATAAATATAAGCTATAAAATTATAAGCTACCTTAATATAGAATATAAAAT
Source organism: Clostridioides sp. ES-S-0048-02 (assembly GCF_020658495.1). Taxonomy (NCBI): domain Bacteria; kingdom Bacillati; phylum Bacillota; class Clostridia; order Peptostreptococcales; family Peptostreptococcaceae; genus Clostridioides; species Clostridioides sp. ES-S-0048-02. Next base: position 402,026 of record NZ_JACVWH010000002.1, read on the forward strand.
TCTACACTAAGGTAGCTAATTATTTGTAATTAGATTTATTTAATTATTTTAAATTGTACAATTTAGATAATTTTTCAAATGCTGGTAGAGAACTCTTAACTTTATCGTAAGATACACAGTATGATACTCTAAAGTGTCCTGGGCAACCAAAAGAAGAACCTGGAACCAATAGTAAATTAAATTGTTTAGCATCAGCACAGAATTTTTTATCATCTTCAATTGGAGCTTTTGGGAATAAATAGAATGTACCACTAGGTTTAACACAAGAAAATCCCATTTCTATTAAGCTATTATATAAAAGGTCAAAGTTCTTTTTGTAAATATTTACATCAACTTCTGCATCTAAGCTTCTTGCAATAACTCTTTGGAAAAGAGAAGGAGCATTTACAAATCCAAGTATTCTATTTGCAACATTTAATGAAGACATAACATCATCAAAATCATCCATTTCTCCATTAGCCACAATATATCCTATACGTTCACCAGGTAGAGACAATGATTTACTATAAGAGTATCCTATAAATGAATTTTTATAGTATTTTAATATACAAGGAACTTTAGCATCATCATAAATTATTTCTCTATATGGTTCATCAGAAATTAAATATATATTTGTATTAAATTCTTTTTGTTTTGTATCTAGTAATTCTCCAAGGTTTTTTAGCAATTCTTCAGAATAAATAACACCAGTAGGATTGTTTGGAGTGTTTATTATTAGAGCTCTTGTCTTTGGAGTAATAGCATTTTTTAGAGCATATAAATCTGGTTCAAAAGTTTCTATGTTTGTAGGGACTTCGATTAGTTTTCCATCATAGTTTTCTGTATAATTTTTATATTCACCAAAATATGGTGCAAAAGCAATAACTTCATCGTCAGGATTTAAAAGAGTTTTTAAAATGATATTTAGACCACCAGCAGCCCCACAAGTCATAATTAAGTTATCTTTTGTAAGGTTTAATCCATTTTTTTTATTTATGTGGCTGGCAATAGCATCTCTTACATCTTCATATCCTGAGTTGTTCATATATCCATGAACTAGATTTGGAGATTCTTCATTTAAAATATCGCTTATAACTGCTTTAATAGTTTCTGGAGGCTCAACACTTGGATTTCCTATACTAAAATCAAAAACATTTTCTTCTCCGTAGATATCGGAAAGTTTTTTTCCCTCTTCAAACATGGCTCTTATAACAGAGCTGTTTGCAACTAAAGTTTGCATTTTATTAGATATCATATGTAACACTCCCTTTTATAGATTTATATTGCTTATGTATATATTACCATATTTTTACTGAATTTAGACAATTTTCGAAAAATTATTTGCTTGAAAATATAAACTTTTATATAAAATATATTTATGTATGATGTATATAAAAAATTACAAATTCTAACTAAAGAAGAATTATATTTTATGATAATTTTATAAGGTAGTATAAAAATATACAGTTATAAGGCAAAATATTCTTGACTGTATCAAGTATTTAATATAATATAGTTGATATAGTCAAATATATTATATTAGAATTATAGAGGGGAAATTAAAAATGGATTTTAAAAATTTACAGAATGAGAGTTTATCGTATATTATTTGTTATTTACAAAGGAACTTTAAACTTTATTGTGAAAAATGTCTAAAGCCATATAAGCTTACGAATGGTCTATATTTTTATTTAATTTATATCAATAAGAATAGGAATTGTTCTTTGAATGATATTTCGACGGAATTCGAGGTGGATAAAGCTCATACTACAAGAACTATCTCTAGATTAGAACAAGATGGTTACATAGAAAAGATTCAAAACCCTAATGATAGTAGAGCTTTTCAATTGAGAGTAACAGATAAGGGTGAAGAAGTACTGGGAGATATAAAAAACATATTTTCAAAGTGGGATAGTAATATAAAAAAAGAGTTTTTGGATGAAGAATACAAAGAATTAGTAAAGAAATTACATACAGTAAAAGATATAAAGGCAACAGTGGAGGAAGAATAGGATGTATAGCAACTTATTAAAGTCAATTAAAATTGGAAACTTAGAATTAAAAAATAGAGTATCTTTTGCACCTACAAGTATGGGTCTTAATCTGGAAGAACGAATTAACAAGCTTTGTAAAATTGCTAAATCAGGAGTAGCTTTAATTACTATAGGAGATGTATCAGTTAGACCTAGTTTTCATAAAATGGCTCTAAGCTTATCCAATGAAGATGGAATTAGAGAGTATAAAAAAATTGTAAATGCAATACATGATTCAGGGGCGAAAGTTTCAGCACAAATATTTTGTTCAGATTATGACATAAATTTAATCAGAAATACTATGAAATCGGGAATTACTTCACATGATGAAATAAAAAAAATTATGGATGATGGAGTAAAGGATTATGTAACAAATATGACAAAAGAAGAAATAAAAAATATTATAGAGTTGTTTAGAGTAACAGCATTAAATGCAAAAAAAGCAGGATTTGATATGATTCAAATTCATGGAGATAGACTTATAGGAAGCTTTTCATCCAGTATATACAACAGTAGAACTGATGAATATGGTGGAAGTTATGATAATAGAAGTAGATTTGCAAGTGAAATAATTAGTAGTATTCGTAATAATATAAAGGATGTTCCAATAGACTATAAACTTGCAATTAGACAAGAAAATCCTCATTATGGCAATGCAGGAGTTTTATTTTCTGAAGTAGAGAATTTTGTAAAAAAATTTGAATCACTTGGAGTAAATAGTTTTCATGTAACATTAGCAAATCATTCCAAATTAGAAGACACCATACCAGTTAATAATCATCCTTATTTTAAAGATGAAGGATGCTTTTTGTATTTAGCTGATGAAGTTAAAAAACACACAAACCTTCCAGTTTGTGGTGTTGGCAAGCTATCTAGTCCAGATTTCATAGAAAGTATTATATCAAATAACAGAGTAGATATGGTTGCTATGTCGAGACAACTATTGGCAGACAGTGATTGGTTGCAGAAAGTAAGAGAGGAAAGAGTAGATGATATCAAGAAGTGTTGCTACTGCAATAAAAAATGTGCAGATGCATTACAGACACATTCTCAATTTGGTTGTATATTAGATTAATAAAATCTTATAGTAATTGAAAACTTAATGGTATTAAGAAATTTTAGATAAATACTTAACATATAGGAGGATATATCATGAAAAGTTTAATTTTATATTCAAGTTTAACTGGAAATACTAAAAAAATTGCTCAATCTATATATGATGCAATGCAAGGCGAAAAAGAAATTAAAAATATCAGTGAAGTAACTGATAATAATGTTGACTATGAAAAATATGATATAATATTCTTGGGATATTGGGTAGATAAGGGTATTTGTGATAAAAATTCAAAACTAGTCTTTGAAAATATTCACAACAAAAAGCTAGCTTTATTTGGAACAATGGGAGCAAATACAAAGGGTAACTATGGAATTAACATTATGGACAAAGTGAAAGATGTCTTTTCGAAAGATAATGAAATAGTTGGGTCATTTATATGCCAAGGAAAGATTGCAGAAGGTTTAAAGGTAAAATATGAAGAAATGCTAAAGCTTCATCCTGAAAATGAACATATTCGTGAGCAATTAAAAGGTCATGAAGAGTCTCAAAGTCATCCAGATGAGCAAGATGTATCCGAAGCTGTTAGATTTACAAAAGATATAATGGCTAAAGTTAGTGATATGTAATAGTTTAAATTAGATAGAAAGGGAGTTTGCAATATGAAAGAGAGTAACGATATTATAATTTCAGTTGGCTCTAAGCAAAGACTGCAAAATACAATTGCAATAAAACTTTGTTTAGAGCCTAATAGATAAAGATAATATTTAGGCTAAATTGTTTTTGTGCAGTCTTTGCTTTTATTTACAATTAAAAATGTAGATGGGAGCAGAGTATTATGAAGTATGAAAAAGCACAAAATATATTGCCAGAAGAGATACTTGAATTAATTCAAGAATATACAGATGGTAGTTATTTATATATACCACGAAAGTCTGAAAATAAAAAAGCTTGGGGCGAAAATAGTGGTTCAAGAAATATCTTGAAAGAAAGAAATAGGGAAATACTTGATAAGTACAATAAAGGTATTTCTGTTAAAGAACTTACAAAAGACTACTATTTAACGGAGCATAGTATAAGACGAATAATCAGAGAAGAAAAAAGTGATTGAAAATAGAATATTAATGTTCTAAAGATAGATTTATATAACAAAAAATTAAGAAGAGACTTTTTAACAAAGTCTCTTTTTTCGTACAAAATTAGTACAGGTTTGTTTATGAACTTGAGGGATAATCTATTTAAATGGTATGATTTTATTGAGGAATTTCTAAATTTTAAGAAGAGGAATAGAACAATGAGTATTTTAAATGTAAATAATATAAGTTATGGATTTGGAGATAGAACATTATTTAAAGACATATCTTTTAGATTGTTAAGAGGAGAGCATGTAGGTCTTGTTGGAAAAAATGGCGAGGGAAAATCTACATTTATGAATATAATAACAGGTCAGCTAATTCCAGATAGTGGTGATATACAATGGAGTAGTAAAGTAAGAGTTGGATATATGGATCAACACACTAAACTAGAAAAAGGTAATACAATAAAAGATATTTTAAGAGAATCTTTTAAGGAACTTTTTTATATGGAAAGTGAAATGAATAGCATATACAGTAAAATGGGAGAAATGAATGAACATGAGATAAATAAGTCTCTTGAAAAAGTTGCAAATATACAAGAATTTTTAAATAACAATGAATTTTACAATATTGATTCAAAGATAGATTCAATTGCCCTAGGTCTTGGGTTTAGACATATTGGACTTGATAGAGATGTTTCAGAATTGAGTGGAGGTCAAAGAACAAAGGTATTATTAGGCAAATTATTATTAGATGAACCAGATATATTGCTTTTAGATGAACCTACAAACTATTTGGATGAAGAACATATAGAATGGTTAAGAAAATATCTTCAAAATTATGAAAATGCATTCATATTGATATCACATGATTTGGAGTTTTTAAATAGTGTTGTGAATGTGGTGTGTCATCTTGAAAATATGACATTGACAAGATATATTGGTAATTATGAAAATTTTCAAAAGATGTATAAAGAAAACAAGAGAAATTTAAGAATAGCTCAAGAAAAACAAATTAGAGAAATATCAAAGCTAGAAGAATATATTGCAAAAAATAAAGTTAGAGCATCAACCAGTAAGATGGCAAAATCAAGACAGAAAAAATTAGATAAAATAGAAAGAATAAGTATATCAAAGGAAAAAGTAAGACCTCACTTTGACTTTAAAATATCCAAAAAATCTGGGAAAATGATATTTGAAGCTAAGAACTTAGTTATAGGATATGAAACAGCATTAAGTAAACCTATAAATTTAATTATGGAAAGAGGAGAAAAGATAGCTTTAATAGGTGCAAATGGTATAGGAAAATCAACCTTATTAAAAAGCTTGATTGGAATAAATAAACCAATAAGTGGAAGTATTGAAGTAGGAGAAGAACAAAATGTTGGATATTTTGAACAGGAAGTTAAAGAAATAAGTGATAAAAAACTTATTGATGAGGTGTGGTATGAATTTCCAACATACACAAGATATGAAATAAGAAAAATGCTATCAAGATGTGGTTTGACTAATCAACATATAGAAAGCAAGCTTTCTATATTAAGTGGTGGAGAACAAGCTAAAGTAAGGTTATGTAAACTTATAAATAATCCTAGTAATATATTAATACTAGATGAGCCAACAAACCACTTAGATTCTGAAGCAAAGGAAGAACTAAAAAAAGCTTTAATATCATATGAAGGCAGTATAATTTTAGTCTGCCATGAGCCAGAGTTTTATAATGATATAGTTAATAAAATTTGGGATTGTGAGAAGTGGGCAATTAATTATTTAATATGATAGAAAATCTTATACGACTTGTTATATCTTTTATCAATTTTAATATAAGACAGGCTAATTTGACTTTTGGACTGAGAAAGATATGAAAAGACTAAATTAATAGAAAGGCATGGCATTTATTTGCGATGCCTTTTTTAATAGAATCAAAAAAATGATAAAAATACTCGACTGTAAACCATGTTTATACTGTATCTTATATAATAATCAAGCAGTTTTAGATACACACAAGGAGGAGATTATTACAAAGTGTGGTATTATTGAGAATGGAATATTGGCGAATCAAATAATGAAATAAAACATTAAAGAAGACTTAGAGTAATAAAAAAGAAAGATATTAGGTAATTCAATAAATCGAAAGGTGGTGTTTAAAAATGACAATTAAAGAAGTTGAAGAAAAAACTGGACTAATACGTTCTAATATTCGATTTTATGAGAAAGAAATGCTAATTCAGCCCATTCGTAATGAGAGTAATGGTTATAGAGAGTATTCAGATGAAAATATAGAGGACATCAAAAAAATTGCATATTTACGTACATTAGGGATTTCTATTGATGATATTCGTAATATTATACTTCAGCAAATATCTTTATATGAGATTGTTGAAAAACAGGAACAAGTTCTCAAAACTCAAATATATGATTTGGAAAATGCAAAAACTATGTGTGAAAAAATGCTTAAATTTAATGAACTAAGTTATCTAAATTTAAAAGTAGAAGAATATATAACTGAGATACCAGAATATTGGAATGAAAATAAACATACTTTAAAACTGGACTCTGTAAGTTTCTTATATATGTGGGGAGGAAATATTACATGGGGAATTATAACCATTGCTTGTTTACTGATTGCAATCATAGCATTTCCAAAACTGCCAACTCAAATTCCTGTGCAATGGAATAATGGTGTAGCCAATAGTGTAGATAAAAAATTTATTTATGCTTATCCAATTATTTGTGTTGTATTCAGATTTATTTTACGTCCATTTACATGTAGATGGTTACAAATACGAGCTTTCTATAGTGATACTATTGCAGATTATTTGACGAACTTTTTATGTTTTGTAGCTTTATCCGTAGAAGTATTCTCAATATTTTTTGTCTACAATATTGTCAAGAACGTTACAGTTATTCTTTTTGTAGATACCTGTGTATTTATGATTTTATTACTAGTAGGATGGAATAAAATATACCAAAAAACAAGCAACTCTCAAAAAATGAGTAAGGAGTGAACTTACTTTCCATAAAGAATTTAGGGTACGTGCTAAGGTACATTTTCCATGTTGATGAAGTAAGATAAAAGTAAAAGCTTACTTTAGCATCATTTGTTTAAATTTTGATAGCGAAATAAAAAAGAATGCCAGAGTTGATAAAAATATAGTGTTTATGAGGATTCTGGCATTTTGTATATTCATATTTAAAAACTTTGCTTATTGAAAATCAGTGGAAAATTATTATTTTTATTGGAAAAGCTAATAATTCAGACTTCAATCTCTACATGTTATCTCTCTACATATTATCTAAAAAAGCTAAGAAATCAACTTTGTATATTTTTCGTGGTCTACCTCTTTGATTATCCAGTTTTGTGTTTACAATAGTTGCAATACCAGCCTTATATAAGATACTTAGGATTCTATTTGCACTTCTAAGAGTTATATTCATATAGTCTGATAATATTTCTGCTGATACATTATTTGAATTTCTATCATTAATCATACTCATAATTTTAGATACATTTACATTAGATAAAGGAATGAAAGAAGCAACTTTATTAGCTATTGAACTTTCTTCCAGGTCATTAGAATTTTTATTTGAATATAAAGGTCCTATTATATTATTAGTGTCATTTACTATAAACGTACAATTTCCACCTAGAGAAGCTGATTTACTATTTGCCTGACGAGCGTTCTGTTCTGCATGAATATTTGTGTTGCCAATTCCCCAACCAATATTTAAGCTATACTTGATTTCTTTTAAGTCTTCTGAAATAAAAAATTCTGTATAATCCTTAGTCATATTATTTAGCATTTCTTTAGTAGTATGTATTTCTATTTTCATGTCATTTTTTTTGACTTGAACTCCATAGAACCCATTTCTTGATAAAGAATTTAAGATAGTATTGTATATTTGATTTTGTATCTCATCATTTTTAAATATTAGGTCATCATTTATATACTCTGAGCTATTTATTGTGACTATACAAGTTGCAGATTTATTTTTATCTAAATTTTTTAATGTTATTTCGTTTATTACAGATTTAAATGTGTTTAAGATTGATTCAGTAGATGGCACCATATAAATACAATCATATCCAAGTCTATTTAATTCACAATTAATTATATAATTTCTAGTAATAGAAAGGTTAATCTTATTATTTTTTAATAAATCTAAGTGTATCTCCAATAATTTATCATTTAATTTTTTAAAGTCATATACAGGTTGAGGAATATTGAAATCTCTAATTGTATATGGACAGTTTTTAGAATCTATCAATGAATAGATGTCATAATAGTTATTATCTTCTCTTAAAAAATCAATAAATGATTTTGTAAAATCAATCTCTCTTTTACTATTTAATAGTTTAAATAAGTATTTATAAAAATCTCTTTCATCAAGCTTTAAGAAACTTAATGGGACCTTTATATCCTCTATATTTATTATAAGCTCACTATATGGAATTAGACCACTACAAACAAATCCATCAAAATTATCTACTTGTTCATTATATATATTTGGCAAATTACTAAAAGGATTTTCACCTTTTAGTTCAATGTATGTAATTTCGCAAATATCTTTTAATTCTTCGAGAGCTTGTTTAAAGTTATCTGCCATAAAATAAGATGTTGTTAAAAAGCCAATCTTATATTTCATAAAACCTCCTTTAAAATTTCGAAAGTATTGTAACTAATTATCAATTTATAACCTCATTTTATAATAGTAGATAAAAAGCGTCAATTTATTTTACAAAGTAAAAATTAAAAGAAAAATCAGAAAATAAAAAATATACTGAAAAAATGTTGACTGATGAAAATAATTGTGTTATTTTGTAATTAAGGACTAGTCTTTTAAAATTTCCTAAAGTATAAACTCAGCTTTTAGGAAAAAAATTTTATTCAAAAATAAAGGAGATTATTATGATTACATATTTAAAGGAGATTTCTAAATTTGTTGACGAGAATAGAGAAGAAATCATTTCACTGTGGAAAGAGATTGTTAATATTGAAAGCTATACAAACTGTAAAGAGAGTGTAAATAAATTGGCTGATAGATTAAAATGTGAGTTTGAAAAAGAAGGATTAGATTGTGATTTAATAGATGCTGGAAATAATGGCAGTACATTAATAGGTACACTTGGTTCTAACAGAAATAAGAAACCAATAATTTTTTCAGGGCATATGGATACTGTCTTTGAAATAGGTACATTTGGAGAAAATCCATTTAAAATAATGGAAGGAAAAGCATATGGGCCAGGTGTGTTAGATATGAAAGGTGGAATAGTAATTTCTTTATACGTTATCAAGGCTTTAAATAAGATAGGATACAAAGATAGACCAATAAAAATAGTCTTTTCAGGTGATGAAGAGATAGGACATAAGGATTCAAACGGAGGAGACATTATATTAAAAGAAGCAAAAGGTGGTCTATGTGCATTTAATATGGAAACTGGGTTGGTAGATAATAGCTTATGTGTAGGTAGAAAAGGAAGAATCGGGTGTAATATAAATGTAAAAGGTGTAGAAACACATGCAGGAAATGATTTTGAAGGTGGAAGAAATGCAATAGAAGAAATGGCTAATAAGATATTACAAATACAAAAATTGACTAATCTTGAAGTTGGGACTACAGCAAGTGTAAGTATAATTAAAGGAGGAAGAGTATCAAATTCTATTCCTGAAGATTGTAGTATAGAAGTAGACCTTAGATTTGAAAAAGTAGAAGAAATGGAGAATGTTAAAAAAAGAATTCAAGAAATATGTGAAGATACTTACATAGAAGGAACCTCTACACATGTTGATTTTGTAAGTGAAATGATGCCATTTGAAACTACAGAGGATGTTATGAAGTTTCACAAATTTGTAAATACAGTATCAAAAGAAAATGGGTTTGGTGAAATAAATTCTAAGAGACTTGGAGGAAGTTCAGATGCTAGCTATTTAACTATTGCAAACGTTCCTGCGATATGTTCTTTTGGAGTAAAAGGAGAATGGAATCATACCTCAAGAGAATATGCATTAGTAGATTCTATGTTTGAAAGGGTAAAATTGATTTCTACAATTGTTTTAAATTTAGATAAATTTGATATATAAAAGGGGGATTTTATATGGATACAACAGCTGGAGATAATAAGGTAACATGGAAAGGATATATGTCTTTATTTGTATTGATAATACTATTTTCTGGTATTTTTAAGGAGAGTCAAGGATTTCTAAAAGCTTTAGACTTTGCTAACTTAACTGGCTCATTTGGTACTATTTCAGATGGCGTAGACTTTATGGGAAAGGGTGGAACTGGTGCAAAGGATGGTTTTTTATTTGCACTTACTTTAATACCAACTGTGTGTTTTGCTGTAGGACTTATTGATGTAGTTGAATCTATGGGAGGGATGAAAGCTGCATCAAAAATATTTAATCCATTACTTAAACCTTTACTTGGGATACCTGGAATAGCGGGTATAGCATTTGTATCTTCATTTACTAGTTCAGATGTAGCCTCAATAATGACAAAAGAATTATGTGAAAGCGGAGAAATAACGGATGATGAAAGAACTATATTTGTAGCTTATCAATATGCTGGTTCAGCAGTTATATTAAATACAATAAATACTCAAGCTCCACTTTTGCCAATAGCATTATTGGCATTAGGTCCAATAATACTTATAGAGATATTCTGTAAGATACTTGGTGCCAATCTAGTTAGACTAATTATAAATATAAAAAATAAAAAGAATAAAAATAAGGAGGCTGCGTAATATGAGTCAACAAAATACTGGAAGTACAATTGTAAATAGTAAACCAAAAAAAACTGTTGTTGAAACATTTATGGGAGGCGCAAAAAAAGGTTTTTACATAGGTGTTGAACAAATATTGCCAGCCATGATAATGGGGTATGTAATAGTACAATTTCTACAATTGACTGGTATAGTTGATATTTTAGGAAATGTTTTTGGTCCAGTAATGGGGATTTTTGGACTACCTGGAGAATCAGTCGTAGTTTTGATAGCGGCTTTCTTTGCTAAGGCAGCAGGAGCAGCTACAGCCGCAAATTTATTTGCGCAAGGTATAATTGCAGCATCACAAGCAACTATTTTGATTATGCCATGTATGTTAATGGGTACTCTAGTTGGTCATTACGCTAGAATAGTTCTTGTAGCTAATACTAGCACTAAGTATAGAATGTTACTATTAGCAGTTCCTATATTTGATGCAGTGGTAGGTATGTTGATAGTTAGAGTTTTACTTACTTTTATGGGATTAATGTAAAAATTAAATAAAACTAACATAATAATGTCATGATGATGTACTAATTAAAAAATGATATGTTAATTAAAAAAGAAGTTTACTAGTATAGTAGTAAACTTCTTTTAGATTTTCTATGTTTTTAGAGTTTTTTTTTAAAACTTTCTATGTTTTGTTTTAATATCTTTAAATCAACAATAAATTAAATTCATTTTTAGTTAATATCAATATAAATTTATTATGATTTTATTTTTAAAGTACAATATGTTTTGAATTTTCACGTATATCTACTTCAATGACTTTTTCTATTGTATCTCCTCTAAAGCCTAGTAAATTACTTGTTAAGTTTGCAGTAGAACAAGAGTGGTTAGGTATGATTCTTATCCTATCACCTATTTTTATATTAGTTTTTCCATTTACTTTAATTTTGCCAACTTCTTCTGAAAGTGAATCAATAATAAGTTCTGGATGTCCACAAACTATACCATAGCCAACAATACTACTATTTCCATGAGCACCCTTATCTAGTCCAAGGCATTTACTTCCACAATCAACTAAATAATATCCATCACTATTTTTTGATATTACAGTACATACAACAGTAAGAGCACACATCTTTTCAGTAGCACATCCTAAAGCTATTTGTATAGCATCATAATATACATAGTTTCCAGGTCTTACAGCAGTGATAGTTTTAGAAGTAGCTTCAGTTTCAACTGTTGGAGTGCTTCCAGAAGCTACAATATCTATATTAAATCCATTATCAGTTAATAATTTAGATGCTTTTTCCATAGCAGAATTTTCTTGAACACAAACATCTGGTACACCTTCTGGAGAACTGCAACCGTATACTTGACCTGGATGTGAGCTTATTCCAACAATTTTTATACTTTCTAGTTTTGAAATTTCAATAGCAAGTTCTACTACTTTTTCTGGTTTAACACCAAAACGGTGTAATCCGCAATCTACAATAAGAAGTAGTTTACATTCAATTTTAGCTAGAGAAAAAGCCTTGCTGTAAGCTCTTGCACATTCTATATTATCTGTAGCACATATTAAATTTATTTTTGAAGCCATGGTTACTACCCTATTTATATTTGCATCTCCCATGTAAGGGTAAGCCAACATAATATCTTTAAAGCCAGCATTTATCAAAGCTTCAGCTTCATCAAGAGTTCCAACAAGAAATCCAGTAGCACCTGTATCTTTTTGAAGTTTTGCAATATATGTACTTTTATGAGTTTTAAGCATAGGCCAAAGCTGTTTGTTATTCTTTGTACAAATTTCTTGTATTGTATTTATATTTTCTTCTAACTGGTCTAAATCTAGTAAAAAGCTTGGTGTAGCAATTTCTGAAATTTTCATATTGTTTACCACCTTTCAATAAAAATAAAATCAATCACAGGTCTTAATTTTACGATATTAATAAATATTATGATAAGATTAATTTTATAATATAAATATCTTCTAATTATATTATAGAACCAGTATGAGGTTAGAGCAATATTTATTTAGATTAATTAGAATTTTCAATATATTTATTGGTTATCAAATTATGTAACTATTAAACTGTATATATAATAATGTTTTATTTTTGTGGTTTTACTTAAAACTGTTTGAGTTTTATTTAATAGGGTATTTTAAATAAGTAAAAATTTTATTTCAGCATAAAAAACTTATATTATAAATTTTGGAGGTAGCAAATATGAGAAAAGTGGTACTTTATATTGCAATGAGTTTAGATGGTTATATAGCAGAAGAAGATGGTAGTGTAGCTTTTTTAGATGAAGTAGCTTCAGATTCTCAACAGGAAGATTATAATACTTTTTACGATACAATTGATACAGTTATTATGGGAAATTCAACATATACACAAATAATAAATGAACTAAGCCCAAATGAATGGTTTTATAAAGGGAAAGAATGTTATGTGTATTCAAAGACTACTAGTGGAGTTAATGAAAATGTAAATTATACCAATTTGGAACCTAAAAAACTAATTGAGCAAATTAGAGCAGAGAAAAATGGGAAAGATATCTGGATAATTGGAGGAAGTGAAATAGTAGAATTATTTACAAAAGATAATCTAATTGATGATTATTTTGTATATGTATTGCCAATAATATTAGGTAGAGGAATTCCATTATTTAAAGCTGGAATACAGAGAACAAACTTAAATCTTAAAAAGGTTAGTAATATAGAACAACTTGTAAAATTAGAATATAGTAAAAAACAAGTATAAAGTATGTGCTGGCTTGTTATCATTTTATAAAATAAAGTATTTAAAAGCTTAAATTATATATAAATTGACATTACTTGTCAAATATGGTAACATAGAAGCGACTTATCGGAGGGTGTATTAAAAAGAATATGCTGGAGAAGAGAGTGCACTAACTCTTTTCTCCTTTTTTTATAAAAGCAAGTATTCATAAGCTTGGCATTACTACATAATAATTACACTGTCTCAAAAATTAAGAAAGGAGTAGAATATGAAATTAATTTTAAATTATTTAAAAAATTATAAGTTATTAATAGCATTAAATATACTGGCTATATTTAGTTTTGCATTAGTTGAATTAGGTATACCAACAATAATAGCTAAAATAATTGATAATGGTATTGCAAATCAAAACACAACTTACATAAAACAAATGGGAATAGTAATAGTTGTTATTTCTATTATAGGAGTTGTAGGTAGTGTATTATTGGGTTATTGTTCTGTAAAAATATCAACAGGAGTAACTAGAGATATAAGAAATGATATATTTAAAAAATCTCAAGAATTTTCACACACTGAATACAATAAATTTGGGATTTCTTCAATGATTACAAGAACTACAAATGATGCATTTCAAATTCAACAATTTGTAAATATACTTCTTAGAACAGCTTTATTAACTCCAGTCATGTTTATTATAAGTATAATCATGACAATTAGAACAAGTGTAGAGCTTTCTTTGGTATTAGCTATATCAGTTCCTTTTATAATTATTGGAGTAGCAGTAATAGCAAAAATTTCTCAATCAATATCGTCTAAACAACAAAAAGGACTGGATAAACTAAACCTTATATCAAGAGAAAATTTAACGGGAATAAGAGTAATCAGAGCATTTGGGAATGATGACTATGAGACAAAAAGATTTGAAGAAACAAATACATATTATGCTAATGTTTCTAAAAAATTGTTTAAGCTTATGTCAATTACTCAACCCGCATTCTTTTTATTATTAAATATAGCTGTTTTGGCTGTGTTTTGGATTTCAAGTGAAAAAATAAATATTGGAGAAATTCAAGTTGGACAATTGGTTGCATTTTTGGAATATCTTTTCCATGCTATGTTTTCAATTATGCTTTTTTCAATGGTATTTATCATGTATCCAAGAGCAGAAGTTTCAGCAAATAGAATAAAGGAAATTTTAGAAGAAGAACCACTTATAAAAAATCCTAAAAATGGAGTAAAAGATACTGAAAATAAAGGACTTATAGAATTTGACAATGTAACATTTACTTATCCAGATGGAGAAGCTTCTGTGCTTAAAGATATTTCGTTTACTGCAAAGACTGGTGAAACAGTTGCCTTTATAGGTAGTACTGGTAGTGGAAAAAGTACCTTAATTAACTTGATACCTAGATTTTATGATGTAACAGAAGGTAGTATTAAGATAAATGGAGTAGATATAAGGGAATATGACTTAAAGGCTTTAAGAAAAAAGATAGGGTTTATACCTCAGAAGGCATTGCTTTTTACTGGTAGTATAGCAAATAATATTAGATTTGGTAAAAATAAAGCAGGAACATCAGAATTAGAACATTCAGCCAAAGTTGCACAGGCATATGAGTTTATATCAAAAAAACCTAGAAAATTTGATGAATTAATTAGTGAAGGTGGAGCTAATGTATCTGGAGGTCAAAAGCAAAGACTTTCTATTGCCAGAGCTATTATAAGAAAACCTGAAATATATATATTTGATGATAGCTTCTCTGCATTAGATTTTAAGACTGATGCAATACTTCGTTCTAAGCTAAAAAAAGAAACAAAAGATGCAATTGTATTGATTGTTGCACAGAGAATCAGCTCAATTATTGATGCTGATAAAATTGTAGTACTAAATGAAGGACAAGTTGTTGGAATGGGAACTCATAAGGAATTATTGAAAAATTGTGAAATATACTATGAAATTGCAACATCTCAGTTGAAAAAGGAGGAATTGGAATAATGAAAAAGTCTAAAGGTTTTAAAAAAACAATTGGTAGACTTCTTCCATTTGTAAAGCAATATAAATTTTCATTTATTATAGCTATTATATGTATAATTTTAGCAGCTACTATGAATGCAATTGCTCCTAAAACAGAGGGATTAATAATAACACAATTAACTAAAGATGTAATTCGTATAGCAAAAGGAATACCAGGAGCATCTGTGAATTTTAACTATGTAGTAAAAATTTTGGCACTCTTAGCATGTATATATGTTGCTAATGCAATTTTTACGTATGCTTCAAGTTTTTTACTTACAAATGCTATTCAAAATACTATGAGAGACTTAAGAAATGAAGTAGAAAATAAGATAAGAAAACTGCCTATTAGTTACTTTGACAGCAATAGTTTTGGAGATGTACTAAGCCGTATATCAAATGATGTAGATACAATATCAAATGCCTTACAACAGAGTTTTATGCAAATTATTAACTCAATTTTAGTAATAATTTTGGCAATTTCTATGATGTTTACAATTAATGTATATATGGCATTTATAGCTCTTTTTATAATTCCAATTAGTTATTTTGTATCTAAGTTTATAGTAAAAAAATCACAAAAGCGATTTTCATTACAACAAAATGCTCTTGGAAAATTAAATGGAAAAGTACAAGAGATGTATACTGGATTTAATGAAATAAAATTATATGGTAAAGAAGAAGACTCTATAGAAGAATTTAAAAAAGTAAATCAAGAACTTTGTGAAAATGGATTTAAGGCACAATTTATATCAAGTATGATGAATCCAATGGTTTCATTAGTAACTTATTTTGGAATTGCAGCAGTAGCAGTAGTTGGTTCTATATATGCAGTGAGTGGAGGGATAACAGTTGGAAATTTACAAGCATTTGTACGTTACATATGGCAAATAAATCAGCCTCTTTCACAGATGACACAATTATCAACTGTAATACAATCTTCTTTTGCAGCAATAGAGCGTGTATTTGAAATTTTGGATGAAGAAGAGGAAACTCCTGATGTTGAAAATCCAGTTAAGATAGAAAATGTACAAGGAAATGTTACATTTGAACATGTGAATTTTGGATATGGAGAAAGTGAGACTTTAATAGAAGATTTAAATGTAGAAATAAAAAGTGGTCAAATGGTAGCTATTGTTGGTCCTACTGGAGCAGGTAAAACAACATTAATAAACTTATTGATGAGGTTTTATGATGTAAAGGGAGGAGCTATTAAAGTAGATGGAGTAGATATCAGAAATATGAGACGTGAAGATTTACGTTCAATGTTTGGAATGGTACTTCAAGATACATGGCTATTTAATGGTACTATTTTTGAAAATATAGAATATGGTAGATTTGGAGCTACTAAGGAAGAAATTATACAAGCAGCGAAAGTAGCAAATGTACATCACTTTATAACTACACTTCCAGATGGCTACAATATGTTTTTAAATGAAGAAGCATCTAATATATCGTTGGGAGAAAAACAACTTTTAACTATAGCTAGAGCTTTTATATCAGACCCTTCAATATTGATATTAGATGAGGCTACTAGCTCTGTTGATACTAGATTAGAATTGATGCTTCAAAAGGCAATGAGAAATCTTATGAATGGTAGAACTAGTTTTGTTATAGCACATAGACTTTCTACAATTCGTAATGCTGATTTGATTTTGGTTATGAATAATGGAAGTATTATAGAGCAAGGTAATCATGATGAACTAATGGAAAAAGGCGGATTTTATGAGAAGCTTTATAATAGCCAATTTGCAGATACAGAATCTGAATAGTAAAATATCTGCATGAATAATAGCTAAAATTTAAATTGATAATGTTAGAATTGAAAAGAGTATCAGCAAAGTTATTTTTTAATAAACTTACTGATACTCTTTATATTTAAGCTTAAAAATATTTATATTTGACAATTAATCTTGTTATATCTGATAGCTAGAATTGCAGTATTTTTCTTTTTTACCTTTTTGTTCTCTGACATATAATAACTCACTTAACTTATCAATGTAATAACAATCATCACTTATGCGAATTAAACTAGTTAGATAATATCCGTCTTTACTTCGAGGAATTTTTTTGTTTATAGCTAAGTCAATAGCTGTCTTTGCTGCCTCAAAATGTTTTAAGTGTGTATGACCTTCTTCAAAATTCTTTCTAGTATTATAAACTACATAACCTTTTTTAACTTGAAAAACTATAAATTCTTTTTTTTCATATATTTTATTAAACATTTAATCAGCCTTTCTCAAGATAGTTTTATAGTATAACAATAGAAGCTTCTAAAAAATTTTATAAAGAGTATAAATATTATGTAAATTATAGACCTAAAGGCTATAATTTTATAAAGATAAATTTTTTATTACTTATATGTTAATTCATAGAAGTTAAAAGTAAATTATCTTTAAGTTAAACAAAAGTAAAATAAAAGACTAGTTATAATATTTATATGAAAAAGTACAAAATATAGTATAAAAATATAGAAAAATTAAATTATTTACTTGCAGTTTCTAGTTCCGTAAGTATATTTACCTTGAGATATATTATCATCATGAAAATATATTCTCTCACAAACTTTATCACCCCATAGAATATTTTTTGTTATTTTATGTGATGTATCTCCTGTAAATACCTCAGCAACAGTGGTATCAGTAACATCACAATAAAGGGATGCAAACTGCTTAAACCAAGGATTTTCTTCAAAGCGTGAAAGCCAGGAAGCTCCATAAGGACAGTGTAACTCTTCAAATTCAGGAACCCAACCTAAAAATGGAACATCAGTTATACTAGCAATATTGTCAGCAATCAATTCATCTCCATTTTCATTGGCTCTTTCTCTCATAGAAATAGCTCTTTCTTCTGATCTTTCAAACAAAACTTTTTTTAATATTTCAGCAGTTTTTTCATTTCCAAATTCCTCAAATAATACTTTGGTAAAATAAAAATATAAATCACCAAAATGTTTACAAGCCATACGAACTTCTTCAATAGCATAATCTTTGTCAATAGTTTCATTAGTTACAGTATCTTTGTTCAAAAAAATCACTCCTTAAAATAATAGTAGTTACATTATAATTATAGAGTATTTTTTATAAATAAGAAATTGATTTGAGATAAATAACATTTTAGTAAATGTAAATAGATTATTAAAATAATTTATTATTACAAAAATCTTCTAAATTGATGTATTTAGGAGTCTCCATATGAATAAGTGTTGTTTTGTAAATATCTTCAGTACATCCATTAGATATATTATTAAAAATATCTGTATGCTCTTTTAATGTTGTTTCTAGTCTTCCCTCATGTGATAATGAATCAAGAGCTAATTTTTTTATTCTGTACATATAGCTGTTGAACATCTTATCAAATTCAGTATTTTGAGCATATGAGACGATTGTTGTGTGAAATAAAGTATCATATTCTGCAAATGTGTTTAAATTCTTATCACTTGATACAATCTCTTTTTGTTTATCTAAAAGATACTTTAATTTATCTATAGTTTGAATTGCTCTAGGCTCTTTGTATTGGCTTGTAATCAAAAAAGTACAAAATCCTTCTATTGCAGAACGTATTTGAAATATCTCTACAATTTCATTGGCTGTGATTTGATGAATTTTAAAACCCTTACTTGGAATGATATCTATAAAACCATCTTGACTGAGTCTTTGAAGAGCATCTCTTATAGGAGTTCTTGAGATTCCTATTTCACTTGCAAGCTTTGTTTCAGAATATATTTCATTTTCTATTATTTCACCAGATAGTATTAATTCTTTTAAATAGTCATATGCTTGTTCTTGTAATCTTTTAAATGTAGCCATATTTTACCCCTCCTAAACAATGTAAAAATACAAAAACTTATATAATGTTAAGAATACAACATAGTAAAATTAAGGTCAATCCTTTGAAATTTAAATTATATATTGGATGATATGGCGATATAAATAAAGGTTTAGTTGAATGATACTTAATTATTGATAAAAATAGTTGATATAAAGAAAAATAATTAATATAAAGTATGATTAAATATAATATAAAAATAGTGTGGTTTATTTAACATAAATAGTATGCGTTAAATATAATGATTATAGATAAAATCTATTATATAAATCTAAAAATCGTGTTTTATTGTTAAAATAAATACTTTTATATTTTATATTGACCGGTATACTGGTGTGTAGTATACTTTAAATCATAAAAAACGTTTTCAAAAATATGAAAATATGGAGGGGTATATAATGAAATTAGGATTTATCGGATTAGGAATAATGGGAAAACCAATGGCCAAAAACTTACTAAAAGATGGATGTAATCTTTTAGTATATGACATTAATAAATGTGCTGTAGATGAGCTTGTATCGTATGGTGCAAAATATGCAAGTCTTTCAGAAATAGGTGAAGAGTGTGAGATTGTATTTACAATACTTCCAAATGGAGCTATTGTTCAAGATATATTATTTGGAGCTAATGGTTTAACAAATACTTTAAAAGAGGGAAGTATAATTGTAGATATGAGTTCAGTTACACCTACAGAATCTATGTTATGTGCAGAAAAATTAAAGCAAATGAACTTAGAATTTATAGATTCGCCAGTAAGTGGAGGTGAACCAAAAGCAATTGATGGAACACTTGCTTTTATGGCTGGTGGTAAAGAAGAGGTATATAAAAAAGTAGAGCCATTCTTTAATATAATGGGAAGCTCAGCTATCTTAATTGGAGATAATGGTAGTGGAAGTGTTACAAAACTTACAAATCAAGTAATAGTTAATCTTACAATAGCAGCAGTATCTGAAGCATTTGTACTTGCAGCCAAAGCAGGAGCAGACCCAGAAAAAGTGTACAAAGCGATAAGGGGAGGTTTAGCTGGCAGTACAATATTGGATGCAAAAATACCAATGATTATGAATCGTGATTTTAAACCAGGTGGGAAAATATCTATCAATCTAAAAGATATAAAAAATGTAATGCAGACAGCACATAATTTGGATGTGCCACTACCTATGACAAGTCAGCTATTAGAAATTATGCAAACATTAAAAGTACATGGACACTTAGAAGATGACCATGGTGGAATAGCTCAATATTTTGAAAAATTAGCAGGTGTTGAAATAAAAAAACACAATAACTAATGGCAAAGATATTGATGATATAGTAGATATGTATTATAAAAATTAGATTTAGATTATATTATACAGAGATGATAGAGTTACAGTATCATAATAAAAGAAAAAATAAGGTCAAGAGATAATAAAGTAAATTATAAAGGGGAAAAGATTATGATTACAGGATATGGACTTTTGATAGCATTTATTATATCTATAGGAATTTTGCTTGTGTCAATTATCAAGTTTAAAGTAAACCCATTTTTGGCATTACTTATAACATCAATAATTACAGGATTTATGGTTAAAATGCCTATAAATGAAATTTCAACTACAATATCAACTGGATTTGGAAATACATTAGGTAGTATTGGTATTGTAATTGGACTTGGAATAATATTTGGAAATATACTTTCAGAATCAAGAGCAACAGAATCTATTGCAAAGGGATTGTTGGCTAGAACTGGAGAAAAAAATAGTGCGTTAGCTATAACTACAGCAGGATTTTTAATTTCAATTCCAGTGTTTATGGATGCTGCATTTGTTATAATGATGCCTATAGTTAAATATGTTTCGAGAGTAACTAAGAAGTCTCTTATGGTTTTTGTATGTGCATTAGGCGTTGGTACAATAGTAGGTCATGCACTTGTAATACCAACACCAGGGCCTTTAGCTGTTGCAGCAAATGTAAATGCAAATGTAGGTAGTTTTATACTTTATTCTATAATTGTTGCATTTCCAGCAGCTCTTGCAGGAGGATGGATTTATGGAAAACGTTTTGAAAAATATCCAGCTTATGCAATTGACGAAAATAATAGAGAAAAAAATTTAGAACAAGAAAAAGAGAGTATTGAACTTGAAGATGATAACTCTAATAAAGTCCCTGGTTTTGGAGTTTCTATGTTTTCTTTATTATTCCCAATACTTCTTATACTTGTATCAAATGTATTTAGTATGTTTTTAGAAAAAGGTTCTAAAATGAGTGGAATACTTGCTTTTATAGGCGATAAGAATATAGCAATATTACTTGGAATATTGGTAGCAATAGTATTTTTAAAGAAGTACATAAGTAAACCTATGGGAGATGTTGTTATTGAAGCTGCCGATTCAGCAGGATTGATACTATTAATAACAGGTTCAGGGGGAGCATTTGGTAGTGTTATAAATGCTAGTGGAATAGGAAACTTCTTAGTTGACACTATGTCTGGACTTAGTATATCAGTTGTAGTACTTGGATTCTTATTAAGTGCATTACTTAGAATTTCTCAGGGTTCTGCTACTGTAGCACTAGTGACTACCTCATCAATTTTAGGACCGACAATTTTAGCAACTGGGATGTCACCAGTTTTAGTAGGGCTTGCTATATGTGCTGGTGGTGTTGGTTTTTCTCTTCCAAACGATTCTGGATTCTGGGTACTTTCAAGATTTAGTGGATTGTCAGTTAAAGATACTTTAAATTCATGGACAATAGGAGGTACAATAGCTGGTATTACAGCATTTGCAATGGTTTTATTACTTAGTGTTATAAATGGTATTATACCACTTCCAGGCTTATAAAAAATATAAATATTAAACATATGCATACTGTAATAAATTGCATAAAGGGGGATTTTTAGTGAGAGAAGTCAATTCAATTAACATAGATATACTTGATACTTTTAAGAACGTAGATGAAGATAAATTAAATAAATTACTTGTAAATGAACTTAAAAATTTAAATAGAAAAATTATTGTATTAGATGATGACCCAACTGGAGTACAAACAGTTCATGATGTTTCTGTATATACTGATTGGGATAAGAATAGCATAGAACAAGGTTTTGATGAAGAAAATAGTATGTTTTTTATACTTACTAACTCAAGGGGATTTACAGTTTCTCAAACAACAGAAGTGCATAAGAAAATTTCAAAAAATATTGTGGATATTTCTCAAAAAGTTAATAAGGATTTTATTATTATAAGCCGAAGTGATTCAACAATGAGGGGGCATTATCCTCTTGAAACTAATCTGTTGAAAAATGAGGTGGAAAAATTATCAGGGAAAATATTTGATGGTGAAATAATAATGCCATTTTTCAAAGAAGGTGGAAGATTTACGATAGACAATGTGCATTATGTAAAAGAAGGAGAAATGCTTGTACCAGCGGGAATGACTGAATTTGCAAAAGATAAATCTTTTGGATATAAATCTTCTGATATAGGAGAATGGTGTGAAGAAAAAACAAATGGAGAATATAAATCTAGTGATATGATATACATTTCATTAGAGGAACTTAGAAGTTTAAATATTGATAGGATAACAGAAAAGCTTAAAATGGCAAAGAATTTCAACAAAATCATTGTAAATGCAATAGATTATGTAGATGTAAAGGTATTTACAATTGCGTTTATACGTGCAGTAAACAGTGGCAAAGAATTTATATTTAGAAGCGCTGCTGCTATAACAAAGATACTTGGAGGTGTAAGTGATAAGGAATTACTTACTAAAGAGGAATTAGTATCAAAAGATAATACTAATGGAGGTATTATACTTGTTGGTTCACATGTAAATAAAACTACTCAACAACTAGAAGAACTTAAAAATTGTAAACATCCTATAGAATTTATAGAGTTTAATCAACATTTAGTTTTGAGAGAAGATGGATTAAAAAATGAAGTAAAAAGAGTTATACAAGTTGTAGAAGAGAAAATAACTAATGGAAAGACTGTTGCTGTGTATACTAGACGTGAGCGTTTTGATTTAGATACGAATGATAAAGATAAACAACTTATGGTTTCTGTAGAAATTTCGGATGCTGTAACTAGTATAGTTGGTATGCTTAATGTAAGACCAAATTTTATTATAGCAAAAGGCGGAATTACATCTAGTGATGTTGGAACTAAGGCACTAAAAGTAAAAAAGGCTACTGTAATGGGTCAAATAAAACCTGGTATACCAGTATGGATGACAGGAGAAGAAAGTAAATTTCCTAATATGCCATATATAATTTTCCCTGGCAATGTTGGAGAAGTTAGTACACTTAGAGAAGCTGTTGAAGTATTAATGGGCTAGAAGATTTGATTTAAAAATAAGGATAAGTCAATAGTAAGTTTTAGAATATATTAAATAAGGTTTAGAATATTATCAATAATATTCTAAACCTTATTTGTATTTATAAATATTTATATTATAATATGGCATATAATTTAGATTATTTATTTTTTTTGATTGATTTAATATCTTCTTTGATTTTATTTAAAATATCTTTATGCTTATTAGAGCTTATATTAGGGAACGCCTTAATAATACGTCTATGAAGTAATTTGTGGCTAGATAGTAGAGTATTAAGCTTGTTTTTAAGTTCTTCAATTCTATTTTTAGCATAACGATAATTTTCTCTTTCTTTTAATATTTCAAATCTATCCTCTAAAGTCTCAAATCTATTTTCAACCAAAGTCTCAAGTTTATTCTCAATAGTTTCTTGTGTAATAATTTTGTAGTATTCCTTTTTATCTTTTAATTCCTTAATTATAAGATTGATTTGTTTTAATTTACCATTTAATTGTAAAATTGTGTGTACTGTAATTATTAAATCTAAAACAAAATAAATTTCTATGGATATACCAAGAATAAATAGTATATTTTTAGGAATATAATCTATGAAATCAACTACAATAGGATGTATTATCAGCATTACAATTAATGACAACACACCAAACATAAGTGAATTTTCTAGGCACACTCTTCCGTGAATATTGAACTTGTGATTGGAATAATCCCACCACTTCATATTAAATATTTTTTCTAATACAAAACTTGTAAAATACTCCATTATACTGGTGATAATTATACTAAACACAAATAATAAGGGAATATTATGAACAAAAGGAGTTAATGTAGCTACTATTGCTAGTGCTCCAAATCCATATATAGGACAAAATGGCCCATTTAAAAAACCTCTATTTACAAATTGTTTTTGTAAAACAGAACAATATGTAGTCTCACAACACCACCCTATAAAACTATAAATTACAAAATAAAGAAATTGGATATAAAATGTACTCATAAGCACCTCATTTCTAGTTAATATAACATTATATAATACTATATATCTGGTATTTTCTTTCACAATTAACTATATTACTTTAAATTTAATTTACATATTGATTATACCAATTTATAGAAATTTATCAAATTTAATTGCAATTATAATATTATATGCAAAACTATAATAATGAGATTTTATTTAAAATAAATAAGGGTGTCAAGTATAATCAAATCAATATCTGTAGATACTCTACAGTATATTGTTTTGATTACCTTTGACACCCTTATATTATTTATATTTTGTTTATTTACATTTAAAACTAGAACAACATGTTTCAGTGTAAAGATTTACTCTATCAGTTTCAGGAGCTACTACTATATTATCAAGATTACATAAGCTACCATCTTTATTATACTTACAAGTCTTGACACTACAAACTAATTCTTCACAATTTCTATTGTTAACATTATTAGATAGATTACTATAAATAGATTCATCTAAAAACGAACTACAGCAAGTATGTCTATCATTATGGGCTTGTTCACCATTTATAAAAATTTTATCTGCATAACATATATGGCTGTTATTATGTGAGCAGTTAGTTACATTACAATTGATTCTTTCCAAAGTTATTACCTCCTAAACTATTATTTATTATAAATTATGTCCATATAATTGCAAGAATATAACATTTAAGAGAAAACTTCCTTTTAGAAGATATCTATTTTTAGATTAATTTGAAATACAGATATATTTTCTTCTAAAATTTACCTAAATTGTATAAAAACTTACAGCTTGGAGAAAATAATAGAAAAAGGAGGCGTAATCAATGTTTGAAAAGAAGAAAAAAGAATTATTTCCTTGGAAAATATCTGCATTAGTACTAGTAGGAGTATTTGTATTAAGTAGTGGAGTTTATATAGGAACAAAGTTAAAAAATAATGGAGTTCAAACTGGTAAAGTTGTAAGTGCTAGTGCGAATATGAATGAAGAATCAAAAGAAGCTTTTGGATTAAATAAAAACTGTGAAGTTTGGCTTCAAAGCGAAGGTGAGAATGAAACTAACTATAAGAGAGTACTTACGATGGCTGGAGTAGTTCCAGAGTCATTATTAGATAAGACAAAATCAGAAATAGTATCATATTTTAAGCAAGAATATCCAACTAAAACAATAAAGAGTATGGATAAAAATGAAATCATATTAGTAGAATCTAAAAACAGTGATAATAAAGATGTACAAGCAATGAACACTACTATAAAAGGTAAATATACAATTGAAAATGATAATGGAAATATAGCATTGTATAAATATGATGATAGTGGAAATAAAACATTAGTAGAAAAAACTAAAATAAGAGTAGATTCACTTCCTAAGACTGTTCAAGATGAACTTAAAAAAGGTGTAGTTATGGATACAGAGGAAGAGGCCTATTCAAGATTAGAAGATTTTGCAAGTTAATATTTCAAATTGATATTAAGATTCAAAACATATTTAATGCCTATTAAAATACAATAATTTATTTGTACTAAATATAAAAGTTATATTGGAGTGAGAAGTTCGCTTTGATATAACTTTTTTATTTGATTTTATTAAATCTCTAAGAATACTCGTGACTTTAGTCATGAGATGAATTAGGGAAATAGTAAGCGTATAGAGAAGTTTGTACGTAGAGATAGTAAACAATCTATCCAATATACCACTTGAATTGCTGGAAACCCCTAAAGCTTATGTGAACGACAACCTCTAATACGATTAATGTAGAATTTAGCTACAGGTTAAATTTTCTCTACTGTCATTGTTTTTTACCAAAACATTGGCTTTACAGTAAAGATATGTTATAATCATCTTAGAAAGCGAAGTGATATATATCATGTATTTAACTGTAAAACAGCAGGTAAAACATCTTTCAAAGGAAGATTATAAGAATATTAAAGAGCTTTCTCGTATAGCTAAAAATTTAGCTAATGAAGCAATCTATAATATTAGGCAATATTACTTCCAAGAAGGCGAATATCTAAATTATGAAAAGAATTATGTTCTTCTGAAAGATAGTCCTAATTACAAAAATTTAAATTCCAATATGGCTCAACAAATTTTGAAGGAAGTAGATGGTTCATTTAAGTCTTTTTTTGGACTGCTTAAATTAGTGAAAAAAGGTAAATATTCTTTCAAAGATATAAAATTACCACATTATCTTCCAAAAGATGGATTTACTACACTTGTCATTGGTTTTGTTCGATTAAATAATAATCAATTAATAATTCCATATTCACGTCAATTTGGAAAAGAACATAAAAAAGTTATAATAACGATTCCGCCAATTCTTAAAGATAAGAAAATTAAGGAAATTCGTATTATACCAAAAGCAAAAGCTAGGTTCTTTGAAATTCAATACACTTACGAAGTGAAAGAAGAACAGAGAAAATTAAATAAAAACAAAGTACTAGCAATTGATTTTGGAATTAATAATTTAGCAACTTGTATTACTTCTACTGGTGAAAGTTTTATTGTTGATGGAAAGCGTTTAAAATCAATAAATCAATGGTATAATAAACAAAATGCACGACTTCAAAGTATTAAAGATTTACAGGGGTATGTAAAACGAAATACCAATCGACAAAAATCGAATACTCGCAATCGAAACAATAAAGTAAATGATTATATGGCTAAAACAGCTCGTATTATTATTAATTATTGTTTAAAAAATGATATTGGTATTTTAGTTTGTGGGTATAATGAAACTTTTCAATACAGAAGTAATATCGGGAAAGTTAATAATCAAACATTTGTACATATTCCTTTTGGTAAATTACGTGATAAATTAGAATATCTATGTAAACTATATGGAATTACTTTTTTAAAACAAGAAGAAAGTTATACTTCCAAAGCTAGCTTTTTTGATAAAGATATTATACCAGCTTATAATGACGATAATCCAAAGGAGTATGAGTTCTCTGGAAAAAGAATTAAAAGAGGATTGTATCAAACTAAAAAAGGAATGATTTTAAATGCTGATGTTAATGGTGCATTAAATATTTTGAGAAAAAGTAATGTTGTGTCCTTAGATGGACTATACAGTAGGGGCGAACTGGACACGCCTGTACGTATCAAAGTAGCTTAGGTTATTTTGAACGTAATCGAACTCTGCGATTTTAGTCGTGGGAGGTTCAGGGTATAATAATTTAGAACATAAGTTTTTATGAGAAATACATTTTGGTATTTCTTTTATTTTTAGGAGGAATTTTTTAAAATGATGATATTGGGGATTGACCCAGGTATAGCCATAGTTGGATATGGTATAATTGAATATAAAAATAGTAAATTTAAAGTAATAGATTATGGAGCAGTGACAACACCTGCGCATATGAATATCTCTAAGAGGTTAGAACTTGTATATAAAGGAATTGATACAATAGTAAAGAATTACAATATAGATGAAGTTGGAATGGAGGAACTATTCTTTAACAAGAATGTAAAGACTGCTATAACAGTAGCACAGGCTAGAGGGGTTACTATGCTTGCTTGTGCACATAATGGTAAACCAATATATGAATACACTCCGCTTCAAGTAAAACAAGGTGTAGTTGGATATGGTAGAGCAGACAAAGCACAAGTTCAACAGATGGTAACCTCATTTTTAAGTTTAAAAAAAGTTCCAAAGCCAGATGATGTTGCAGATGCTCTAGCTGTGGCTATTTGCCATGCTCATTCAAATAAACTTGAAAAAACTTTAAAGAATATAGGTGGGAAGTATGTATAGTTATATAAAAGGTACAGTAGAAGAAATTTATATAGACAGTATAGTTGTTGAAAACAATGATATAGGATATAAGATAAATGTGTCATCCAATACAATAATGAATTTGCAAATAGGGAATACTGCAAAAATATATACTAAACTAATAGTAAGAGAAGATGATATGAGTCTTTGCGGTTTTGCAAGCAGGGAAGAATTAAAGATGTTTGAATTGCTTACATCTGTATCAAAAATAGGACCTAAGGTGGGGCTTTCAATACTATCATTTGCATCACCAGCGCAACTAGGAGCTTATATTTTAAGCGAAGATGTTGGGAAACTATCTAAAGCTCCAGGCGTTGGCAAAAAGACAGCAGAGAGAATCGTCTTAGAACTTAAGGATAAAGTGGATAAAAATAATATAGAATTTGAACCAACATTATTATCACAAAAACCTACTTTCATATCTCAAGATGAATCTATAGATGCACTTGTAGCTTTGGGGTATACCTTAGCAGAATCAAAAGAGGCAGTTCAAAAATGTAAAAAAGATGGTATGAATACAGAAGACATTATAAAAAAAGCACTTACATATATAATGAGTAAATCTATGAAGTAGCATTTAATTTGTGAATGTAAAATAATATTTAAAATAAAGTAGATTTGCAAAATTACGGAAGGAGGGGTATAAATGCAAGATTTTGAAGATGAAAATAGGATAATAACTTCTACTATGAAGGTGGAAGATATAGATATAGAAAATAGTTTAAGACCAAAAACACTAGAAGATTATTTGGGTCAAGAAAAATCCAAAGAGCAACTTAGTATATTTATAGAGGCAGCAAAATCAAGAAATGAGCAGTTAGACCATGTACTTTTATATGGACCACCAGGGCTTGGAAAAACTACACTAGCAAGTATAATAGCTAATGAGATGGGAGTAAATTTGAGGATTACATCAGGACCTGCAATAGAGAGAGCTGGAGACTTAGCAGCTATACTTACAAATTTGAATGAAAATGATGTTTTATTTATAGATGAGATACATAGAATCAATAGGAGTGTTGAAGAAGTATTGTATCCAGCAATGGAAGATTTTTGTTTAGATATAATAATAGGAAAAGGACCATCTGCGAGAAGTATAAGGCTTGACCTTCCTAAGTTTACACTTATTGGAGCTACTACAAGAGCTGGTATGCTTACAAATCCACTTAGAGATAGATTTGGTGTTATTTGTAAATTAGATTATTATACAGTTGATGAACTTTCAAAAATAGTGCTTAGGTCATCAAATATTTTAGATGCAGAAATACAATCTCAAGGAGCTTTAGAGCTTGCAAAACGCTCAAGAGGAACTCCAAGAATAGCAAATAGATTGCTAAAAAGAGTTAGAGATTTTGCACAGGTTAGGGCTGATGGAAGGATAACTGATGAAGTTGCAAAGGATGCTCTTGAACTTTTAGGAGTTGATAATTTAGGTCTTGATTTTGTGGATGAAAAGCTTCTTATAACTATAATAGAAAAATTTAGGGGTGGTCCTGTAGGTCTTGATACGTTAGCAGCTTCAATTGGTGAAGATAGGAATACAATAGAAGATGTGTATGAGCCGTATTTACTTCAACTAGGGTTTATAAATAGAGGGCCTAGAGGTAGAGTAGCCATGCCATTAGCCTATGAACATCTAAAAATACCTTATCCTAGCGATAGATAAGAATAGAAGAAAGAGGTATCAATTAAAAAAATAATCATTAAATTAAAATATTTCTAAAATGGGCAAAAATTCAAACATATCCACAAAATGGTAATTATATCTGTAGATACTGTGGATAAATACAAGGGAAAATGTGTGTACTGTATCTATATATTGTGGATAAGACGTGTATAACGTGGAAAAATATCTATATATTGTGTATATGCTGTATGTTAAAAATAGGGATTTATTGATAGATTATGGTAATATTGTAGAAAATAAGTTGTTTTTTTGATATTATTGTAGCTAGAGAAATTTTAAGAGAGGAAGTTTGACATTGAAAACAAGTGATTTTAAATTTGATTTACCACAGGAACTTATAGCTCAAGTTCCTATAGAAGATAGAGCTAGTTCAAGATTGATGGTATTAGATAAAGAAACAGGAGAAATTGAGCATAAAGTATTTAGAGATATAATAGAATATTTAAATCCAGGAGATTGTTTAGTTTTAAATAATACTAGAGTTATACCTGCTAGATTAATAGGGGAAAAACTTGAGACTGGTGGAAAAATTGAATTTTTATTATTAAAAAGAACAGAGGAAGATACTTGGCAAGCTTTAGTAAAGCCAGGTAAAAGAGCAAAAGTGGGAACTAAGTTTTCTTTTGGAAATGGGAAATTAATTGGAGAAGTTGTAGATTTATCAGATGAAGGTTCAAGAATTATAAAGTTTCATTATGATGGAATTTTCGAAGAGATTTTAGATGAGCTTGGAAATATGCCACTTCCTCCATATATAACTGCTAGATTAGAGGAAAAAGAAAGATACCAAACTGTTTACTCAAAACATAATGGCTCAGCAGCGGCACCTACAGCAGGTTTACACTTTACAGAAGAATTATTAAATGAAATAAAAGAAAAAGGTGTAGATATAGCATTTATAACTTTACACGTTGGTTTAGGTACTTTTAGGCCAGTAAAAGTGGATGATGTTTTAAATCATAAGATGCATTCAGAATATTATATGGTTAGTCAAGAGGCAGCTGACAAAATAAATAAAGCAAAAAAAGATGGGAACAATGTAGTATGTGTTGGAACTACTAGTTGTAGGACTATAGAATCAGCTTGTGATGAAAATGGCAAGATGAAAGAAACTAGTGGATGGACAGATATATTTATATATCCAAGTTATAAATTTAAGGTTTTGGATAGACTTATAACTAATTTCCATTTACCAGAGTCTACCTTAATCATGTTAGTAAGTGCTATCTGTGGAAAAGAAAATGTTTTAAATGCATATAATGAGGCAGTAAAAGAAAGATATAGATTCTTCAGTTTTGGAGATGCTATGATTATAAAGTAGGGAGGGAATAGATGCATAGCTTACAAAAACAAAAAAAGAATAACCCTATATTAAAGATTGCTTTTATCTTTGAACGTGTATTAGCAGTAGTAGTTTTAATAGCAGTATTTTTAGGTACAATAGATGTATTAAGACTTATGTGGGGAGCATATATAGTTGATTTTCAAAACCCAGTACAATACAGTCAGCTTAATGATTTCTTAGCACAAATATTACTTTTGGTGATAGGTGTTGAGCTTGTAGTAATGCTATCACTTCATATACCAGGAGCATTTATTGAGGCACTACTATATGCTATAGCTAGAAAAATGTTATTGCTTCCTAAAAATGAAGGAATGATAGATGTTTTAATTGGAGTTATAGCTATTGCAGGACTATTTGCTATAAAAAAGTTTTTAGTAACAAAAGACAAGAGTGCTCTTAATATAACGAGTATTCATGATGAAGAAGCAATCAAAGAACAACAAAGTAAAGAAGATAAAGATAAATCTATTTAGAAAATATATTAGATATTTAGATTAGTGAAAATATATGTTATGAATAACTAGAAATAAAAATTATTAAGGAGATATTTATGTACGCAGTAAGATACGAACTGATAAAAACTTGTAAACAAAGTGGTGCAAGGCTTGGAAGATTACACACGCCACATGGGATTATAGAAACACCAATATTTATGCCTGTTGGGACTCAAGCAACAGTAAAGTCTATGACACCAGAAGAATTAAAAGAGATTGGCTCACAAATAATACTTAGTAACACTTATCATCTATATATGAGACCAGGACATGAACTTATAAAAAAAGCTGGTGGACTTCATGAGTTTATGAACTGGGATAAGCCAATACTTACAGATAGTGGAGGATTTCAAGTATTTAGCTTAGGGCCTTTGAGAAAGATAAAAGAAGAAGGTGTAGAATTTAGGTCACACCTAGACGGTTCAAAACATTTTTTAACTCCAGAAAAAGCTATGGAAATACAAAATGCGTTAGGTTCAGACATAATGATGGCATTTGATGAGTGTGCGCCATACCCAGCAGATAGAGAGTATGTAAAGAATTCATTAGAAAGAACAACAAGATGGTTAAAAAGATGTAAAGATGCCCATAATAATACAGACAAGCAAGCTTTATTTGGTATAATACAAGGTGGAATGTATAAAGATTTAAGAGAGCAATCAGCGAAAGAAATAACAAGCATTGATTTACCTGGATATGCGATTGGTGGACTTAGTGTTGGAGAACCAAAGCCACTTATGTACGATGTACTAGAACACACAACTCCATTTATGCCAAAGGACAAACCAAGATACTTAATGGGAGTTGGTAGTCCAGATGATTTAGTGGAAGGTGTTATAAGAGGAGTAGATATGTTTGACTGTGTTTTACCTACTCGTATAGCTAGAAATGGAACTGCAATGACTAGTCAAGGTAAAGTAGTAGTTAGAAATGCAACTTATGCTGAAGACTTTACTCCACTTGACCCTGAATGTGATTGTTATGCTTGTAAAAATTATTCAAGAGCTTATATAAGACATCTTGTAAAAGCAAATGAAATACTGGGTGCAAGATTGATAACTACTCATAATCTTCACTTTTTACTAAATTTAATGAAACAAATAAGACAAGCAATAATGGAAGATAGATTACTTGATTTTAGAAATGAATTTTTTGCAAAATATGGGTATGAAATATAGGTTTTGCACTATTAATTATAATCATTTTAATATATAATATTCAATAGTACTCAAAGCTAAAGAAAGTAAATTGTTGTATAAACATTTATTACGATTTGCAAAAGAGTATAATTTACAAAGGAGTGAAAAATTAATGCCACAGCAACAAATAATGATGAGTATAGGTCTATGGGTAGTAGTAATTGCAATCTTTTATTTCCTAATGATTAGACCTCAAAAGAAAAAAGACAAACAATTGAAAGAAATGAGAAGTAGCCTAGGTGTAGGAGACAAAGTCATTACAATAGGTGGAATAGTAGCTAATGTAGCTAAAGTTGAAGATGATGTTGTAATATTAGAATTAGGACCAAACAGAACTAAAGTTCCATTTGAAAAATGGGCTATAGGGACAGTTCAATCTAGAAAAGAAGAAATAGAAGAACAGTAAAATAGTAATTTAAAAGCCTTTTCTCGAATATATATTAATTTGAGAGGAGGTTTTTTTATGGGAAAATCTAATTATATTTTTAAAGGTTTGGGATATGCATATATAATAACTTTGGCTGTTTTATTAGTGTATAACTTATTTTTGACATTTACAGATATCGGTGGAGATAATATAACTATGGTTGCATCATTTATAACTACTATTTCTGCAGCTATAGGAGGTTTTTACACTTCAAAACACATGCAAGAAAAGGGACTTATGTATGGGCTTTTAGTTGGACTTTTGTACATAGTGTGTATTTTTTTGACTGTGTTTTTAGCACAAGAGAGCTTCATATTTGAAGTAGGAATGATTTATAAGTTATTGCTTATATCAGCAGCAGGAGGTATTGGAGGCGTATTAGGTGTCAATTTTAAATAGAGTTTATATTAAAGTGGTTTTGTGATATAATCAATAGGAAACAATTAGAAATGGAGGCGTTGAAAATGGAAAATAAACATGTAAAAACTTTATCTCAAGCTACTTTAAAGCAAAGTGCTGCAAAAGGTGGATGTGGAGAGTGTCAAACTTCTTGTCAATCAGCTTGTAAAACTTCTTGTACAGTTGCAAATCAAGAGTGTGAAAGATAGAAAATTATTGATTTAGTTGTTTGTAAGAGGGTATCTCAAAATGGTTCTTTTATCATTAATGAGGTATCCTTTTTTATTTTTTGTCTCCATATAAAATGTTTAATATGTTTATAAAAAATAAGGTTTGACTTGTTAGTGTTTAATTTTTTATATATTCAAAATCTAACTTTTTATTCTTATATTTCTAATATATGCATTAGTAAATTATGTAAACTTATAAAATGTATTGATAAATAATATTATATATAATATTATCTATATGTGGGAAATACGAATATAAAAAATTAAATACAATATTCGGAGGACATAAATATGTTAAGTAACAAAAAGAGAAGTATGGCAATAGTAATGGCAGGAGCTACAGTTATGAGTGCAGCAGCACCAATATTCGCAGACAACACTGTGTCAGAAAATGTTGATAAAAATTACACAGTAAGTGCAAAAGATTCTACTAAACTAATCGAAGAGGTTAGAAAAGCATTAGAGATTAAGTTTGAAGAGACAAAAGCAGGAGCGAATGTAAATGATAGAGTTTATGATATAAAAGTAGATAATGTAAACTTAACTAATGCAACTCAATTACAAAACAAGATAAACTCATTAGTAGAAGGACAAAGTTTAAAAGTTACTATACAAGATAAAGGCCATCAAACTATAGGTGGAAAAGTAGTTGACTATAAAATTGAAAACTACAAAACAGCTCAAGAAATAGTAGATGCAGTTAATGCTTTCAATGCAACTTTAGCAGAAGATTCTGATAGCAAGTTAACAGCAACTATAAAGTCTACTAGTACAGTTGAAGTAAAAAGAGCAAAAGATTCAAAAAATACAATTACAGTAAATGTAGGAGACCAACATTTAGACTTTGCAAAACCAGTAACATCAGAAGAAGGTACTTTTGAAGGCTATGAAAAGCGTTACAGCGATATAGAATCAAAAGAATTACATACAATAACAGTTAAAAATGCAGATTTACAAGACATATCAGCAGAAGATTTATTTGATGGAGTTAGATTAACTACATTAGGTAGAGAAATAGTTAATAAAGTTAAAAATGGATATACTTTAACATTTGAGAATGAAGCAATACTTACTCAAGAGCAAGAAGATAGTGATGATAAAGATAAGCCAGAAAAGTCAAGCTTTGATATGGTTTTAAGTAAGACAAATGAAAAGCCAGAAACAATAAGTGTATCAAGTAAAAACCATAAATTAGTTAGAGATTTACACAAAGTACTAACTGATGTAAAAGACGGAAAAGAATTAAAAGTAGAAGTTTTATCTGGAGATTCAAGATTTACAACAGCAGTAGAAGTTAGTAAGGAAAGATTCAAAGATGGAGAAGCAGATTCAATAATTTTAGTTGGAGAAGATGCTATAGTTGATGGATTAGCATCAGCACCACTTGCATCTCAAAAAAATGCACCAATACTATTATCTAAAAAAGATTCATTACCATCAGAAATAGAAGCTGAGATATTAAGAGTACTTGGAAGTAACTTATCTTCTAAGAAAATATATATAGTAGGTGGAGAATCTAAAATATCAAAAGAAACTGAAGAAAAACTTTCTAAATTGGGTGTAAGTAAAGTTGAGAGAGTTTCTGGAGATGATAGATTTGAAACTTCTTTAGAAATAGCAAAACAATTAAAAGATACATTTAAAACTGCATTTGTAGTAGGTGGAAATGGAGAAGCAGATGCTATGAGTATATCTGCCAGAGCTGCTCAATTTGGAGCTCCAATAATAGTTACAGGTAACGAGTTAGATGCAAGTGCTGAAAAATTATTAAAAGGAAAAGAATTAGAAATCGTTGGTGGAGAGAATTCTGTATCAAAAGAAGTTGAAGATAAATTAGTGGAAATAGATTTAAACAACAAAGTTGAAAGACTAGCTGGAGAAAACAGAAAAGATACTAACGCTAAAGTAATCAACAAGTACTATGCAGGAGCAACTAAAGCATATGTTGCAAAAGACGGTTATGTAGGTGGAAATGGACAATTAGTTGATGCACTTACAGCAGCACCACTTGCAGCTAGTTCAAAAGCACCAATAGTATTAACTACAAAAGAACTTTCTAAGTCACAGGAAGAAGTAGTTGAGTTAAGACTTAAAAATGCTACTAAGTTAGTACAAATAGGTGAAGGAATAGCTAAAAATGCTATTGAGAAAATAGCAGAAAAAATAAACTTATTTAAATAAGAACTAATAGTATATAAAAATTGATATTATAAGTTTGTTTAGATAATATAGAATGTCTATAATGTACATTTATACAAGATGCTTAGATAAGATATGATGTCTACAATATAAAATATATACAAATAATGAAATAAAAAGAATAACAGTAAAGAATAATAACAAGGTATCTCATTTAGATTTAATTTGAGATACCTTGTTTTTTTATTTTTTGATTATAATACTGTAAAATTCATATTATAAAAAAATTATTATAAATGATATTGTTTATAATGATTAAACATCTTATTAACATATATTATTTTGAATTTATTACTTAATTAAATAAAATAAGTTATAATGTTTTGAATTTACGGAGAATAAAGACTTTAATTATAGTATTTGAGTTATATGGATAACTATGGTATTATATATAAAATATGGTAACAAAACTGTAACTTTTTATTGAGAATGGATAAAATTATTGATAAAAAATACGAAAAATATATTGGGGGTAAATAATAATATGAAGAATAGTAAAAAGATATTAGCTATAGGACTTGCACTATCTTTAGTAATGGTAAATACTCCTATAGTAAATGCGTTGACATCCGTTGAACAAATAAAAGGTAATGACAGGTATGAAACAGCAGCAAAAATAGCAGATAAACAAAGCTATAATACAGCAATACTAACTAATTCAGATAATAGCTTGGCAGATGGTCTTAGTGCAAGTGGTTTAGCTGGAGCTTTAAATGCGCCTATTTTAATGACAAAACAAAATCAAATTCCAAGTACTACTATGGAAAGACTGAACAAAGCAAATACTGTGTATATAATAGGTTCAGAATCGACAATAAGTAAAAATATTGAAAATCAATTACTTTCTAAAAAGAAGGTTGTACAAAGAATATTTGGTGAAAATAGATTTGATACGAGCGTAAAAATAGCTGAGAAAATTAAAGAAATCAAACCTATTGATAAAGTAATTATAGCTAATGGAGTCACAGGAGAAGCAGATGCAATAAGTGCATCACCAGTAGCTGCAAGAGATGGAGTACCTATAATACTTACAGATGGAAATAGTGTAGGATTTGATACTACAGGATTAAAGAGTTATGCACTTGGTACTAGTGAAATAATAAGTGATGAATTGGTCAAAAGTACAAATTCTGTTAGGTTAGGTGGAACAGATAGGTTTGACACCAACAAGAGAGTTATACAAGAGTTTTATAAAAACAGTAAAGAGTTTTACTTAAGCAAGGGTCTACAATTAACGGATGCATTAGTTGCTTCTACAATAGCAAAAAATGCTCCTGTAGTATTAGTAGAAAATGGTAGCAATAAGAGTATTTTAAGTGGAGCAGATAAACTTACAGTACTTGGAGGGATAAATCAGAATGTAATCAAACAGTGTATAAATCAAGCTTCTCCAAATCAACAAGGACTATATTATAATCCAAATGATAGAGCATTTAAGGACAGAATAAAGGGAAAAGTGTATGCTCATATAAGACAATATAGAAAAGAAAACGGAGTAAAAGAGTTATCTGTAGCAAGTAGATTAGAGGGATTAGCAAATGATTGGTCTAATTTAATGGCAAATAAGAAGACTTTATCTCACACAATAAATGGGAAAAACTCATACTCTACTTTTCTAAAGTACTTAGATTGGAGTGAGATTAAATCTGGATATGTTGCAGTTCAAGGTGAAAATATAATTAAATATAAAATTCCAGATAAACCCGTTTATACAAATAGAGATGCAGATGATATAGGAAATTTTATTTTCAATGAGTGGAAGACAAATCCTGAAGAAGGTACCAATATGCTACATAAAGGATATGAAATAATGGGATTTGGAATAGCCATAACGGGGGATAAGACTATATACGCAACACATGAGTTTTATGGAAGGTATAAAGAATAAATATTTGTTATGATTTATGTATCTTACAAAATGTAATTATACACAAAATGATAGCTGTGAGAAAATAATATATAAATAATAAAATTATAATGGAAAATAACATTTATATTAATACAATAATATAAATGTTATTTTTTTAAAAATTTAGTGAAAAAATTGTATCAAAAAGTTTAAATATGGTATAAAATGGGTAAGAAAGTAGTGAAAATTAAATGGCAAAATTAGGGAAACTTAATGACGCAAAACTATAGGGGTTAAAGCTTTTAAAGCCATATCAGCCAGTTGCTAAAAAGAGTAAAGTCTTTTTATTTTATAATTAAGATTCTCTTTGAGTGTCTTTTTTTATTGTCTGAAACTATAGTATTTAAATTCATGAGAAATTAGAAATTTATTGAGGGAGGATTGTTGTTTCATGAAAAAAGCAATATCTTGTGTACTAGCAGTATCAATGTGTAGTGCACCACTAAACGTTTTTGCAGAACCTATCTTAGAGGGGAAGTTAAGGGCAGTTGAAAAATCAGTTACAGAGAAGTTAAAGGGGAATCTTGAAGTAGATTTAAATTTTTCACTTCCAATAAAAAATAATGAATCAGAAAGTATAACTAATACACAATTGGAATTAAAAGATGATAGTAATAACAGTGGAATAATAAAGCTTGGAGAAAAAGATTCAGGAACATTAAATATTGGGGCAGATAACATAGAGTATACTATAAAAAAACTATCTGCAAGTAGAAGTGAAATAAAAAATAAAGATGAAAATATATCATATTATAATATTGTATTTAATAATTTACCTGTTGGAAAATACAATGTAGAAGTCTCTGGAGGAGGATTCAAGAGTAAGGAAATTAAGGACATTGATATATCAAGTTATTCACAAAGAGTTTTGTTAAGTAATAGAGCAAGTGTTGATGATAAAAATAAACCTCTAAACTATGAACTATTCTTGATGGGCGATGTGAATAATGATGGCAAAGTTGATAAGAAGGATTATGAGGATGTATTGAAAAATATAAACTCAAATAAAAGTGAATATGATTTAAATAGAGATGGAAAGGTAGATATTGCTGACTTAGACTATGTTCAGAAAAATTTAGGGCAAAGTGAAGATGAAAAAAGCCTAGAGAGTATAGTATCTACCAATCCTATAGTAGATACAAGTAAAGTAACATTAGAAAAAAACAGTGATACAAATATTCAAGGTACTGTAGAGGATTTATTCAGTGGAGATAATAGTGGAGTTAAAATATCTCCAGCAAATGCAGATGATAAGATATCAGAAGAAAAACCAGCAGTAATGGATATAGCTTTATCAGAAGCACTTGATATGGAAGTCATAAATATAAAAGCACCTGAAGGGAATGCTCCAGCAAAAGGAATAGTTGAAGTTACAGATAAAGATGGTAATGTTCAACAGGTTCCTTATGAAAATAAAGAATATGTAGAAACTTTAAAAGAAGAGCAGAAGCAAGAGGAAGTAAATAATGAGCAAGAAGAAACAAATAATAAAGATGAAAATATAGAGCAGTCTGACAATAATTTAGACAATAATCAAGAAGAAAAAAATGATAAAGAAGATTCAAATACAACTGATAAAGAAAACAACGATAAAGAAAATTCATCAACAGATAAGTCTGATTCAGACAAAGATACATCAAAACAAGAAGACAATATCAGCAAAGATGATAATTCTACAACATCTACATATGGTAGGTCAGCAGTAGAAACATATGCAGAAGTTCAAAATAGTGATATAGTAATAAATCTTGGTAAACAAGTAGCAGTAAAAAAGATAACAATAAAAATAACAGCTACGACAGCAAATGATAGAAATCTTGCAGAAATATCTAAAGTTGAATTTTTAAATAATGTTTATAAAGAAA
Source organism: Clostridioides sp. ES-S-0048-02 (assembly GCF_020658495.1). Taxonomy (NCBI): domain Bacteria; kingdom Bacillati; phylum Bacillota; class Clostridia; order Peptostreptococcales; family Peptostreptococcaceae; genus Clostridioides; species Clostridioides sp. ES-S-0048-02. The sequence continues at coordinate 442,288 of NZ_JACVWH010000002.1, forward strand.
TACCAAAACCAGATATGAATATACCTAAAATCAATAAAATATCGACTAGTACTGCTGTTGGAAACGAAAAAGTATCTTTTTATTGGAATAATGAAGTAAATGTATCTGCATATGAACTTATATTAGATACAATTGACAGTAAAGGAAAAGTACTATCGACTAAAAAATTACAAACGAGTAAAAACACTATAGATGTAAGAGATATACAAGCATATGGATTATATAGAGTGAGCATACAGTCTTTAAATGGAGATTGGGCTAGTGGATATAAAGAGGCAACAGCAGAAAACTTAGATGGAGTCCCAGAAAATGTAGACTCAAACTATAAGCCTATACAATTTAGTCCAGACAGTATAATAGAATTTCAAGTTGTTCCAGATACAAAACCAGAACCACCAGAAGGTATAAATGTCAAAGGTAGATTTAAGGCTCTTGATGTAAGCTGGAAAAATCATAAGCAAGCTAAAGACTTTGATTTATATTATAGAGAAAAAAGTTCTAATGGCTCTTGGATAAAATATAATGACAAACTTATTCGTGGAACAAGTTTAAAAATAGAGGGGCTTAAGGATAATACAACATATGAAGTTAGAATGACAGCTACGAACCATTTAGGTACGAGTGGAATGTCTAAAACATATATAGGAACAACTGAGAGTGTTGATGCTCCAACAACACCTAACTATAGACTAATTAATACTCCTAAGTTAGATGCAGGTTTTGGGATACCAACAAATCATATAGTAGATGTTACTTATCCAGCTGGATATGACAAAAGTGAATATAGTGACAAAAATCCATTTAATAAATTTAATATAGTAGATGGAGATTTTACAACACATTGGACATTCCAAAAATATAATGCAGCTGAAGGAACAAATAGAGGACCAATCATAACTTTTGATAAAGTTTATACTATGGATACTTTTATGGCTACACCTAGATTTGATGTTTCTGATAAGACAATAAATGACTTTGAGATACGATATTGGGATGAAAATGGTCAATTACATAATTTAGGAGATGTACCTTTTGAAACAAAGACAGACCCTGTAAATAATAATAAATATGTAATGGTTAGATTAAAGGAACCAATAAATGCTACTAAGATACAAGTAAGTGTTTGTTCATCTTATTCATATAAGTCTAATATATCAGAGCTTAAATTCTATGAATATGACAGTATAGAAAAAGATGTAAGAAATCTATTTGTAGATGACTTACAAGTTGAATTAAAAGAAGATGTAACTCAAGAAAAAATAACCGAATTAAAAGATAGAATTAGCACTCCTGATAAAGTGAGTGATGAATATCATCCATATAAGACAATTATTGATAGAGAATTAAAATTAGCCCAAGACTTATATAATGATAGAGCTACACTTACTGATATAACAACTGTAAATCAAGATATAAATGTTTCAGGAAAATACAAAGATAAGAGTGGAAAATATACTGTTAAGTCTAATAACTTAGGTATGGGAAATGACTGGCAGGCATTGGGAGTAGCTGCTAGAGCTGGAGATGAAATTACGATATATGTTGGAAGTAAAAGTGGTAAGACTCCTAAACTAATATATACACAATACTATGGAGAGTCTGGAGCATATAAGAGTGGAGAAATAAACCTTAGCACTGGTAAAAATGTAATTCAGCTGAGTAAGCTTCACAGCTTAGATGCAGAACGTGGAGGAAGCTTGTATATAAGATACCCTTATGACACTCCAAGTGGTGGAGATATAAAAGTACGTGTAGCAGGAGCTACTAAGATACCACATCTTAACTTAAATGGAATGATAAATGATAAGAGCCCTGAAGGAGTTTCTGCATCTAAGAAAAAGATAAGAGCCTATATAGAAGAATTAGCTAAATATAAGAATGATATAAAGGGAGAGCCATATTATCCAGGAACGAATATTGGCAATTCATATGGATATTCAGAAACAACGGGGGTATTAAACACTACAGATATTGAAAGTGATAAAGTTACGTTAAATGTTCCTGCAACAGCTGTATACCAAGGAATATCAAGTGGAAATTCTGATTTAAATACACAAGTAGATAGATTATACAATAGTATGCTTGCATGGGAACAAATAATGGACTTAATATACTCAGAAAGAGGAGTATTTAAGACACAAGATTTAGATGGAAATGGAACTGTAGATGATAATGAATTTGACATAACTAAAAATGATATGGCTCCTAAATCTCGTATGAATATAAAATATCAAAGAATGTTTATTGGAGCATTTATGTATGCTTCTGGTTTACATGTAGGAGTAGAATACGGTTCGGTTCCAGGACTTATGAATGGAGTACCTTTCCAAATAGATGCTACTGGAAAAGCTACAGGAGGAAGTTTGTTTGGATGGGGAATAGGTCATGAGATAGGACATGTTACAGACATTGGGAAGATGACATATAGCGAAACTAGTAACAATGTACTTGCTTTACTTGCTCAAACATTTGATGATAAGATACATTCAAGACTTGAAGGTTCAACAATGGACAAGATATATGAACATGTAACTTCAAACAGTGTAGGTATACCAAGTAATGTATTTGAGAGACTTGGAATGTTGTGGCAACTACATTTAGCTTATGATAATGATTTTACTGGTTCAATGCTAAAGAATAACTCAGATGCTGATTTAAGCAATGACACATTCTATGCTAAGATTTCAAGAAAATATAGAGCACTTTCAAGTGATGACCCAATAAATAATTTACCAAAAGACCAAATGTTAGTAGCAATGGCATCAAGTGTTGTTGAAAAAGATTTAAGAGATTACTTTAAAGCATGGGGAGTAGAAATTACACCAGAGTTAAACAGTATAATGGATAGTAAACAGTACACAAAAGAGACTAGAAAGATACAATATATAAATGATGAAGCTAGAAGAAAGATTTTAAATGAAAATATAGCTAGTATGGCAGAAGATACTAAAGTAAGTGCTGGTTTTGCTGATGGAGTACAAAGTGGTTCTTTAGTTAAATCTAATAAAATATCAATAGACCTAGATGTCGATAAAGACAAAGACAAGATATTAGGATACGAGATAATAAGAAGTGATGGAAACTACTTAGATGGTGAAAATGGAACTCAAGTAAAATACAGAACAGTAGGGTTTGTAGATGCAAAAGGAAATAGTCAAGCTAAATTTACTGATAATATATCGCCTCTTAATAATAGAGCATTTACATATAAAGTAGTTGCATACGATTATCATCTAAATCCAACAGATGAGTTTGAAATTGGTACTGTAAAATTATCAGATGAAGGAAAAATAAACAAATCAGCATGGTCATTTATAACAAATACTGTTTCTGATGGTGATGTTAGAACTGAAAATGACTCACATGGACCATTACAAAATCCAGAGATTGATAACATCAAGGATAATGATGCAAGTACTACATATAAAGGAAAGAGAATAAGTAAAGCTGAGTGGAACAAAGACCCACAAAAAGACCCAGATATAAATGTAGAAGAAAATCCATATATAATAGTAGATATGAAAGAGACATTGCCTATAGTAGGGTTAAAATATACAAAGCCAAAAACTGAAGCTAGAAAGTTCTCATTAAAAGGATTATTCAACCTTAGAAAGGATACTAGTACAACATACAATCCTTTAACTAATTACAAAATACAAGTAAGTAATGATAAAAAGAATTGGGAAGATGTTAGCCAAGGAACTTTTGAATACGGACAAGACTTAGTTGGTGGAGGAAAAGACCAAGATAATGAAGCTAGAGTTACATTTAATAAAGATGGTAATCTTTGGACATACCAAGCTAGATATGTAAAACTAATATCAAACAATAAGTCTAATATAGAGGTTGCAGAGCTTGATGTAATAGGACCTCCAGGTGATAATATAGAGATTGGAACAGTAAATAGTGTAGACCAAACTCGCACTAATGGAATTGGAAAGTTAGCAGAGGATTATATTTATCAAAAGGATGACACTAATACGAGTGAAGATGAAACAGCTAAGATTCCAGCTGGTTCAATAGTAATTACAGGTGAATACAGTGGAAATCCAGCATTTAACTTACCATTACTTATAGATAAAAATAATAAAACTATCTCTGGGGAAGCACTTTTATTTGCAGAGGTACCAGAAAAAGGTGAATTAGGTGAAATAAGCAAAGGTACATGGGTTTACTATATGCCAAAAGAAAGCTTTGATTCTTTAAGTGATAAAGTTAAGGCAGAATTATATAGATATAATGACCTTCAAGGAGATACTCCAATAGGTCAAAGATTTGTAAGTGATACAATGTATGTTCCTGTGGAAGCTAAAACTTATGATGAGTTAAAGACGATAAGTCTTACTGATAGTAATAGTAAAGCGAGAAAAGCTACAAAGAATACTATTGATGTTAGCAATAAGAAGGTTATATCTATAAATAATAAAGTAAAAGGTAATATTGTCAGAGATAAATAAGTAATAGAAATCTAAAAAAAACTAAACATGCTAGTGCCAATAGTGGATATTTAGTAGGATTAGGTACTAGAAAAGTTTTAAAAGAGTAAGATGTTAAAAGTAAAGTATATATAATGTAACTATAAGTTTAGGGTAATTTATAAATTAAATATAAAAGCCAGATAAATAAAGGATTTTATCTATCTGGCTGATGGTAGATAAGGACGGGTGTTAATGAGTAAAGGAAAATCTCTTATAAGAACTATTGCAGTGTCAACTATGGCAGTAGCTGTAACTGGTAGTGCTACATGTGCATATGCTGCTCCAGTGTTACAAGGAACAAAGACATATGAAAAAGTAAATACTATAGATATATCTGTGGATTCAGTAGAAAATATAGTATATTCATTTCAAGCTAGTATAAAAGTACAAGGTGAGGTTGAAGTACTAGATAATGAGCCAGGCCAAAAGATTAAGTGGTCTGATAATATAGAAGCTCAGATAAAAAGTGGAAATGCAAATGCCAATTGTGTTTCAACATATGATAAAGCAAGTAATACAACAACATTAGATATATATGTTACATCAAATGAAGATTTGTTAGATGGAAATACATTAAATATAGGAAGAATATCAGTAAAAAAATCTGGAAGTAATTCAAGTGCTAAGTATAAAATATTGGGTAATGGGGAAAATTCCAAACCAGCTTTAAAAATTGTAACTTACAACAATAAAACCGTTGATTATGAAAGTATAGATTCTAGTGAAAGTTTAAACTTTACTCTTATCAATGAGAATGAAGTAAAACCAATAGGAGGAACTGGAACTAGTAAAAACGATCCTGAAAAATATAAGGTTGAGAAAAGTGAATCACTTGAATATTTATTAAATAATATTAGAATAAACTATTCTGTTGTTAGTAAAGAAACAGAAGAAAGTGGTTCAAATATAATATTGAAGCTTGGATTATCACAAAAATCAAGTAAAGGAAGAAAAGCTACAATAAGTAAGTATGTTGAAGTTACACTTCCAAAAAGTTTAGAGTATGTAGTTGATAATGAGTTAGCTAAACCAGATGAATTACCACCAGACAATTCTGATGACAATAATAATGGTGGAAATAATAATTCAGGTGGTTCATCTGGAGGTAGTAGTTCTAGTGGAGGAAGTTCAAGCGACTCTACATCTAATGTTAAAGTAAAAAAATTAAAAGGTGCAGATAGATTTGAAACTGCTGTTAAAATATCTCAAAGTGGATGGACAAAGTCAGATACAGTTATGATAGTAAATGGAGAAGACAGAAGTATGGTGGATGGGCTTACTGCTACACCACTTGCTAGTGTAAAAAATTCACCAATTCTTTTATCTTCAAATGATAAACTTCCTCAAAAAACTATAGAAGAACTAAAAAGATTAAATCCATCAAAAGTAATTGTAGTAGGTGGAAATAACTCAATGCCAAATTCAGTTGTTGAAGCTATTAAAGGCATAAATTCAAAGATATCAGTACAAAGAATAGGTGGAGAAACAAGATATCAAACTTCTATTAATATAGCAAAAGAAATTGATAAGACAAATAATGTAAGCAAGTTGTACATAGGAGCAGGAAATGGAGAAGCAGATTCATTATCAATAGCATCATTAGCTGGAAAGGAAAAAACTCCAATAGTACTTACACAAAAGGATGGTGTAGATAATGAAGCAGAACAATTTATTAAATCAAACAAAGTGTCAAATGTATACTTTATTGGTGGAGTAGAAAAAATATCTAACAAGGCTATTGAGCAAGTTGGAAAAATAACGAATAAAGATGTGTCAAAAAATAGAGTTGCAGGTCAAAATAGACAAGAGACAAATGCTAAAGTAATAGATAAATTCTATTCTCATTCCAAATTGGATGGGGTTGTAGTTGCTAATCAAGATAAGCTTATAGATGCTTTGGCAGTTGGTCCATTGGCAGCTAAAAATAATTCGCCAGTTGTACTTGCTACAAATACGTTAGATAAATCACAAGAATCATCATTAAAAAATAAAAATTCATCTAAGTTGTTTGAAGTGGGTGGAGGAATAGCTTCATCTGTAGTAGATAAGATTAAGAGTTTAATTGAATCAAAATAAATATCAAAGTAAATATAAGTAAGTAAGTTTAAAATAAGAATGTATTTAGATATAAATCATATGTCTAAGTGCATTCTTATTTTTATTTATATTATCTTAATAATATTATGCTGGAATATATGTGAAAATTTAAGTAGAATTAAATTTAATTTGTAAAGTGATGTAAATTATTTTTAATAATGAAATATATCTTACAAATATTTAAAATATAACTAGAGATAGTTTTTGAATTTTTAATTAAATAAAATATTAATATATAGACGTAATATATTTATATAAGATATACTTTATAATATACAAAAAATAACAAAATAATAAAAAAAAGTAAAAACCATATAAATATAAAACATAAAAATCATCAGGGGGATATGAAAATGAATAAAAAAATATTATCATTAGGTCTAGCAGTATCATTAATCTTGGTAAACTTCAAAAGTGTAAATGCATCATCAGTAGTAGAAAAAATATATGGCAAAGATAGATATGAAACAGCAGCAAAGATAGCTGACAAACAAACTTATGAAACAGTTATTTTAGTAAATACAGAAAAATCTCTTGCAGATGGATTAAGTGCAAGTGGGTTGTCAGGTGCAACAAAAGCACCAATATTATTTACACAAAAAAATAAGATACCAACAGAGACAAATAAATGTCTAAAAAATATCAAAAAAGCATACATAATAGGTACAGAAGATACTATAAGTAAATCAGTAGAAAAAGAACTAGATTCTAAACATATAGAAGTAAAGAGAATTGGTGGAGAAGATAGGCTAAAAACAAGTTATCTAATAGCTAAAGAAATAGCAACTATAAAAAAAGTGGATAAGGTACTATTAACTAATGCATATAGTGGAGAAGCAGATGCTATGAGTGTATCATCAGTAGCTACTAGAGATGGTGTTCCAATTATACTTACAGATGGGAAGAGTATACCCTTTGATGTTAAAAGTATACAATCATATTGTATAGGCTCAGAAGAAATAATGAGCAATGCTCTAGTTAAAAATACAAACTCAGTAAGAATAGAAGGAACTGACCGATTTAAAACTAATGAGAAGGTAATAGACTATTTTTATAAAAATGTAGATAGGTTCTATGTATCAGATGGCTATCAATTAGTAGATGCTATAGCAGCTGCACCATTAACTAAAGATTTTCCAATGGTATTAGTTAATGATGGTAGTAGTAAAGTTGTGTTAGAAGGAGCTAAGCATATAACTTCTATAGGTGAGTTAAGTGACAAGGTGATAGAACAATGTGTAAGCGCATCAAAGTCAAATGGGCAATCTCCAACAATCACAATAGGAACTACAGAGCTATATAAAGGGGAAAAGTTTGATAGTAGTAAGTTGAATATAGTAGCTAAAGATAATACTGGGAGGGTTTTACCAATAGAAATTGATGGATTTATAGATACAAATAGAGTAGGTACATATATATTAACATTAAAGGCTACAGATGAATGGGGGAAGAGCACAGAAAAAAGGGTAGAAATAAAAGTGCTAGACGATAAAACTCATGACTACAATAGCCCAGAGTTTAAAAAGATGGTGTCTACTGAAATGTATAACCTAATTAATTCTTATAGAAAAGAAAAAGGGAAAGATTCTTTAGTAGTATCTAGTAGGCTAGAAGGAATGGCAAATGCATGGTCTAAGTATATGATGGATAAAAAAGTTTTTGCGCATTATATAGATGGTAAGAATGCCCCACAAGTATTTTCTGAATTTGGAATGAGAAGTGAAGAGAATATAGCTTATATTTATATTAATTCTAAGAGTGTTCAAACGACTCAAGATGCTAAAGATATGGCAAAGACTATATTTGAAGTGTGGAAGAAGTCTCCTGAATACAACGCAAATATGCTTAGTGATGATTTTTCTAGTACTGGATTTGGACTTTATATATTGTCAGATGGACAAGTGCATGCTACTCAAGAATTTTTAAATGGTAATGAAGGTAGTTTGTAAAAAACTACCATAAATCTTGTTTTTTTATTAATTTACTGATATCATAAAATTTAAAATCACATCTAAAGTACTTTTTGTAATCTGTTTTGTTATTTGCTTTACAGGTTATGGTATTTTAGATGTTTTTTATTTTAGATATTTATAAATTTTAAGGGAATAACTACTGAGGATGTAATTTATAATGAGTTGAATTATTAAAAGATTGGTAGGAGGAGTTTTATGAAGGTAGATAAGAGAATATTATCAATAGGATTGACAGTATCATTAATAATGGCAGGGGCAGTAAATATCAATGCACTTTCAAGTATAGAAAAGATACAAGGGAAGGATAGATATGAGACAGCTGCCAAAATTGCACAGAAGCAAACATATGAAAATGTAGTACTAGTAAATACAGACAATACTTTAGCAGATGGACTTAGTGCAAGTGGATTAGCAGGAGCGGTTAAAGCACCTATATTATTATCACAAAAAAATAGCATACCATCAGATACAGAAAAAATGTTAAAAGGTGTAAAAAAAGTTTACATAATAGGAACTGAAGAATCAATAGGAAAATCAGTTGAGAATAAATTAAACCAAAAAGGAATAGAAGTTAAAAGAATAGGTGGTAATGATAGAATTGAAACTAGTTATCTTATAGCAAAAGAAATAGCTTCAATAAAGCCTGTAAGTAAATTTTTTATAACTAATGGATACACAGGTGAGGCTGATGCAATGTCTGCATCATCAGTAGCATCAAGAGATGGGGTTCCTATAATTTTAACTGACGGGAAAAGTGTACCATTTGATACAAAAGAAGGCATACAATGTTATGCTCTTGGTTCAGAGGAGATAATAAGCAATGATTTGGTTAAAAAAACTGATGCAGTTAGATTAGCAGGAGAGGATAGATTTGAGACCAATAAAAAAGTCATAAAACACTTTTATAGCTCATCAAAAGAATTCTATCTTTCTAAAGGATTCCAATTAGCGGATGCAGTTGCTGGTTCTTCTATAGCAAAAAATGCACCTATTGTATTGGTTGATGGAAGTAGTGACAAGTCTGTAATTAGAAGTGCTGATAAAATCACAGCACTAGGAGGAATAGATGAAAAGACACTAGAACAATGTTTAAGTGCATCAGCATTGGATGCAAGTGCACCAACAATAACTATTGGGAATTTAAATGTATATCAAGGAGATAAGTTTGATATAAAAAAACTGAATATAGTTGCAAAGGATAGTAATGGTAACGATTTAACACCAGAGATTATAGGCAATATTAATACTGATAAGGTTGGTAAATACAAAGTGACTATAAAAGCTACTGATATTGGTGGAAAGACTACATCAGTAAATGTAGAAGTAAATGTACTTGAATACAAGACTAATGATATGAATAGTACTGAATTTAAAAGAATGGTTTCTAGTGAAATGTATAGTTTGGTAAATTCTTATAGAAAAGAAAAAGGAAAAGAAGCACTACAAGTTTCTAAAAACTTAGAAGGGCTTTCTAACTCTTGGTCTAAATATATGGCAGATAAAGGTCAGTTTTCACATGTAATAGATGGTAAAAAGTCTGTTGAAGTATTCACTGGATATGGAATGAGAAGTGAAGAAAATATAGCTTTTGTACCTCTTGTTACTAAGAGTACTTATACAACGAAGGATGCTAGAGAAGTAGCAAATGTAATATTTACAGTTTGGAAGAAGTCAGATAAATATAATGAAAATATGCTAAATAGTGATTTTGTATATACTGGGTTTGGATTATATATATTGTCTAATGGAGAAGTATATGCTACTCAAGAATTTTTAAATAAATAAAATTAAATTTTTTTAATTATTAAATAGTACAATTTAGGGGTATAAAAACTCATATCTTTGGATAAAATAATAATTTCAAAAAAATGCCTTGCAAAAAGAATTAAAATGGATTATTATAGAGATGTGAGAAATATTAGGAATATATGGATGATTATTCTATGTACATAATAAAGAGATGTAATTTTAATATAATGTTGGGAGGAATTTAAGAAATGAATAAGAAAAATATAGCAATAGCTATGTCAGGTTTAACAGTATTAGCTTCTGCGGCTCCTGTATTTGCAGACGATACAAAAGTTGAAACTGGTGATCAAGGATATACAGTGGTACAAAGTAAGTATAAGAAAGCTGTTGAACAATTACAAAAAGGATTATTAGATGGAAGTATAACAGAAATTAAAGTTTTCTTTGAGGGAACTTTAGCATCTACTATAAAAGTAGGTGCTGATCTTACTGCAGCAGATGCAAGTAAATTGTTGTTTACACAAGTAGATAATAAATTAGATAATTTAGGTGATGGAGATTATGTTGATTTCTTAATAACTTCTCCAGGTCAAGGTGATAAAGTAACTACAAGTAAACTTGTTGCATTGAAAAATTTAACAAATGCTTCAACAGATGCTATAATTGCTGCAACAACTTCAGAGAATGGTGTTGTTGAAAATACAGGTGCTGCTAGTGGTGGTACTGAAGTAAATTCTGCAGGAACAAAACTTGCAATGTCAGGTGTTATTGACGCAGTATATACAGATTCATCTGAAACTGCAGTTAAGCTTACTATAAAAACAGCTATGGATACTACTAAATTTGGTAAAGAAAGTGAGACAACTTATTCAACTGGACTTACATTTGCAGATGGGTCTTCAGAAAAAATTGTTAAATTAGGAGATAATGATGTTATAGACATAACTGCTGCTCTTAAACTTACTGTTGTTCCTGGAAATAAAGCAACTATTGATTTTGCTAAAAAAACACCAAGTAGTGGTGTTCAACCAGTAATAACTAAACTTAGAGTAGTAAATGCTAAAGAAGAGTCTATAGATATTGATGCTAGTTCTAGTAAAACAGCACAAGATTTGGCTAAAAAATATGTATTTAATAAAACTGATTTAAGTACTCTTTATAAGGTGTTAAATGGAGACGAAGCAGATACTAATGGATTAGTAGAAGAAGTTAGTGGAAAACATCAAGTAGTTCTTTATCCAGAAGGAAAAAGAGTTACAACTAAGAGTGCTGCAAAGGCTTCAATAGCTGATGAAAACACACCAGTAAAATTAACTCTTAAGTCAGATAAGAAGAAAGATTTGAAAGATTATATAGATGATTTAAGAACATATAATAATGGATATTCAAATGCTATAGAAGTAGCAGGAGAAGACAGAATAGAAACTGCAATTGCATTAAGTCAAAAATACTATAATTCTGATGATGAAAATGCTATATTCAGAGATTCAGTTAATAATGTAGTATTAGTTGGAGGAAATGCAATAGTTGATGGACTTGTAGCTTCTCCATTAGCTTCTGAAAAGCAAGCTCCTTTATTATTAACTTCAAAAGATAAGTTAGATTCAAGTGTAAAAGCTGAAATAAAGAGAGTTATGAACATAAAGAGCACAACAGGTATAAATACTTCAAAGAAAGTTTATTTAGCTGGTGGAGTTAATTCTATATCTAAAGAAGTTGAAAATGAATTAAAAGATATGGGACTTAAAGTTACAAGATTAGCAGGAGATGATAGATATGAAACTTCTCTAAAAATAGCTGATGAAGTAGGTCTTGACAATGATAAGGCATTCGTAGTTGGGGGAACAGGATTAGCAGATGCTATGAGTATCGCTCCAGTTGCATCTCAATTAAGAAATGCTAATGGTAAGATAGATTTAGCTGATGGTGAGGCTACACCAATAGTAGTTGTAGATGGAAAAGCTAAAACTATAAATGATGATGTGAAAGATTTCTTAGATGATTCACAAGTTGATATAATAGGTGGGGAAAATAGTGTATCTAAAGATGTTGAAAATGCAATAGATGATGCTACAGGTAAATCTCCAGATAGATATAGTGGAGATGATAGACAAGCAACTAATGCAAAAGTTATAAAAGAATCTTCTTATTATCAAGATAACTTAAATAATGATGAAAAAGTAGTTAATTTCTTTGTAGCTAAAGATGGTTCTACTAAAGAAGATCAATTGGTTGATGCTTTAGCAGCAGCTCCAGTTGCAGCAAACTTTGGTGTAACTCTTAATTCTGATGGTAAACCAGTAGACAAAAATGGTACTGTATTAACTGGTGCTGACAATGATAAAAACAAATTAGTATCTCCAGCACCTATAGTATTAGCTACTGATTCTTTATCTTCAGATCAAAGCGTATCTATAAGTAAAGTTCTTGACAAAGATAATGGAGAAAACTTAGTTCAAGTTGGTAAAGGTATAGCTACTTCAGTTATAAACAAATTAAAAGATTTATTAAGTATGTAATATAAATGTAATAATATGAAAGGGTTTCTCATATGAGAAGCCTTTTTTATTATATTTTTAAGTATAAAAAAAGAGACTAGATTTAGTCTCTTTTTTATGTGAGAAATACTTAAATATCTAAAGATGTAATTTATTTAAGTATGATTATTATACTATACAATAAAATAATTGTCTACTATTCTATAATTTTAAGGTATAATAATAATTGTATTATAAAAGAGGAGGTAAAGAAAATATGTCAGTTTTAGATGCAATTTTGGATAAGGCAGATGAACAAGAAATAAAAAAATTAAATTTAATAGTAGATAAAATAGAATCTTTAGAAAAATACATGGAGATTAAAGATAATGATCAATTAAAAGAAATGACAAATGATTTTAGAGTTAGATTGGAAAAAGGTGAAAGTTTAGATGATATACTTCCAGAAGCATTTGCTGTAGCTAGAGAAGTTTCAAAAAGAGTTTTAGGAATGCGTCAATATAGAGTGCAATTAATTGGTGGTATAGTAATTCATCAAGGAAAGATAGCTGAGATGAAGACTGGTGAAGGAAAAACTTTAGTTGAGGTAGCTCCAGTATATCTAAATGCTTTAACAGGAAAAGGCGTTCATGTGATTACAGTAAATGACTATTTGGCAGAACGAGATAAAGAACTTATGCGTCCAGTATATGAATTTTTAGGCTTGACTGTAGGCGTAATTGTATCTAATCAAGACCCAAGTATAAGAAAAGAGCAATACAAATGTGATATAACTTATGGTACAAATAGCGAATTTGGGTTTGATTACTTAAGAGATAATATGGTTCCAAATTTATCGCATAAGGTACAAAGAGAGTTGAATTTTGCTATAGTAGATGAAGTAGACTCAATATTAATAGATGAGGCTAGAACTCCACTTATCATTGCAGGAGATGGAGATGAAGATTTAAATCTCTATGAACTAGCAAATAGCTTTATAAAAACTGTTAAAGAAGAAGATTTTGAGATGGATAGGAAAGATAAAACCATAGCATTAACAGCAAGTGGTATAAGTAAGGCAGAGTCATTTTTTGGTATAAAGAACATTACGGATATAAAGAATATAGAATTATATCATCATATAAATCAAGCTTTAAGAGGTCATAAGCTTATGGGAAAAGATGTTGACTATGTTATTTCAAATGGAGAAGTAATGATAGTTGATGAATTTACAGGAAGAGTAATGGATGGAAGAAGATTTACAGATGGACTTCATCAAGCTATAGAAGCTAAAGAAGGTGTCGAAATAAAAAATGAATCTAAAACCATGGCTACAGTTACTTATCAAAATTTCTTTAGACTGTATGAAAAACTTTCAGGAATGACTGGTACTGCAAAGACAGAAGAAGGAGAATTTGAGTCAATCTATAAATTAAACGTTGTTCAAATCCCAACTAACAAACCAGTTATCAGAGCTGATTTACATGACAAAGTATTTAAAACAGAAGAAGAAAAATACAATGCTGTTGTAGAAGAAATAATAAGGATACATAAGACTAGACAGCCAATACTTGTTGGTACAGTTTCTGTTGAGAAGTCTGAAAAGTTATCTAAAATGCTTAAAAAACAAGGTATAAAGCATCAAGTCTTAAATGCAAAACAACATGATAGAGAGGCAGAAATAATCTCTAAAGCTGGTAAATTGGATGCTATAACAATTGCCACAAATATGGCAGGTAGAGGAACTGATATTTCTTTAGGAGCAGGAGATAAAGAAGAAGAACAAGACGTTAAAAATTTAGGAGGCCTTTATGTTATAGGAACAGAAAGGCATGAGTCAAGAAGAATTGATAATCAGCTTAGAGGACGTTCTGGTCGTCAAGGAGACCCAGGTACATCAAGATTTTTTGTAAGCCTTGAAGATGATGTAATAAAACTTTATGGTGGAAAAACTATAGAGAAATTAATGAAAAGAACTAGTTCAAATGAAAATAAAGCTATTGAAAGTAAAGCACTTACAAGAGCTATAGAAAGAGCACAAAAAGGTGTAGAAGGCAAAAACTTTGAAATAAGAAAAAATGTTCTTAAATATGATGATACTATAAATGAACAGAGAAAAGTTATATATAATGAAAGAAATAAAGTTTTAAATGATGAGGATATTCAAGAAGATATTCAAAAAATGGTTAAGGACATAATACAAGAAGCAGGAGAAACTTATTTAGTTGGAAGAAAAAGAGACTATTATGGATATTTTAAACATTTATATAGTACATTTATGCCAGCTGATACATTATTAATTTCTGGAGTAGATAAAAAAAGTGTACAAGAAATAGTTGATAGTACTTATGAAATTTCGAAAAGAGTTTATGACTTGAAAAAGATGATGATTGGTATTGAAAAGGTTGCAGAGTTGGAAAAGACAGTACTTTTAAAAGTAGTTGACCAATACTGGATAGAACATATAGATGCTATGGAACAATTGAGACAGTATGTAGGCTTAAAAACTTATGCTCAAAAAGATCCATTTAAGGAATATGCCTTAGAAGGATATGATATGTTTGAAGAACTAAATAAAAATATAAGGGAAACAACAGTGCAATACCTATATAAATTTAGTTAAAAATAATAACTTAGATTATCTTAATTAAAAAGAGGTAATAAATAAGTATTTTGATTTATATATGATAAGATTATAATTAAATTAATAAATTCATATAAATGAAAAAGAAGCTGAAAATCAGCTTCTTTTTCTGTGTGAGAAATACGGAAAAAAGAGATGCTTGAAATTTCTTTCTTCCATTTAATATTATACTATAAAGAAGATGAAAAGTCTATTAGTTATAAACTGGATTATTAAAAAAAATTACAATTTTGTTACCTTTTTGTATACATAAATACTTAAAAAATAAAGTATAAAAAAGAATTTCATACCAAATGGTTAATTATTACAATATAGCCTATTTATTGAAATAATATCAAATATATATTATAATTGGTAAATAAGGAAAAAATGATGAAAAATTGAATTTTTTAGGGGGAAAATACTATGAATAGAAAAAATATTTCTATAGTTATGGCAGCTGCAATGATAAGTACATCAGTAGCTCCAATTTTTGCTGCAGAAACTACACAGGTAAAAAAAGAAACAATAACTAAAAAAGAAGCTACAGAATTAGTTTCAAAAGTTAGAGACTTAATGTCTCAAAAGTATACTGGAGGTTCTCAAGTTGGACAACCAATATATGAAATAAAAGTTGGTGAAACTTCATCACAATTAAAAATAATAACTAATATAGATGAATTAGAAAAATTAGTAAATGCTTTGGGAGAAAATAAAGAACTTCTAGTAACTATAACAGACAAAGGACATATAACAAACAGTGCTAATGAAGTAGTTGCTGAAGCAATTGAAAAATATGAAAACTCAGCAGACCTTTCAGCTGAAGCTAATTCTATAACAGAAAAAGCTAAAACTGAAAATAATGGAATTTATAAAGTTGCAGACGTAAAAGCTTCATATGATAGTGCTAAAGATAAATTAGTCATAACTTTAAGAGATAAAGAAGAAACAATAACTTCTAAAACTATAGAAATAGGCATTGGTGATGAAAAGATTGATTTAACAGCAAATCCAGTTGACTCAACTGGAACAAATTTAGACCCATCTGTAGAAGGATTTAAAGTAAATAAAATAAATAAGTTAGGTTTAGCAGGAACTAAAGACATAGCTGATGTTAAATTAGCTGAAATAACTATAAAAAATAGTGACCTAAATACAGTTTCACCACAAGATTTATATGATGGATATAGATTAACTGTTCAAGGTAATATGGTAGTAAATGGTACATCAAAATCAATTAGTGATATTTCAGCAAAAGATTCAGAAACAGGAAAATATAAATTTACTGTTAAGTATACTGATGCATCTGGAAAAGCTATAGAGCTTACTGTAGAAAGTGCTAATGAGAAGGATTTAAAAGATGTTAAAGCTGCATTAGAAGGAAATTCGAAAGTTAAATTGATAGCTGGAGATGATAGATATGCAACTGCTGTAGCTATAGCAAAACAAACAAAATATACTGACAATGTAGTTATAGTTAATTCAAATAAACTAGTTGATGGATTAGCAGCTACACCACTGGCTCAATCTAAAAAGGCGCCTATATTATTAGCATCTGATAATGAAATACCAAAAGTAACTTTAGACTATATAAAAGATATAATTAAGAAAAGTCCATCAGCTAAAATATACATAGTTGGAGGAGAATCAGCAGTATCAAATACAGCTAAAAAGCAATTAGAATCGGTAACTAAAAATGTTGAAAGACTAGCTGGAGATGATAGACATACAACTTCTGTAGCAGTAGCAAAAGCTATGGGTTCTTTTAAAGATGCATTTGTAGTAGGTGCGAGAGGCGAAGCTGATGCTATGAGTATAGCTGCTAAAGCTGCTGAACTTAAGGCTCCTATAATAGTAAATGGCTGGAATGATCTCTCAGCAGAAGCTATCAAATTGATGGATGGAAAAGAGATTGGTATAGTTGGTGGTTCTAACAATGTATCTAGCCAAATTGAAAATCAACTTATTGATATTGATAAAGATAGAAAGGTTCAAAGAGTTGAAGGAGAAACAAGACATGATACTAATGCCAAAGTCATAGAAACATATTATGATAAATTAGATAAACTATATATAGCAAAAGATGGATATGGAAATAATGGTATGCTAGTAGATGCATTAGCAGCAGGTCCTTTAGCAGCAGGAAAAGGACCAATACTTCTAGCTAAAAATGACATAACAGATTCACAAAAAAGTGCTCTTGATAAAAAATTAAATCTTGGTGCAGAAGTAACTCAAATAGGTAACGGGGTTGAATTGACAGTAATACAAAAGATAGCTAAAATACTAGGTTGGTAATAATCTATACTGTGGAGAAGATTCCTTAATATATAGGAATCTTTTTCTACAGTTTAGTTATTTATTGTAGATTATAACATTTTATGAAATAGGAGGATATAGTAGTGGTAGATGCAACTTTATTTTTTACACCACATCAAGACGATGAAACTTTAAGTATGGGTAGTGCCATAATTGAACATGTTGAAAAAAGTGATACACATGTAATTTTATGTACAGATGGTAGTAAATCAATAATAAGAAAAGTTCTAGATGATGGAGGAGCATGTTCCTATCATATTAAAGATGTGCATAAGTATTCTCTATCAGAAAGTGAATTTTCAAAAAATAGAGATGAAGAATTCAAAGATAGTTGTGAGGCAATGGGTGTAAAAGAAAGTAATATACATATAGAAGATAATAGAGCTCATGATGGTGAGCTAAATAAAGAAAAGGCAAGAGAAATAATTCTTAAGTATCTAAAAGAATATCCAGATGCGAAAGTAAAAACAGTGACTCCATTTAAAGCTAGTGGAATACATGAAGACCATAGAGCATTAGGTGAAGCAGCTTTAGAATTATATAAAGAAGGTAAAATAAAAGACTTAAGATTTTATGTAGAACCATATGACTACATTGATTTTAAAAAAGTTAATCCAAATGTAGAAGTATGGGAGGTATTACCTAGCCAAGAAGAGAAGTTATTAAGTGCAATGAATTCATATAAGAAATGGAATCCAGAAAGCGGGCATTACGCTATAGGGTATCATTCAGTAAAATCTCATTTTGATGAACTAGCTACAAGTAAAATACAGTATGTGCATGCTCCATAAAATATTATTAAAGAATTAGGAGGTAATAATTAATGAAAATATCAAAAAAGATAGTGTCATTATTAACTATAACATTTTTATCTGTTACATTATATGGAAATACGTCTAATGCGTCCACCAAAGATACACTAACAGGTTCTGGTAGATGGGAAACCGCTATAAAAATAAGTCAAGCTGGATGGACAAAGTCTGATAATGCTATATTAGTAAATGATAATTCAATAGCAGATGCTTTATCAGCTACTCCATTTGCAAAAGTAAAAAATGCACCTATATTATTAACTCAAAGTAATAAACTGGATAGTAGAACAAAAGCAGAATTAAAAAGACTTGGTGTAAAAAATGTATATTTGATAGGTGGCTCAATTGCAATAGGTTCAAATGTTGAAAAGCAACTAGATGCAGAGAGTATAAATTTTGAAAGAATATCTGGGAGTAGTAGATATGAGACTTCTTTAAAATTAGCTGAGAAATTAGATAAGGAAAATTCTATATCTAAAATAGTTGTGGTAAATGGAGAAAAAGGACTTGCTGATGCTGTAAGTGTTGGAGCTATAGCTGCTCAAGAAAATATGCCAATAATACTTTCTGATTCAAATGATGGAACTGAAGTAGCTGATAATTTTATAGATAGCAAAGATATAGAAAAATCATATGTAATAGGTGGAACATATTCTATTTC
Organism: Clostridioides sp. ES-S-0048-02; assembly: GCF_020658495.1. Taxonomy (NCBI): domain Bacteria; kingdom Bacillati; phylum Bacillota; class Clostridia; order Peptostreptococcales; family Peptostreptococcaceae; genus Clostridioides; species Clostridioides sp. ES-S-0048-02. Next base: position 461,477 of record NZ_JACVWH010000002.1, read on the forward strand.
TAATTATATAGAAAGAAATCTACCGAATGCTACAAGAATAGCTGGAGAGAGTAGAAGTGAGACAAATGCAAAGATTATAGAAGAATTCTATAAAAGTACTGATATAAAAAATATTTATGTTACAAAAGATGGTACAAAGAATAAGAATGATTTAATAGATTCTTTGGCAGTAGGAGTATTAGCTGCTAAAAATGATTCCCCAATACTTCTAGCAGGTAATAAATTAGATACTAATCAAAAAGATATATTAAATACTAAGATTATAGATAAAGTTACTCAAATTGGAGGTTTAGGGAATGAAAATGTTGTAGAAGACATACTAGATATACAAGAAGAGACTAAATATACTGTTGAAACTATTGATGAACTTAATGTTGCTATAAAAAAATCAGATGCAAATGATATTATAAGATTTAAGCCAGAAAAAGATAAAAATATAACTAATTCATTTAAAATAGAAACAAATAAAGCTATAACTATTGAATTTGAGGGTATATACAAACAATCAATAACTATAGATATGCCAAATGGAGATATAAAAAATTTAGGGGATATAGATAATGATTTAGTAATAAATAATATAAAAAGTGATACTTTAGTTAATGAAGGAAGTATACAAGGTATAGATATTTATGATGAGAATGGATGTAAAATAGAAAATGAAAATTCTGGAGAAATATGGCTTATAACAATACTTAAAAATTCAAAAGATGTATATATTATGAATCGTGGAGAAATAACTAAAATATCTAATAATTCTTCTAGTGTAACAATAAAAAATTCAGGTAATATTGATACTATAAGTGGAAGTGAAGAACCATCAATAAGTGGTAAAAAACCTACAACTAATGATACTGATAAAGATGAAGATAAAAAGGCTCGTGGATTATATCCTAAAGTAGAGTCTTGTATACCAGCTTTAAAAGATTATGTAAGAATAACTATATCAACAAAACCTGAAAGTTCAAAGTATGAAATTTATTATAGAGTAGTTGATGAAAAGCCATCTGCCAAATATGTTGGAGAAAAAATTAGTATTAAAGGTTGGAATATAGTACCAACATCAAATCAACCATTTACTGAAAGGGCTAAAGATGGATCTTATATAGAAGCAATAGAAATAGATACGTCAAAAAATGAAGTTTCACGATGGGGAAAATCTAGCATTACAGATGATGGGATTTAAAAACTAAATTTATTCATTAAGCAGATTACTATCAAGTAATCTGCTTTTATTTTCTAAAAATTATAGCTTTACTAAATAAATAATTTAAAACTATAACAACTATATTAGTAAATACTTTGACTATAACATCATTTACAAAAAGCAAATCAACCATTATATACATAATAACCATTTCTATAATACCAGAAAGTAACCTAAAACTAACAAAAGATAAAAACTCCTTAAATAAGAACTTTAACTCAACTCTTCTACTTTCAAACACAAAAAACTTATTAGTAACATAAGCAAATAAAACAGCAAGTATCCATGCCAAAGTATTTGCGACCATAAAATTAAATGAAGTAACTCTAGTAAAAAATAAATAAGAAACTATATTTACAAGAGTAGTAAATGCTCCAAAAAATAAATATAATATCGTCTCTTTATGCTTTTTTAAAATCAAATATAACCCTCCCAAACTAATCAAATATAATTATTCTTGAAGATTCTAACATATTTTAGTATAACATATCCATTAATTAATAAATCAATACATTATAAAATATCATAAAAAATAAAATTATAGCACTATACAATTAATACACACTTATAATCCATATTTTATCAAAATAAAATATGACCTCGATTTAGAAATCTGATATAATAAAAATTAAATACATACAAGGGGGTAAATATGAGAAAGTACAAATCAAAAAAATTGTCAAGCCTACTGGCATTGTTGACAGTTTGCTTTTTAATAGTGTCAACAATACCTGTCTCAGCAGAAAACAATAAAACTCTAGATGGAGTAGAAACTGCAGAGTATTCTGAAAGCTATCTTCAATATCTAGAAGATGTCAAAAATGGAGACACAGCAAAATATAATGGAGTAATACCAGTTCCACATGAAATGGAAGGTACAACACTTCAAAATAAGGGAAGAAGCAGTCTTCCATCATCATACAAAGCAAGTGCAGCATACAATCCAATGAACTTAGGATTGACTACACCAGCAAAAAATCAGGGAGACCTTAATACATGCTGGGCATTTTCTAGTATGTCAACTTTAGAATCATATTTAAAGTTAAAAGGATATGGAACTTATGACCTTTCAGAAGAACACTTTAGATGGTGGTCAACTGGTGGAACACATGGATGGAACTTAACAGATATGACAGGTAGTTCAAATGTAACAGCTATAGGATATCTTACAGCATGGGCAGGGCCTAAATTAGAAAAAGATATACCATATAATCTTAAATCTGAAGAGCAAGGAGCAACTAGACCTTCAAATATGGATACTGCACCTACACAATTTAATGTAACAGATGTTGTACGTCTTAATAAAGACAAAGAAACTGTAAAAAATGCTATAATGCAATATGGCTCAGTGACATCAGGGTATGCTCATTATTCAACTTATTTTAATAAAAATGAAACAGCATATAACTGTACAAATAAGAGGGCTTCTTTAAATCACTCAGTAGCAATTGTAGGATGGGATGATAATTATTCAAAAGATAACTTTGCTTCAGACGTTAAGCCAGAATCAAATGGAGCATGGCTAGTAAAAAGTAGTTGGGGAGAATTCAATTCTATGAAAGGATTCTTCTGGATTTCTTATGAAGACCAAACATTATTAACAGACACAGATAATTATGCAATGAAATCAGTATCAAAACCAGATAGTGACAAAAAAATGTACCAACTTGAATATGCTGGTCTTAGTAAAATAATGTCAAATAAAATAACAGCAGCAAATGTATTTGATTTCAGTAGAGATTCTGAAAAACTTGACTCAGTTATGTTTGAGACAGACTCAGTAGGAGCAAAATATGAAGTATATTATGCTTCAGTAGTAAATGGAGTTCCTCAAAATAACTCAATGACAAAACTTGCAAATGGAACAGTATCATACTCTGGGTATATAAACGTACCTACTAACTCTTATAACTTACCAAAAGGAAAAGGAGCTATAGTAGTAGTTATAGACAACTCAGCAAATCCTAATAGAGAAAAATCTACTTTAGCATATGAAACTGATATAGATGCATATTATTTGTATGAAGCTAAAGCAAACTTAGGTGAAAGTTACATACTTCAAAATAATAAATTTGAGGATATAAATACATATAGCGAGTTCTCTCCTTGTAACTTTGTTATAAAAGCTATAACAAAAACATCTTCTGGACAGGCTACTTCAGGAGAATCTTTAACTGGAGCTGACAGATATGAAACAGCAGTTAAAGTTAGTCAAAAAGGATGGACTTCTTCACAAAATGCAGTACTAGTAAATGGTAATGCAATAGTGGATGCTTTAACAGCTACACCATTTACAGCAGCAATTGATTCTCCAATCCTTTTAACAGGAAAAGATAACTTAGATTCAAAAACTAAGGCAGAGTTACAAAGATTAGGAACTAAAAAAGTTTATCTAATAGGTGGAGAAAATTCTCTAAGTAAGAATATACAAACTCAACTTAGCAATATGGGTATATCAATAGAGAGAATTAGTGGTAGTGATAGATACAAGACTAGTATATCATTAGCTCAAAAACTAAACAGTATAAAATCTGTTTCACAAGTTGCAGTGGCAAATGGTGTCAATGGACTTGCAGATGCAATAAGTGTTGGTGCAGCAGCTGCTGACAACAATATGCCAATAATACTTACTAATGAAAAGAGTGAGTTACAAGGTGCTGATGAGTTTTTAAACTCATCAAAAATAACTAAGTCTTATATAATTGGTGGTACAGCTACTTTATCATCAAACTTAGAAAGTAAGCTTTCAAATCCAACAAGACTTGCAGGAAGTAATAGAAATGAAACTAATGCTAAGATAATAGACAAGTTCTATACTAATTCAGATTTAAAATATGCTTTTGTCGTTAAAGATGGTTCAAAAAGTCAAGGTGACTTAATAGATGGACTAGCAGTAGGAGCATTAGGTGCTAAAACTGATTCACCAGTAGTTCTAGTTGGAAATAAATTAGATGAAAGTCAAAAAACTGTACTTAAATCTAAGAAAATAGAAACTCCAATTAGAGTTGGTGGAAATGGAAATGAAAGTGCTTTTAATGAATTAAATAGTTTTTTAGGAAAATAATAATGTTAAATGTTTTATAGTTTAAAAAATATTTAATATTGCTTTAAAAATATATAAAGGAAATAAGCCCTAACCGTTAATATGGTTGGGGCTTATTTCTTTTATATATTTTTATAGATAAAAATGTAATAATTTTAAACTGTAAAATAGTGTAAAGATATTCTATAATATAATATAGTAAGATTTTAAACGAAATAAGGGGGTAATAAAATGAAAGCACCAAAAACTATTTTAAAAACATTAACAATAGCGCTTACTTTAAGTGGGATTTCTATAACTTCATCATATGCACTTACAGAAGAAAAATTAATAGGTGAAGGGAGATATGAAACTGCTGTAAAGATAAGTCAAAAAGCATATAGTTCTAGTAATAATGCTGTATTAGTCAATGATAGTTCTTTGGCTGATGCTCTTTCAGCTACACCATTTGCAAAAGTTAAGGGAGCTCCAATACTTTTAACAGAAAGTAATAAACTGGATGATAGAACCAAAACAGAGTTAAAGCGTTTGGGAGCTAAGGATATTTATTTAATTGGTGGGACTGCCGTGTTAAACAAGGATATAGAGAATCAATTAAAAAGTGATGGATTAAATGTAGAAAGAATTAGTGGTAATGATAGATATGAAACTTCATTACTTTTAGCAAATAAACTAAAAGATATTAAAGATGTTAAGGAGATAGCTGTTGTAAATGGTGAAAAAGGGCTAAGTGATGCTGTAAGTGTTGGGGCACCTTCTGCTCAAAATAATATGCCTGTAGTATTATCTAGTCCAAAGAATGGAGTAGAAGCATTTGAGAAATTTATAAAAGAGGAGAAAGTTATAAAGGCATATGTAATAGGAGGTACAAATTCTGTTTCAAGAGCAGTAGAAAAGAGTCTTCCTAATGCAGAAAGATTGAGTGGAAAGGATAGAAATGAAACTAATGCCAAGGTTATAGAAAAATTTTATTCTGATGTAGATTTAAACAATCTATATGTAACTAAAGATGGAAGTAAACATGAAAATCAACTTATTGATTCATTGGCAGTTGGAGTATTGGCAGCAAAGAATGAATCACCTGTTGTTTTGGTCGGTGATAAACTAAATACAAAGCAAAGGGATATACTTAGTACTAAAAAATTAAGTACTGTAACACAAGTTGGTGGAAATGGAAATGAAGAAGCTTTTAATGAAATTAAGACTTTACAAGATAAAACTATCTTTGAAGCTAAAACCGTTGAGGAATTAACTAATATGATAAATATTGCAAGTCCTAATGACATTATTAACTTTAATCCAAAAGAGGATACTGTAAATGAAGCTTTTAGAATGGTAACAAATAAGCCAATAACTGTGAATATAAAAGGTGATTGTTCAAAGACTATCACTATTGATATGCCTAATGGTGAGGTAAATAACTATGCTACTTTAGTAAATGTTATAGTGAGAAATATTGGAGAAGGTGGATTTAACAATCATGATACAATAACTATATTGTCAGTTCGTGACAAAAATGGTAGAGTTATAGAAAATACTAGAAATTCAGATATAGAAACAATGATGATATTGGCATCTGCTAATGATACAAAATTGATTAATGATGGTTATATAGGAAAGCTTATAGATAACTCATCTAATAGTGACATCACTAATCATGGTACTATAGACAAAAAAGTAAATCAGGTTGAAGATTTAGAAGCTAAGGTTGATTCAATTGAAAAAGCTATAGATTCTATAAGCCAGAAAATTAATAAGATACAAGATATATTAGATAAACTTGGATTTCTAAAGAAATTTCTTAACTAAAAAGATGTATATTTAAGAAAGCTATATTTTATATTTATATTTGAAAATATACAGTTAGATTGATTCATAGCTAAAGATAAATATACAATTAAATCTTGGGGAGGTAATATGGAGAGTGGATTTGAAAGTAAATTAGATACAAAAATTATGAAAAATAGAGTTAAATCAATTGATATAATAAGAGGGCTATCAATAGCCCTCATGATAGTTTGCAATAATCCTGGGACTTGGATGAGAATGTATCCACAACTTAGACATGCTATATGGCATGGTGTAACACTTGCAGATTTTGCATTTCCTTTCTTTGTTATATCCTTAGGTGTTACAATTCCAATATCAATAAACAGTAAACTAAAGAATAATAAATCTACAATACGAATAATACTAAGTATATTTAAGAGAAGTATTTTACTAATGTTGTTTGGATTTTTCTTAAATTACCTAGGAAATCATGACTTAAGTACTGTAAGAATACTTGGGGTGCTTCAACGTATGGGATTAGTATACCTTGTAACTAGTCTAGTGTATTTACTACTAAAAAAACTGAATGTAGGAAGCACTGCAACTATAATTACTTTCTTATGTATATCTGCATTTATCATAGTGGGATATTATATAGTGGCAAAACCATATGGATTTGAGCTAGAAGGTTCTCTTGCACAATTAGTGGATTTCCATTTTTTCAAAGGACATTTGTACAAGCCAGAGTTTGAACCAGATGGATTTTTAACGAGTATAGTAGCAATTTCTTCAGGTATGTTAGGCTGTACTATGGGGTGTGTACTTCTAAAAGAAAATATAGGACAGTATAAAAAATTCTTTAAAATATTAATTATGAGTATCATTTTACTTATATGTGCTTTTGCTTTTAATCAATATTTTCCATTTAATAAGAGATTATGGTCAAGTTCATTCGTACTTTTAATGGCTGGAAGTTATGGTATTTTATTGGCGATATTTTACTTTATATGTGACATCAAAAATAAAAGCAAAATATTTACTCCAATAATAGCACTTGGAAGTAGCCCTATTTTTACATATATGTGTCTTGAAATATTGAGCCATGTGTTTTGGAATTTACCAAAACTTACTGATAAAGTAGATTATCCTACTACTTTGGTGGAATGGACTACATATGAATTTATAACACCTTGGGCAGGTACAACATGGGATTCTCTTGTATTTTCTCTCTTGTATGTATTGTTTTGGGTTATAATAATGTCGTTTATGTATAAAAAGAAAATATTTATTAAAATTTAATGTAGTGTTTTGTTTAAAAAAATATTTATTCAATTTGTTTAAATATGCAGAAATTCTCAGTAATAATCCAGTTTTTCCCTAGCGAAAATTAAAAAAACATGCCATAAAAGATTACAAAAAGATTACAATTTGTAATCTTTTGTGCTATAATGAAAAAAGATTTACATAATATTGAATTTATGTAATATAAAACAAGTTCAAGAAGAATTAAATAAGAATTAAATAAGATTTAAAGATCTAAAAATCTAGGGGGGATACGATGAGAAAGAGAACAAAATTATTAGCAACAGGAATGTTGTCTATAGCAATGGTGGCACCAAACGTGGCTTTAGCAGCGGAAAATACTACTGCAAATACAGAATCTAATTCAGATATTAATATAAATTTACAAAGAAAAAGTGTTGTGTTAGGAAGTAAATCGAATGCAAGTGTAAAGTTTAAAGAAAAATTAAATGCTGATTCAATAACATTAAACTTTATGTGTTATGATATGCCACTTGAAGCTACTTTAAATTACAATGAAAAAACAGATACATATGAAGGTGTAATAAACTATAACAAAGACCCAGAATACTTAAATGTATGGGAACTTCAAAGCATAAAAGTAAATGGTAAAGATGAACAGAAGGTTTTAAATAAAGAAGATTTAGAATCTATGGGATTAAATCTTAAAGATTATGATGTTACACAAGAGTTTATAATAAGTGATGCTAACTCAACAAAAGCAGTGAATGAATATATGAGAAAAACTTCTGCACCAGTAAAAAAACTTGCAGGAGCTACTAGATTTGAGACAGCAGTTGAGATAAGTAAACAAGGATGGAAAGATGGAGCTAGTAAGGTTGTAATAGTTAATGGAGAACTAGCAGCAGATGGAATCACAGCTACTCCACTTGCTTCTACATATGATGCACCAATATTACTTGCAAATAAAGATGATATACCAGAAAGTACAAAGGCTGAATTAAAACGTCTAAACCCAAGTGATGTAATAATCATAGGTGATGATGGTTCAGTTTCACAAAAGGCAGTATCTCAAATAAAATCTGCTGTAGATGTAAATGTAACTCGTATTGGTGGAGTTGATAGACATGAAACATCTTTACTTATAGCAAAAGAAATCGATAAGTATCATGATGTTAATAAGATATATATAGCAAATGGATATGCTGGTGAGTACGATGCTCTTAATATTTCATCAAAAGCAGGTGAAGACCAACAACCTATAATATTAGCTAATAAAGATTCTGTACCAGAAAGTACATATAATTGGCTATCTTCACAAGGTTTGGAAGAAGCTTACTACATAGGTGGAGACCAAAGTCTATCATCAAAACTTATAGATAAAATATCTAAGATAGCAAAAAATGGGACTTCAAAAAACAGAGTATCTGGAGCTGATAGACATGAAACTAATGCGAAGGTAATTAAGACTTTCTATCCAGATAAAGAATTGAGTGCAATGTTAGTTGCAAAATCTGACATAATAGTTGACTCAATAACAGCAGGACCTTTAGCAGCTAAGTTGAAATCTCCAATACTTATAACTCCAAAAACTTACGTTTCTGCATACCATAGTACAAATTTATCAGAAAAAACAGCAGGAACAGTATATCAAATTGGTGATGGAATGAAGGATAGTGTTATAAATTCTATAGCATCTAGTTTATCAAAACACAATGCACCAACAGAACCAGAAAATCCAGGTTCAGCAGCAGGAAAAACTGTAGTGATAGACCCAGGTCATGGGGGTTCTGACTCAGGAGCAACAAGTGGATTAAATGGTGGAGCTCAAGAAAAGAAATATACTCTTAATACAGCACTAGCAACTACTGAATATTTACGTTCAAAAGGTATAAATGTTGTTATGACTAGAGATACAGATAAAACAATGGCTTTAGGAGAAAGAACGACATTATCAAACACTATAAAGCCAGATTTATTTACAAGTATACATTACAATGCATCTAACGGAGCTGGCAATGGTGTGGAAATTTTTTACAAAGTAAAAGATAAAAATGGTGGAACAACTAAGACTGCGGCATCAAATATATTAAAAAGAATATTAGAGAAATTTAATATGCAAAATAGAGGAATCAAGACAAGAACACTTGCTAATGGAAATGATTACCTATATGTATTAAGAAACAATAAATATCCTGCAATACTTGTAGAATGCGCATTTATAGACAATAAGAGCGACATGGACAAGTTAAATACAGCAGAAAAAGTAAAGACAATGGGAACTCAAATTGGAATAGGAATAGAAGATACAGTAAAATAAAATAAAAAATATTAAAGCAAAATATATCATCTCCTGTTATAATGTAAAATATAGCAAGAGATGATATATTTTTGCAAAGAATCAAATTGTTTACAATGACGTTTATTGTATTGATAAACTTCTCATTATTGAGTATAATATAGAAATAAGTCAAAAATAAGATAGAAATACGTTGAAATTAAGAATTTAAAAAATTTTTATTCCAATATGGAGGTAACTATGTCTGGATATACTAATGATGAATGTGAAATACCTAAAGTTACAAGCTATCCAGGGGCAGATAAAGAAATTGCAAGTGAGATTGACTATAGCATAGTAAAAGGCACAGTGTTGTTTGACTTGTACCAAAGAGTTGTGGATTTAGTTTTATCTATATTAGGACTTGTAGTAGGTTTACCTTTAATAGCAATATTTGGAATTCTTATTAAAATAGAGGACAAAGGACCAATAACTTATAAGCAAGAAAGACTAGGAAAATGCGGGAGAAGATTCTATATATATAAATTGAGATCTATGAGAACAGACGCAGAAAAATTTGGCGCACAATGGGCTGAAAAAGATGATCCTAGAATAACTAAGGTTGGAAAGTTTATTAGGAAAACTAGAATTGATGAGATTCCACAGCTGTTTAATATATTAAAGGGGGACATGGGCTTAATAGGTCCTAGACCAGAGAGACCAAACTTTACTGTTCAATTTAATGAGGAAATACCTGGATTTATCAACAGGCTTGCTATAAAACCTGGACTTACAGGTTGGGCACAAGTAAATGGTGGATACGAAATCACTCCTGAAGAAAAACTTAAAGAAGATATTTACTATATAAAAAATAGGAGTATATTACTTGACTTTAAGATACTCTTTAAAACTGTTAAAGTAGTATTGACAGGAGACGGAGCTAGATAATTTTAAAATATTAGATTATTAATCAATGAAAAAGCTCTTTAAAAAAGAGCTTTTTTATTGTCAAAAAATACAAAAAGAAAAGGAATGAGAACTTATGATTAAAAAAATTTCTACTATATTATCGTTAGTTTTGCTAATCTCTATTTCTAGTACAGTGGGGGTATTTGCAGATGTAAGTCCTAAAAAAGAGTTGATAGAAGGTAGTATACCAGAGATTTCAACAGAATTAAATAAAAGAGTATTCAAGAATTCTAAAGAAGTAATTCTTGTAAATGAAGAGTCAATTGTAGATAGTATAAGTGCAACACCTTTGGCATATGTAAAAAATGCTCCGATAGTTGTAACTAAGAGTAAAAATGTTGGTAGAGTAACAAGAAATTATCTAAAAGAGCTAGGTCCAGAGAAGGTTACGATAATAGGTGGTTTAAAGGCAGTATCTAAAGATGCTGAACGTAATATAGAGAAAATGGGAATTAAAGTAGAAAGAATAAGAGGAAAAGACAGATATGATACATCTTTAAAGATAGCTAGAGAAATGTACAGAACAGTAGGATTCGATAAGGCATTTTTACTTAGCTCAACTACAGGATTAGAGAATGCCATATCTGTATATTCTTATGCAGCTAAAAATGGAATGCCAATAATATGGGCTCAAGATGAAGGTTTTGAAGAACAAATTGGCTTCTTAAAAAGTAAAAACCTTGAAAAAATATATGCATTAGGTGATTCAAAAGAGTTTATTGCAGACATTGATTCTAGCTTAAAGAATATAGAAGGTATAAAGCAAATAAATAAGTCAAGCACAAATGTCGATTTAATAAAGAAATTTTATGATGAAAAAGATATAAAGAAAATCTATACTGCTAAATTAGATTTTGGAAGTAGATCTGATGTAAACGAATATATTTCTTTGGGAGTAGTATCGGCCAAAGAAAATATGCCAATACTGATTTGTAGTGATAATTTAAGTCATGCACAAGATAAATTCTTGAAAGATAACAACATAAGTGATGTAATTGAAGTTGGATATACAGTAGGTAATTATAGTCTGTTAAAGAGTATACTTAATTTAACATCCTTATCTTGTATAATATTAATACTATTATTACTATTGATTGTATTTAGAGCGCTTAGATATGAGTCAAGATAGTCTTTAATTTATTAAGGAAGCTTTTCATAGGTTAAATTTACTTAATCAGAATAATGTTTATAAGCAGTTTTAAAAGTTCTACTTTTAGAGTTTAAATTAGAGAAGGAGAAAGAAAATGTCAAAAACAGCTAAAGCAGCATTGTGGATTATGGCGGCCACTATGTTTTCAAAAGTATTAGGTTTCCTTAGAGAACTTGTACTTGCGAATTTCTATGGAACAGGTATGTATGCAGATGTATTTGTATTAACATTAAATATACCTGGTTTAATCATAGCAGTCATAGGTTCTGCAATTGCTACAACTTATATACCTATGTACTTTGAGACAAAGAAAAGACTCGGAGATGAAGGTGCCTTAAAATTTACTAACAATGTTTTAAATATATGCTATATAATGGCTATAATAATAGCTATTTTTGGGCTTTTATTTACAGAGCAATTTGTTACAGTATTTGCAGCAGGATTTAGAAGTGACCCTGCTAAGTTTCAAGCAGCAATACTATTTACTAAAATAATGATTTCAGGAGTTTTGTTCTTAAGTGGAAGTAAAATATTTAGTTCATTTTTACAGGTGAATGAGAGTTTTGTAATTCCAGGTCTTATAGGAATTCCATATAATATCATAATAATAGCAGCAATAGCACTAAGTGCAGGTAAAAATGTATGGATACTACCAGCAGGAGCATTGGTTGCCATGGCAAGTCAGTTATTGTTTCAACTCCCATTTGCATTTAAGAAGTCCTACAAGTATAAACCATATATAAATTTAAAGGATGAGTCCATAAAAGAATTAGTGAATCTAGTCTTGCCTATGTTAATAGGTGTAGCTGTTGGACAGTTAAATATATTTGTTGATAGGTTATTAGCAACTACTTTGGGGGATGGAAAGTTGTCTGCCCTTAACTATGCAAATAGACTAAATGAGTTTGTTATGGCATTATTTGTTACATCTATAATAACAGTTATATATCCTAAGTTGGCAAAAATGTCAGGTAAAGATAATAAAGAAGGATTTATAAGTACTATTGTAAAGTCATCAAATTGTATTATATTGGTAGTACTTCCAATATCCATAGGAGCTATTATACTAGCAGAACCTCTAGTTAGAATACTATTCCAAAGGGGTAAGTTTGATGCATTATCAACAGACCTTACATCTATAGCTCTTAGATTATATTCGTTAGGTTTATTGGCTTGTGGGGTAAGAGATGTTTTATATAGAGCATTCTATTCTCTTTCAGATACAAAGACACCAATGATAAATGGAAGTATCGCGCTAATAATAAATATAGTTCTTAATTTAATATTGATAAGACCACTTGGTCATGCAGGTATTGCTATATCAACTAGTACGTCTAATATAATTACAGTTATATTATTGTTTATATCTCTTAAAAAGAAAACTGGATATTTTGGAGGAGATAAAATCATAAAGACTGGTCTTAAAAGTTTGGTAGCATCAGGTGTGATGGCAGTAGTCACTTTATTGATATATAACAATCTATATGCATTTATAGGTGCAGGAACAATTAAAGAAATTATAGCAGTTGGAACTGGAGTATTAGGTGGGGCTTCTGTATATACGATATTGATAGTTTTATTTAAGGTAGAAGAGATGGACTTAGCTTTTGAATTTTTAAAAAAAGGAAAGCAAAAACTACTTAAAAGATAGACATTTACCTTAAAAAATTAAAATAGAGTCAGAAAGGATGAAAATATGGATTATAAAAATAATTATGAGATGTGGTTAAATTCTCCTTATTTTGATGAACAAACCAAAGAAGAGCTATTAAGTATAAAGGATGATGACAAAGAAATACAAGATAGATTCTATAAAAATTTAGAATTTGGTACAGGTGGTCTAAGGGGTATAATAGGAGCGGGAACTAATAGAATCAATATTTATACTGTTAGACGTGCAACACTTGGAATTTCAAATTATATTATGAAGACGCAAGGTGAAGAAGGAAAGCAAAAAGGAATTGTTATAGCACATGATAGTAGATACATGTCAAGAGAGTTTTGTATAGAAGTAGCTAAAACTTTAAGTGCATATGGTGTAAAGGCTTATATTTTTGAAGAGTTAAAGCCTACACCAGAACTTTCTTTTGCTGTTAGACATTTAAAGTGTGCTATGGGAATAGTAATAACAGCAAGTCATAATCCTAAAGAGTACAATGGATATAAGGTATATGACTCAGATGGAGGTCAAATCTGTATAGATATGGCCAATGATATAATTGCAGAAGTTAATAAGATTGATGATTACAGTATCATTAAAAGTGTAGATTTTGAAGAAGCTTTATCTAAAAATTTAATAACTATATTAGATAATGAAATAGATGATGAGTTTATAAAGGCTGTTAAGAAGCAAGTTTTAAGACAAAGCACGATAGATGAATATGGGAAAAAATTAAAAATAATATATACACCTATTCATGGAACCGGAAATAAACCAGTAAGAAGAGTCTTAAATGAATGTGGCTTTGAAAATGTAATGGTGGTTAAGGAGCAAGAATTGCCAGATTCTAATTTTTCAACAGTTAAGTATCCTAATCCTGAAGAAAAGTCAGTATTTAATATAGCTATTGAAATGGCAAAGAGTAATGGTACTGATTTGATAATAGGGACAGACCCTGATTGTGACAGAGTAGGTGTTGTTGTAAAAGATTCTAGTGGTGAGTATGTAGTCTTAAATGGAAACCAAGTTGGCTCACTTTTAGTTAGATATATAGTAGAGAGTTTAGTTGAAGAAAATAAACTTCCTAAAAACAATCCTACAATAATAAAAACTATAGTTACATCAGAACTAGGTGCAAAAATAGCAAAGGCTTATAATGTAGATTGTTTGAATACTTTAACAGGGTTCAAATTTATAGGAGAAAAAATAAAAGCGTTTGAAGAAAGTAATGATAGAAGCTTTATAATGGGATATGAGGAAAGCTATGGTTACTTAATTGGAACTCATGCTAGAGATAAAGATGGTGTTGTATCTTCGCTTATGATATGTGAAATGGCAGCATACTATTTTTCAAAAGGTATGAACTTGTATGAAGCCTTGATAGATACATATAATAAATTTGGGTACTACAAAGAGGAATTAAAGTCAGTGACTTTAAAAGGCATAGAAGGAATAAAAAAAATAAAAGAGATGATGCTTTACTTTAGAAGTGTTAAAATAGATAATGTGGCTGATGTAAAAGTAGATAAGATTTTAGATTATAAAGATGGAGTAGATGATTTACCTAAATCAGATGTACTTAAATTTTTACTTGAAGATGGTTCTTGGATAGCTATAAGACCTTCAGGTACAGAACCTAAAATTAAATTTTACTTTGGAGCAAATTCAGATAACCAAGAAGATGTAGAATCTAAGTTGAGTAATTTAATATCTTATATATTAAATGTGGTGGATTCTATATAAAGAGCTAAGGGGAGATAAACGATGAAAGTATATAATGTCATAATGGCTGGAGGAGGCGGAACTCGTTTCTGGCCACTTAGTAGACAAGAAGTACCTAAGCAGCTTATAAATTTAAGTGGAGAAGATGCTTTAATAAATGAAACTATAAACAGAATAGATTCTCTAGCAAACAAAGAGGATTTATTTATAGTAACTAATGAGAAGCAAATGGACGCTTTAAAAGATACAGTAAAAGATAAATGTTTATACAGCAATATCTTACCAGAACCATGTGCCAGAAATACGGCAGCAGCTATAGGTTTTGCAGCCTTTAACATAATGAAAAAATATGGTGATGGTGTTATGTGTGTATATCCAGCTGACCATTATATAAAAGATGAAAAAGAATTTAAAGCTATTTTAGAAAAAGCTATTTATATAGCAGAAAATAATGATAAACTAGTAACTATTGGGATAACTCCTACATTTCCATCAACAGGATATGGATACATAAACTTTAGTAGAGAAAATACAATAGAAAATGTTGCATATGAAGTAGTGGAGTTTGTAGAAAAGCCAAACTATGAAATTGCTAAAGAGTATGTAAATTCTAAGAAATATGTGTGGAATAGTGGTATGTTTGTATGGAAGGTATCCAAGATATTGGAAGATTTTAAGAGATACTTACCAAAAGTATATGAAAAATTAGAGGAAATCAGTAATTACTTAGGAACAGAAGAAGAAATAGAAAAAATAAAAGAAATCTATCCAACAATACAATCAATCTCTATAGATTATGGTATTATGGAAAGAAGTAATGATGTTATAGTAGTTCCTGGTGATTTTGGTTGGAATGATGTTGGTTCTTGGGACTCTCTAGGTGCAATATATCCAACTGATGATGAAGGTAACATCAAAAGAGGTGAAAATATTACTATAGATACTAAAAACTCAATTATATATTCAGATGACAAATTAATATCGACAATAGGTATTAGTGATTTGATAGTAGTATCTACGAATGATGCAGTTATGGTTTGTAGAAAAGATAAAGCTCAAGATGTCAAAAAGATAGTAGAGCAATTAAAAGAAGAAGATAGACAAGAATATATGTAGGAGGTGTTCATTTGATTCCTAAAAAAATACATTATGTATGGTTTGGTGGTCCAAAAGGAAATATAGAAAATATATGTATAAATTCATGGAAAGAAAAACTTCCAGAATATGAGATAGTAGAGTGGAATGAAAAAAACTTTGATATAGAGAAAGAAATAAAAGGAAATAAGTTTTTGGAAGAATGTTATAAAAGAAAGCTTTGGGCATTCATATCAGATTATACAAGAGTAAGGGTACTCTATGAACAAGGTGGAGTTTATCTGGATACAGATATGCAGATATTAAAGGATATAACTCCTCTTTTAGAAAATAATAGGCTTATATGTGGATATGAAGATGATGGAGAATACATGAATGCAGCCATAGTAGGTGTAGAAAAAGGACATCCTTTCTTTAAAGATTTATTAGAGTACTACGAAAAAGAGGTGCTTACTTCTTCATTGTTTACAATACCAAAGGTTATGACTTATCTTATGGAAAAAAATTATAAAAAGATTGACCAAAATAACTATGAAGAAGGCATTCGTGTCTACGATAAAGAATATTTTTATCCTTTTGGATTTAAAGAAGACTTTACACCAGAATGTATTACAGAAAATACTTATGGAATACATTGGTGGGGAAAAAGTTGGGCTAAGAAAAGAAATTATTTCTTAGAAAGTAAGCACTTAACAGGTGTAAATAAGATATGGAAGTGTTGTAAAATATTTGCAAGTAATACTTTAAGAAGCTAAAAGGGAGAAAGTGAAATGAAGACTTTAAACGATGATAGAAATATTATGATTAAAAAATATCTTTATATATTTGTTTTGTTTATCATAGTACTTAGAAAGTATATGATATCATTTATTGACCCAGATATGAGTATAGGGATAATTAAATCAGCGTTATTTTATTCTTCAATAGGAATACTAATGCTACTTTTCTTATTTGATAAGAGAAAAAGTATAACAGAAATGGTGCTAGTTGGAGCTTGTGTATTACTTTATATATTAAATAGAGAAGGAGCTATATTATTAATTGTTTTGTTAGCTGTATCAGCTAAACAAATAGATGATAAATGTATAGTTAAAAGTTATTTAATAATATCTGTATGTTTTTTAATAGGAGCTATATTATTATTTAATTTATTTCCTTCATTAGTATTTAATCAGGAAGTCCACTATAGATATATAGGAAAATTAGATACGCTTGTTACAAGAATGGATTTTGGACTTGGTAATCCAAATGGAGTATTTTATTATATGGTTACTATATATGCAGCATATATATTCTTAAGATATAAAAACTATAATAAATGGGATAGAATAATTTTATTTGGATCTGCATTCTTTGTTTATCAAACTACATATAGTAGAACTGGCTTTTTTACTATATTAGCAGGATTAATATTTGTAGAGATAATAAGAGTGATAGACCTAAAAAAAATAAAAGTACTACCAATGCTTATAAAGACATCACCGATAATACTTACTTTATTTAGTGTAATTATTGGTATGATGTTTTCTAAAAGTAGTGTACTAAATAGATTATTAGCAAGTAGACCTAAGTTCTGGAATGTATACTTAGCTCAAGAGGGAAATTTTATGAAACCTTTTGGAAATTCATATAGTGCTGCTATAAAAGCAACTAATCCATTAGACAGTTCTTATATATATATAATTAGTGTACTAGGAGTAATTACTTGCATCTTATTTATGTTTTTGATGTATAAAGGTATACAAAGCTTTATAGAAAAAGATAAAAAAGAGTATTTAGTAGCTTTGTTCATATTTTTACTATATTCTTTTGCAGAAAATTTATTATTAGAAGCTTCATTTAGTTTCACAATAGTATTACTAATAAAAGAAGTAATATTAAATGATAAAAGAGAGGTAGATTTGTGGAAAATGAAAAGTAGGAGGTAGTAATGTTAATATCATTAATAATGCCAACATTAAATAGATATGATGATATATACTTACTTATGGATAGCTTAGAAAATCAAACTTACAAAAACTTTGAACTTATAGTAATAGATCAAAATGATAATAACAAAGTTAAGGAGATAGTTGATAAATACGTTGATAAGTTAGATATAAAGTATATAAAAAGCGATAAGCTAGGATTAAGTTATAACAGAAATGTAGGCATAGATAATGCTAAAGGGCAAATTATAGGTTTTCCTGATGATGACTGTGTCTACGAAAATGATACATTAGAAAAAGTTACAAACTTCTTTAATAAAAATAAAGATTATAAAATATACAGCTGTAAAACTATGGATGCAAATAAAATTGATGCATTTAAGAAAATGTATGATGGAACTTGTGATATCACAAGTTCCAACGTTTTAAATACTATAACATCCATAACTTTTTTTGTTGATTTTGGAGAAAAAGAATATACACGATTTGACGAAAAATTAGGTGTTGGTGGAGATTTTGGTGCTGGTGAAGAGATAGATTATGTTTTAAACCTGTTGAGTTTAGGATTTAAAGGAAAATACTTTGGGAATGATATAATTTACCATCCTGCAAAAAAACATTCTAAATCTAAAGAAAAGTATCAAAAAGATTATAACTATGGAAGAGGTTTTGGAGCCATTTGCAAAAAAGAAATAGTCTATAGAAAGAATTATAAGTTTGTAAAGGTTATGGCATCAAAGCTTGTAAGAAATATAGGCGGTCTTATATTGAGTTCCAACAAAGATTATCATAGTGCCACTATAAAAGGAAGAATTAATGGATTTAGACAGTATAAGTTATAATGAGGATGGTGTTTATGGACAAGGTTAAATTTTTAATAAATATGCTTTTGGCTTTTTTTATGTATCCATTTAATAAGCATAAGTTTAATGGTAGAAATATTTGGCTTATAGGTGGACATTCAGGAGATATATACAATGATAATGCCAAGTTCTTTTATGAGTATATGTTGAAAGAACATAATGATGTAGAAACTTATTGGGTAGTAAATAAAGACAGTAAAGTATTCAATAAAATTCCAGGCAAGAAATTAATAAGAGGAAGTGTAGAAAACTATCTATATTATTACAATTCAAAAGCTATAGTATTTTCACATGCGCCATCAGCAGATATAGCACCTTATAACTTTGCTGTACCTGTTCTTAATTATTTCCATAAAAAGACGATAAAAGTATTTTTAAATCATGGAACGATAAGTTTTAAAAAGAGAAAGCCAATGAATAAAAAGTTTAAAAATATTATAGATAACCTATATAAAAGTTATAATATAGTTACAGCAAGTTCTGAGTTTGAAAGAGATGTCATGGTAAATGATTGGGGAATGTTAGATGACTCAGTTTATATAATTGGAAATGCAAGATATGACAATTTACCAACAAATGAAGTTGCACAAACACGAGATATATTATATACTCCTACATGGAGAGACTGGATAAAATTTAGTTCAGGAAAATTTACAGATACAGATTATTTTAAAAATATAATGAATTTCTTGAATGATGATAAATTAAATAAAATATTAGATGAGAAAGATATAAATGTAAAAATTTATATGCATCATCTTATGCATGAGTTTATAGATGACATAAAAGAAAATATAACTGGTAAACGAATTGTATTTTTAGATAAAGGGGTAACTCTAGCAAATGAAATAAGAAAATCAGCTGCAAACATAACTGATTATTCAAGTGTTGCCATAGATTTTCTCTATATGAACAGACCTATTTTATTTTATCAATTTGATTTAGATGAATATATGGAAAAAGTTGACTCGTATATAGATTTAAAAAGCGAAATGTTTGGGTCTTTGGCTTATAATAATGATGAAGCTGTGAATAAACTTATTGATATTATTGAAAATAATTTTGAGGTTATGGGTAACCAAAAAAATGAAAGAAATAAGTTTTTCAGATATAATGACAATAAGAACTGCAAGAGGATATATGATTGTGTATTAAGTAAAATTAAATAAATATTTTATAAATGATGAGGAAGGTAATATGAAGAAGAATTTAGTATCTATAATTACTCCCATGTATAATTCTGAAAAATTTATTGAAGCAACCATAAAATCAGTATTAAACCAAACTTATCAAGAATGGGAAATGTTAATTATTGATGATTGCTCAACAGATAATAGTCCTAGTATAGTCAAATCTTATATGCAACAAGATAGTAGAATAAAATGCATAAAGACTGAGACTAATAAGGGTGTCTCTAATGCTAGAAATCTAGCATTAAGTAATGCGACAGGACAATTTATAGCTTTTTTAGATAGTGATGACCAGTGGAATAGTAGTAAGTTAGAAAAACAAGTAAACTTTATGTTAGAAAATGACTATGTAATCTCATTTACTTCATATGAACTGATGGACGAAAATGATAAAAAGTTAAATAAAGTAATAAAAGTGCCACCTAATGTAGATTATAGAAGGTTATTAAAGGGAAATATTTTGGGATGTCTTACTGTTGTAATTGATAAGTCTAAATTGGATTTTGAAATTAAAATGAGTGGTGTAAGACATGAAGATTATGTCTTGTGGTTATCTATATTGAAAAGAGGACATATCGCTCATGGAATAAATGAAGTTTTAGCATTATATAGAAAATCTAGTAACTCCCTTAGTGGTAATAAGATAAAGGCTGCTATGTGGACTTGGAATATATATAGAAATATAGAAAAAATACCTCTATACAAAGCTATATACTACTTTATTAATTATGGAATAAATGGAATTAAAAAAAGTTAGATAGAGAGGAAGATTTAATTAATGTATAAATATAAATTTACTGTATTTACTCCAACATATAATAGAGCACATTTACTTGAAAATTTGTATAATGATTTAAAAGCTCAAACATATGATTTCAACTACTTTGAATGGTTGATTGTTGATGATGGAAGTAGTGACGGTACTAAAGAATTAGTTGAAAAATTTATATCAGAAGATAAATTAAATATAAGATATATATACAAAGAAAATGGAGGAAAGCATACTGCAATAAATCTAGGTGTAAAAAATGCAGATGGAGAACTATTTTTCATTGTAGATAGTGATGATGGTTTAATTAAAGATTCTCTTGAAATTGCTAATGATGAATGGAATTCTGTAGAAAATAAAGAAGGATTTAGTGGGGTTGTTGGACTTTGTGTATACCCAAGTGGAGATTTAATAGGCACAGAAATGCCTGAGGATAAAAAAATATGTCACTTTGCAGACCTATATTTTAAATATGGTGTTAAGGGAGATAAAAGCATAGTATTTGTAACTGATGAGCTTATAAAATTTCCTTTTCCAGAAAGAAAAGAAGTGAGATTTTTACCAGAAAGTGTAGTATGGAATGAAATGTCTAAATACTATAAAGTTAAATGTGTAAACAAACCTATGATAATAAGAGATTATTTGGATGATGGTTTGACTAAGAATATATTAAATAAAAATGCATTAAAAGGTAGAGCATTAGAGTTTTTATATTTAATAAATCAAAATACATATCCTTTAGGTAGATATCCATATATGTGGATAAAGAATTACATAAATTTAGCTAGATACTCATTGTTATCTGACAGTCATTATTTTGGCGAAATCAAAAAAATATCTGATAAATTATTGTATTTAGTGTTGTTCCCATTAGGATATTACAAATATATTGGACAAAAAAAGTTAGTATCTAAGTAAACTTGTTGGTATAGTACTGCTAGTTGCTATATAAGGAGAGTAAAAATATGAATGAGCCTTTAGTATCGATAATTACTCCTGTATATAATTCAGAAGAGTTTTTATCAGAGACAATAAAGTCAATCCAAAATCAAACTTATAAAAATTGGCAGCTTTTATTAGTGGATGATTGTTCTAAGGACAATTCAAGTGAAATTATAAAAAGTTTTCAAAAAGAAGATGCTAGAATAAAATATATAAAGCTTGAAAAAAATTCTGGAGCTGCAGTATCTAGGAATGTTGGTATTGAAAATGCGGAAGGTAGATTTATTGCATTTATAGATAGTGATGATTTATGGGAGAGTAAAAAGTTAGAAATTCAGATAGGATATATGTTAAAAGAAAATATCGGGTTTTCTTTTACATCTTATAGATATATGAGACAAGATGGAACAAAAACGAGTAAAGTTGCAAGAGCACCTAAAAAGATTGACTATGAAGGATTACTTAGAAATACTATAATAGGGTGTTCTACTGTAGTCATCGATAAGGATGTCATAGGTGAATTTAGTATGCCTTTAGTAAGAAGAGGACAAGATACTGCAACTTGGTTACAATTACTTAAAAAGGAAAAATATGCATATGGAATTCAAGAAGATTTAGTGAATTATAGGCTAGTTGGGAATTCTATATCAAGCAATAAGATAAAAGCATTAAAACGAACTTGGAATACTTATAGAAATGTTGAAAATTTAAGTTTACCAAAAAGTCTATATGTATTTTGTTTCTATGTTTTTAATGCCATTAAAAAAAGAGTATAAGTTTTATATACTTGGAGGTAAAAAAATGAAAATAGCTATAGCTGGGACTGGATATGTAGGGCTAGTAACAGGTGTTTGTCTAGCAGAGGTAGGCAATGAAAATGTAATTTGTGTTGATATAGATGAACACAAAGTTAAATCGATGCAACTTGGGATAGCACCTATATATGAAGAAGGCCTAGAAGAACTTATGGTTAGAAATTATAAAAAAGGAAGAATAAATTATACTACAGATTATAAAAAAGCTTATGAAGATGTAGATATAATACTAATAGCTGTGGGAACTCCTGAAAGAAGTGATGGTTCAGCTAATTTAGATTATATAAAGGCAGTTGCAAAGCAAATAGCTGAAACTGTAACAAAAGATACTTTAGTAGTAATAAAATCTACAGTACCAATTGGAACAAATGAAGAAATAGAAGATTATATAAATAGAAACTTAAAAAATGATGTGAAAGTTGAACTTGCATCTAATCCAGAGTTTTTATCACAAGGTAGCGCAGTAAGAGATACTTTACATGCTTCAAGAATCGTTATAGGAGTGGAAAGTGAGTGGGCAAGAGAAATACTGGAAGAAATCTATAAACCTTTTAATCAACCTATAATAGTAACTAATAGAAATAGTGCTGAAATGATAAAATATGCATCAAATAATTTTTTAGCACTTAAGATATCTTTTATGAATGATATTGCAAATCTTTGTGAGATAGCAGGAGCTAATGTGGAAGATGTTGCCTTAGGAATGAGTTATGATGATAGAATAGGAAGTAAATTCTTAAAAGCAGGTATAGGTTATGGAGGTTCTTGTTTCCCTAAAGATACAAAAGCTCTTCACTGGTTGTCTGAACATAATGGATATGAGTTAAAAACAGTAAAAGCTGCTATAGAAGTGAATGAAAGCCAAAAACTTAAATTAGTTAGAAAGGCATCTAAACTAGTAGAGAGTTTTCAAGATATGAAAGTTGCTGTCTTAGGATTAACATTTAAGCCAGATACTGATGATATAAGAGAAGCTCCATCTATCCCAAATATAAAATATTTGCTTGAAAGAGGAGCAAAAGTTACTGCATTTGACCCAATAGGAGTTGAAAATACTAAGAAAATATTTGGAGATTCTATACTTTATGCTAAATCTATAGATGATACAATAGAAGATGCAGAGATATGTTTTATAATGACAGAGTGGAAAGAGGTCTTAAATTATGATATACATAAGTATAAGGAAAAGATGAAAAATCCTTTAGTTCTAGATGGAAGAAATTGCTACAAGCTTGAAGATATGAAAGAACTAGGTATTGAGTATTATTCGATAGGAAGGTAAATATTATGAAGACTGTTTGTTATTTGGCTGATGGGTCAAATCCTCATACTTTGAAATGGTGTAGTTTTTTTAAAAATAAAGGATATGACATTCATGTAATCTCTTTAAATGGAGGTCACATGGAAGGAATTAAAATATATGATTTTGGTTCTAATGTAGAAGAACTGAAAAATGAAAATATTTCTAAAAAAACAGGATACTTAGGTTCAATAAAACAAATAAAGAAACTAGTAAGTGAAATAAAGCCAGATATACTTCATGCACAATATGCAAGTAGCTATGGATTTATAGGGAGTTTACTTGGGTATCATCCATATATTATTTCTGTTTGGGGTACTGATATTTACGATTTCCCAAACAATGGTTTTATACAAAAACAAATTATAAAACATAACTTTAGAAAAGCAGATTATATATTTTCAAATAGTAGAGACATGGCTAAAGAAGCTAATAAATATACAACTAAGCATGTAGATGTAACTTTTTTCGGAGTAGATATGGATAGATTTAAACCTATGGAAGTAGAAAAAGAAGATGCTTTTGTAATAGGAATTGTAAAGAGTTTGGAAAAAAAATATGGAATTGAATATTTAGTACAAGCATTTAAGATGTTGAAAGATGAATATAAAGAAAAGAAAATAATTTTAAAAATAGGTGGTTCTGGAAGTCAAATGGATAACTTAGTGAATTTGACTAAGGAATTAGGACTAGAAGAAGATGTTCAATTTTTAGGTAGAATATCTCCAGAGGATGTAAGTAAGACTTTTAATTCTTTTGATGTAACTGTATTTCCTTCTTTGAGAGAGGGTTTTGGTGTAGCTGCAATAGAATCAGAGTCTTGTGAAGTTCCTGTCATTGTTACAAATGTAGGTGGACATCCAGAATCTGTATTGAAAAATGAAACTGGGCTAATTGTAGAGCCAAAGCAACCAGAAGAAATAAAAAATGCTATAATAAAGCTAATGGAAAATGATGAACTTAGACTTAATATGGGTAAAAAAGGGCGTCAGTTTGTTAGAGAAAATTATGAAGTTAATTTAAACTTTAATGATATAGCAAAAATATACGACTCTATATTAGATAAATATAAAAAATAAGAATTGAAAAATACAGCAAAAGATAGATGTTGTTGGCTATGCTTAGGTGCGTAGCTTTTGCTGTTTAATGGAGGGCTTCTAGTTATGCGAGAAAGTATAGATTTAGAGAAAGAAAGCTTTTTTAATAAGCTTTTTAAAAAATATAAATTTAGACAACTAACATTATTAATTCTAGATATTTGTAGCGTGCTAGTAGCATTTCGAATGTCTTTGAGTTTGACAGGAAATTTAGATGTATTCAATGTTAATAATGTAATAATTTCAGTTTGTATATATATTGTACTCCATATAGTATCATTTAGATTGTTTAAGTGTTACAACACATTGTGGAGATATGCAGGAGAAGAAGAAATTATTTCGATTTTTATTGCAACTTTAGCTTA
Organism: Clostridioides sp. ES-S-0048-02; assembly: GCF_020658495.1. Classification (NCBI taxonomy): domain Bacteria; kingdom Bacillati; phylum Bacillota; class Clostridia; order Peptostreptococcales; family Peptostreptococcaceae; genus Clostridioides; species Clostridioides sp. ES-S-0048-02. Next base: position 486,903 of record NZ_JACVWH010000002.1, read on the forward strand.
TCTAATTCCAGCTTATGTGATAAATAGAATATTGGGACTCGATTATCCTATAATGCTTTATGTATTAAATACGATATTCATTATAATGTTTACAAGTGGAGTGAGAATAGGGTACAGAGCTATAAGAATAGTCATGAATAAAACCTATTCTAGAGGGAAGGTTTCTAACATTCTTATAATTGGAGCAGGAGATGCTGGAGAGATGGTTATACAAGAATTAAAGCGAAATTCAGAACTTAAAAAAGTCGCAGTAGCTATAATCGATGATGATAAAAATAAAATCGGAAGAATAATTCATAATGTAAAGATTGTAGGAACAACTTCAAAGATAAATGATATAGTTGAAGAATATAAAGTAGATGAAATAATTTTTTCTATTGCCAACATAGAAAAACGTAGAAAAAAAGAAATTATTGATATGTGTAAAAATACTAATTGTAAAATAAAGACAATACCAGGGATTTATGAAATTATAGATGGAAAAGTTGACATAAAACAGATTAGAGAGGTAGAAATAGAAGACTTATTGGGTAGAGAGCCTATAAGAACAAATTTAAAAGAGATAAGTAACTACATTGAAGGAAAAGTAATCCTTGTAACTGGAGGAGGAGGCTCAATTGGTTCAGAGCTTTGCAGACAGATTGCAGGATTTAATCCTAAAGAGCTTATTATAGTTGATAATTATGAGAATAATGCTTATGCAATACAACAAGAATTGCTTAGAAAATATAAAAATAAGCTGGATTTAAAAGCAATAATAGCTTCAATAAGAGAAGAAAAAAGAATGGATGAAATATTTAATAAATATAAGCCAGAAGTAGTGTTCCATGCAGCAGCTCATAAACATGTTCCTCTTATGGAGTCAAGCCCTGGTGAAGCTATAAAGAATAATATATTTGGAACTTTAAATATAGCAGGTTTATCTTCAAAATATAAAGCTAAGAAGTTTGTCCTTATATCTACAGATAAAGCTGTAAATCCTACAAATATAATGGGAGCTACTAAAAGAGCTGCTGAGATGATTATACAGACAATGAATGATGAAAGTCAGACTGAGTTTGTTGCAGTTAGATTTGGAAATGTACTTGGAAGTAATGGAAGTGTAATTCCCCTTTTTAAGAAGCAAATTGAAGATGGAGGACCAGTAACTGTTACACATCCAGATATCATTAGATATTTTATGACGATACCAGAGGCTGTAGGACTTGTTATACAGGCTGGAGCTATGGCTAAAGGTGGAGAAGTATTTGTACTTGATATGGGAGAGCCTGTAAAAATATTGGATTTAGCAAAAAATTTAATAAAATTTAGTGGGTTTGAACCAGATGTTGATATAAAAATTGAATTTTCTGGTCTTAGACCAGGAGAAAAATTGTATGAAGAGCTTCTTATGTCAGAAGAAGGTCTGTTAGATACAGAGCATAAAAAGATTTTTATTGGTAGGCCAATAGATGTTGATAGAGAAGAAATAACAAAATACTTAAAACTTTTAAAAGAAATTACAAACAATGAAGAAACTGAAAAAATAGATAGTGTAATGAGAAAATTAGTACCAACTTACATTAAACCAGAAGATGCTAATATCAAGGAAATTGCAATAACTCGAGATAAGTAGAATATATTTCTAATTTGTAACCAGGGGGAGCAAAAAGAAGCAAATAGAGACTAAAAAGAAACAAAAGATTACAAAAAGATTACAAAAAAGGTTGCAATTTATTTTGATGTAAGTTAGAATGTTAATTAGGAATTGGAAACGAAGGAACAAAATGTTAAATTTTCGAAAGGATTAGGTATTTGAGATTATGATGAATATTAAAAATAAAAAACATATATTGAAAAAATTTATAGCGATGGTGTTAATAGCAGGAGTTGTTACAGTGGAGGCGGGAGCAATAACAGCTAGTGCAGCAGAGTTATCTAATTCACCTATGACTGCGACAGTAGATCAATGTGACTTCTTAAACATGAGAAGTGGAGCTAGTGCAAATGATGCAATAGTAGGAAAGATAAACACAGGTGACAAAGTTGAAGTTTTAGAATTACATTCAAATGGATGGATAAAAATAAAAACAGTTGACAATGTTACAGGATGGGTAAATGGAGATTATTTAACTATTGAAGGTGGAAATGTAGACGCAAAGGTACAAAATGTTTTAAACTTAGCATTTAAGCAACAAGGTAAACCATATAGATGGGGAGCAACTGGACCAAACTCTTTTGATTGTTCTGGGTTCACTTCTTATGTTTACAAAAATGGAGCAGGAGTTAATTTGCCAAGAGTATCAAGATCACAAGCAACAGTAGGAAAGAAAGTATCTAGAGCAGAATTAAAAGCAGGAGATTTAGTTTTCTTTGGTTCAGGTGGTTCAATAAATCATGTTGGGTTGTATATAGGAGATTCTAAATTTATACATTCACCACAAACAGGAGATGTAGTAAAAGTTACTAGTATGGCTCCAGGAACTAATTATGCTAGAAGACTTATAACTGCTACACGTGTTTTACAATAATAATAGATTTAATTTACATAGGATTGAATATTAACATTAAATACAGTTATGTTTAATGTTTTACATAGAGAGTGAAGTATTAATTAATATTAAAATAGTGATGAACGTTATAAAAACAGCAAAGAAGATAAATTTCTTTGCTGTTTTTTTTATAATAAATTATTTCATATTATAATCAAATATTAAATATAAATATTAACTATATTATTCAATATTTGACAGATAATATGAATTTTAGATATACTTAGTAAGGAGTATATTGTAGAAAAAAATAAATTTAAGAAATTAAGGGGGATGAAATGAAAAAGATAAGTATATTATTATTATCGTTGGTAATGACACTTACAATGTGTAGTGTAAGTTCATTTGCTGATTCGTCAAATGATAAGGAAATGAGAGCAGCTTGGATATCTACAGTTTATAACTTAGATTGGCCTAAGACTAAAAATAATGAAGCCAAGCAAAAAAAGGAATACACAGACCTATTAGACAAATTAAAAAGTTCAGGGATAAACACAGCAGTGGTTCAAGTAAGACCAAAATCAGATGCTTTATATAAATCAAATATAAATCCATGGTCTGAATATCTTACAGGTACTCAAGGTAAAGACCCTGGATATGACCCATTACCATTTTTAATAGAAGAAGCACACAAAAGAGGAATGGAATTTCACGCATGGTTTAATCCATACAGAATAACTATGGCAGATGAGAGCATAGATAAGTTGCCAGCAAACCATCCAGCAAAGAAAAACCCAAGCTGGGTAGTTAAACATGGAAATAAGTATTACTATGACCCAGGTCTACCAGAAGTTAGAAAGTACATAGTTGATAGTATAGCAGAGGTAGTTCAAAATTATGATATAGATGGTGTTCATTTCGATGATTATTTCTATCCAGGAGTAAGCTTCAATGATACTGCTACATATCAAAAATATGGACAAGGACAAAACAAAGACAATTGGAGAAGAGAAAATGTAAATACTCTACTTAGAGATGTAAAGGCATCTATAAAGAGTATAAAGCCTGAAGTTGTGTTTGGTGTGAGTCCAGCTGGAATATGGAGAAATAAGAGTAGTGACCCAACAGGTTCAGATACATCAGGTAATGAAAGTTATGTAGGTACATATGCAGATACAAGAGCATGGATAAAACAAGGATTAGTTGATTACGTAGTTCCACAACTTTACTGGCCAATTGGTCTTAAAGCTGCAGATTACTCTAAATTAGTAGCATGGTGGGCAAATGAAGTAAAAGGAACAAATGTAGATTTATACATAGGACAAGGTATATATAAGCAAGGGCAATCAAGTTATAATGGGCAAAACATAGCAAAAGAAATAGTTAAGCAAGTAACATTAAATAGAAAATATAGTGAAATAAAGGGTAGTATGTATTTTTCAGCTAAAGATATAGCAAATAGTACATCTATACAAAATGATTTAAAGAGCTTGTACTCTGACAGCAATGAACAGCCAGTGACTCCACCATCTAATGTCAAGGTGGAAAAATTAAGAGGTGCTGAAAGATATGATACAGCAGTTGCAATAAGTAAAAAAGGATGGGCTACAAATTCAGATACAGTAGTATTAGTAAATGGATATTCTATAGTAGATGGTATAACATCAACTCCACTTGCTACTGCAAATGATGCACCTATATTATTAGTAAATAAGGGTGACATACCAACATCTACCAAAAATGAAATAAAAAGACTTAATCCAAGTAAAGTTATCTTAATAGGAGGAAATAGTTCTATTGGAGATAAAATTGAAAGTGAGATAAAAGATACATTATCAAATGTATCAATAAACAGAGTAGGTGGCTCAGATAGATATAGCACATCTCTTTTAATAGCAAAAGAATTAGCTAAGACTAATCCAGTAGACAAACTATATATAACAAGTGGTACAGGTGAAGCAGATTCTCTTTCTATAGCTTCAAAAGCAGGAGAAGAAAAACAGCCAATCGTATTAGTATCAAAAGATAATGTAAGTGATGAAATCTATAACTGGGTATCAGACTTAAATGTAAAAGATGCATACTTTATAGGTGGTAATTTAAGTATATCTGATTCAGTAATAAGTAAATTAGATAAAGTTATTACTAATGATGTATCTAAAAATAGAATAGCTGGAGAAAATAGAGAAGAAACAAATGGAAAAGTAATACAGAAATTCTATCCAAATGTTGAATATTCATCAATATTTGTAAGTAAGAGTAATCAGTTAGTAGATGCATTAACATCAGGACCTTTAGCAGCAAAATTAAAATCACCAGTAGTTATGCTTGGAAATAGTGTAACATCTGCTCAGAAAACTGCTCTAGAGCCTAAAAAGACAAGTCTAGTATATGAAGCTGGAGATGGCATAAATCAAACTGCATTAAACAGTTTATTAAACTTAGTTCAGTAGTAAGAATTTAATAAAGATGCTATATTATAAATTCTATAAAGGCAAATTAAAATAAAAGTATCAAATTGGAAAATGTTAAATTAAAAAGTATTAAATAAAAGTAGAAATTAAAAAAAGAACTATATACATTTTATAATCAAGCATGGATAACAACTTGAAAATAATTATGTAATATAGTTCTTTTTCTATATTTAATCTTATATTTTATAATAATATTTGTATTAAATGTTTTTTAGTGTTATTATTGTTTAAATTCTATATCATTAAATATAAAATCATGTAATATATCTAAAGTATCTGGGTCAAATCTAAGAACCCAACCAGCCTTTCCATATATACCACCTGTACTATGAATTTCATCATCAATAGGGAATTCAAATTGTTTAACATTTAAGTCGCCCATTTTTAAAACTTGAGCTCCTAGAGAAAGTATTGCATTAGGCTTCATATTAGTTTTAACATATGGAAGAACAGCATCTAATAAACCTGGATATTTAGTAACAGGTAAGGTTTCTGTTTTCTTGATTATAGCTTGTATAATCTCTCTTTGTCTTCCATCTCTTGCAAAAGCTGTATCATTATGTCTGATACGTGCAAAAGATAATGCTTGATATCCATTTAAAGTTTGTACTCCAGATTTTCTAATATATTGTATGCTACCTTTATCATCACTTTTATTCCAACCATAAGTTTCAGGAATAAATTTATTTAATTCACTTATTTCTCCTTTTTCAATTGTAACTTCAACGCCACCAATAGCATCAATTATATACATAAATGATTCGAAATTAACACAAGCATAATTTTGAATATCAACATTAAAGTTCTCTTCAATTGTTTGTATTAATAAATCAGCTTGTCCATAAGCATAGGCATGAGTAAGTTTTTGTTTACCATAACCAGGGATGTCTACATAGCTATCACGAGCTAATGATGTAAGTTTGATATCATTATGTTTGTTATCAATAGTTAATATCATCATAGCATCTGACCTTGAAGAATCTTCATTTGGTCTAGCATCTGTTCCCATAAGTAGTATGTTAGTTATCCCATTTTCATTTTTATGGTCATTATTATCTAATAAATCACTATTTATGCTTGAGTCATGAATAGTAGATAATTTATAATAAAAATATCCATAGACGCTTATAGGGAATATTACTACCAAGAAAGCCAGTAGTATAACAAATTTCTTTAATTTTGACAAAAGTACCCCTTCTTTCTTCTTTTTCCTGTATATTTTTTAATAGCATACACTTAATTATATTAAAGTATTGAGATATATTCAATACTTGTTTCAGTTACAAAAAAAAGACAATGGCATAATTTATAAGAAAATTTGTCAATTTATATATAATTAAAAGTATGTGTAGTATACTCTTTAAAAAATTAATTAAATTTTTAAAGAAAAATAAGATTTATATGTTTTTTTACAATAAAAATAAGTACACACCTATCAATTACAAAATAATTTGCTTCTTGAAAGGCATGCACTTACTGTCAAATTCTGTATATAACTTTTTATTAATATAAATAAATATTTTACTCTTCAACCATAATATCTTCAAATATGAAGTCGTGCATTGCATCTAATTCATATTCTTCAAAAGGAATTACATAGCCTGCACTACCAATTTTTCTACCATTTTCAGTAGAAAGAGGGAATTCCATTGATTTTAAGTCTAAGTTTCCAATACTTAAAAGTTTTGTTCCTAGAGAAATTATTTCATTAGGACTCATATTAGTTTTAACATATGGAAGTATAGTATTAACTAGATTAGGATATTTGGTAACTGGTAAATCCTTAACACCATTTATTAAACTTTGTATAACACTTCTTTGTCTTCTATCTCTCTCATCTGTACTATCATTTTTTCTTATACGAGAAAATGCAAGTGTTTGATATCCATTTAGTTTTTGCTCACCTGAACTTCTTATATACTCAAGAAAGCCTTTGTCAGAATTTTTATGCCATTTATAAGTTTCAGGTATAAATTTGTTTAATTCTCTTATTTCACTCTTATCAACTGTAACAGTAACCCCTCCTAGAGCATCAACTATATCCATAAAAGAGAAAAAGTCAACTACAGCATAATTCTGTATATCGAGTTGGAAATTTTCTTCTATAGTTTCTATTAATAAATTAGCTTGACCATATACATAAGCATGTGTTAATTTTTGCTCTCCATGTCCTGGTATATTAACGTACGTATCTCTATTTAATGATGTTAATTTAAGACTTTTATTTTTATTATCAATAGTTAATATCATCATGGCATCAGAACGAGAAACTTCTTCTCCTGGTCTTGCATCTGTACCTAATAATAATATATTTGTAATATCTTCTTCATTTTTATAGTCATTACTGCTAAGAGCCTCTGTATTTATACTATCATCTTGGATAGTTTTTAATTTAGTAAAAACATATCCGTATACACTGACAGGAAATGCTATGACTAAAAGGGCTAGAAATATAACAAATTTTTTGAGTCCTGACAATAATATCCCCTACTTTCTAAATTTTTTAATTACACATAGTTAATTATATTAAAAAATTGTTACATAAGCAATAAAAAACACAATAAATTAGCATAAGTTTGTCATAATATAATTATTTTTATAATATTTTATAGAAGGAAGTGTGTAGTTATTATTAATTTTCTTGGAATATAATTATATGAAGATTTAAATTTTTATAAATTACTGTATATATTGGAAAAAATATTTTCCTGATTGTAGTTATATCATCTTACAAAAGGTGTAAATTGTAATTTAGAATTTTTGGTGTATAATAGGAATTGAAAATTTAAACTGATAAAAATTAATAAAAAATAATCATAAATTATATAATTTGGGGGAGGAAATGTATGATAAAATTAATAGCAACAGACTTAGATGGAACTTTGTTAGATGAAAAGAGCGAAATAAATCCAGAATTTTATAAAGTATTTAAAAAATTAAGAGAGAGGGGAATAATGTTTTCTGCTGCAAGTGGCAGGCAGTATCAAAATCTTATAAAAAAATTTGAAGATATAAAAGATGATATGATGTTTATCTCAGAGAATGGAACATTAGTAGTATATAAAGGAGAAGAAATATTATCAAATCCTTTGGATAAAGAGTTAGTAAATGAAATCATAGAGACAACAAGAAGTATAAAAGGGAAAAAAATTGTAATGAGTGGTAAAAAATACGCCTATATAGAGAGCAAAGATGAAGCTTTTATAGAAGAAGTTAATACTTACTATGCAAAGTTTAAAATTGTAGATGACTTGACTGAAGTAGAAGGTGATATATTAAAGATAGCTATACATGATTTCAAAGGTGCAGAACATAACAATAGTATCTACTTTGATAAGTTTTCTGATAGAGCTCAAGTATGTATTTCTGGGGTAGAGTGGCTTGACTTAACTGCAAAAGGTGCGAATAAAGGAAGTGCCATAAAAAAAGTACAAAGAATGTTAGATATAAAATATGAAGAAACTATGGTATTTGGTGACCAATTGAATGATGTGGAAATGATGAAGAGTGCTTATCATAGCTATGCCATGGAGAATGCAAATGAGTATTTGAAAGAAATTGCTAGATTTAGAGCAAAAAGAAATACTGAAAATGGTGTTGTAGATAAGATAAAAGAAGTCATAAAAATTGGATAGCCATCTATGATGGGGTTCTAAATGAAAAAGATTATTTTGGCTGGTATAAATGATAAATTAAAGGAAGCATATAAATTACAGCTTGAAGAAGTATTGGGAGAAATTGCAGAAATAGAAACTAACTAACTATATGATATGTCTGGTGGATATACATTAGCATGGATGACATACTTAGTATTGACTGTAATTATGGTCGATTTGATATTAATAAGTTTAGTTTTAGGAAAAAAGAAAAATATAAATATCAAAGAGAGTTAAATGATACTAATTGAATAAATAAAAAATATCAATGTAATTTTTGATAAAATAAATTTATTTATATAAAAATTACATTGATATTTAATAAACATCAATAAAGATATTTATTTTTTTATGATACTCAGTATTTTGTCCTCTATTTGAGATACATTTTCTGCGGAAATCAAATAAACATATTTACCTGCTTTTTCAACAATAGTACTGTTTGCTATTTCAGAATTGTTTTTTTCTCCATGTCCTTCTCCAAAAGGTGCTTGAATCATGTCTCTTTTATAATTTTCTAGAGTTTTATAGATTTTATTTACATCGTCAGTTTTTATGACAATGATATCTTCTAGATATAATTTTTCAGAAGAATTGATTACAAAACCTTGTGTAATGTCTTCTTCTACATCGTTAAAATAATTAAATTCTTTTGCATCAAAAATTTTTGATTCTTTTATAAGCAAATCAGAAGACTTTAATGCTTTTTCAATTTTTGATGTAGAAACGTTTTTATAATCGCTACTTGAAGAACAACTAACCATTCCAAAGGATAAGATTATTGAAAAAAACAACATTAAAATTTTTTTCATGAGAAACCTCCAAGTTTTTTTAACTCTATCTTAATTTAGTTTACTACATAATTATATAAAAATAAATGTATTTAATGTTACAGTTTTGATTAATAATGTAAGAATTTGATAATAATACCTATTAAGAGGTGATTAAAAATGAGAGTACCAAAACATGTAGGAATTATCCCAGATGGAAACAGAAGATGGGCAAGTCAAAATGGAATGACAAAGGATAGAGGATATGAAAGTGGAATAAATCCTGGACTAGAATCTTATAGATTATGTAGAGATTTAGGTTGTGAAGAAGTAACTTTTTATGGATTTACAACTGATAATACAAGACGTCCATCAGTCCAGACAAAAGCGTTTACAAAAGCATGTATTGATGCAGCAAATATATTGATAGAAGAAGGTGCAGCTTTACTAGTTGTTGGAAACACAAAATCTCCAATGTTCCCAGAAGAATTATTACCATATACAAATCGAATTCAAGCTAAAGATGGACAGATAAGAGCAAATTTACTAGTAAATTATGGGTGGTATTGGGATTTAAATAATATATCAGGAGTAGAAAATGTAAATAAGAATAACATACAGGATTACATACAGTCATTTGATGTGTCAAGACTGGATTTGATAATTAGATGGGGAGGAAGACGCAGATTAAGCGGTTTCTTGCCTGTGCAATCAATTTATGCAGACTTTTATGTTATAGATAATTATTGGCCAGATTTCAAAGGTGATGATATAAAAGATGCCTTTAGTTGGTATGATACACAAGATGTCACTTTAGGCGGATAATTAAGAAATTTCAGTTTTTAGATTGTAGAGTATTTTAAATTATTGAAAAAAAAACTTCTTGGTGGTAAAATAACACTAATAATATGAAAAAATGTAAAAATCTATACCAAGAAGGGTGAAGAAATGTCGAAAAGCAATAATAACAATAATTCAAGAAACAAATCTAAAAATACCAGCTATCTAAATAGAAAAAAAAGAAAAATAAATAAAAAAAAGTTAGTAGTACTGATTTGCTTTACAGCGTTATTTTTATTTATTGCATTTAAGGCTACTCAAGGTGTAGTAGCTTTGGTCAAAGGGATGGATAAAAATAATAAAGCAAATCAACAACAAAAAGTTGACTCAGAACAATTTGACCTTGGTGATGAAAACGAAAATAAAAACAAAAAATATACTGTATTTATAGACCCAGGTCATGGAGGAAATGATAAAGGAACTCAAAGTAAAACTAGTAACAGATATGAAAAAGACCTCACTTTACAAATTTCAAAGAAATTAGCAAATAAATTAGCTAAGCAAAAGGACATTCAAGTAGTTGTATCTAGAACTGATGATACATATGTATCATTAATGGATAGAGTAAACTTAGCAAAAAATAGCTCTGCTGATGTACTTGTTTCTATACACTTAAATGCAGAAAAAAATGGAAATACAGCAACGGGTATAGAAACATGGTATAGAAATAAAGCTACAGATGGCTCAAAAGAATTTGCACAAACAGTTCAAAGTACAATAGCATCTTATGTTAAAGTAAGGGATAGGGGAATAATTGAAAATAATTTTGAAGTACTTAGAGAATCAAATATGCCAGCTATATTAATAGAGTGTGGTTTTTTAACAACGCCTTCAGAAGAGCAAAAAATAATAAACGCGAAATATCAAGAGCAACTTACAGAGGGAATTGTTCAAGGTATACTTTCATATTTGGATTCTAAGGGAAACAAATAATTTAATTATTATCTAAATGTAAAAGTTAAATTAAAAATGCAAAGGTGTGAATTATATTAAAAGTATGATTTCATACTGAAAAGATTATTTAGATTCAAGAACTATGAAACTACAGACTGTTTTATGTATGTCTGTCTTCATAGTTTTTTTTGTCAAAATTAGTTGGTATTTGAAAAAAATAGAGAAATAAAATCGTAGAAATGGAGTTATTTATATGTGATTTTAAGTTAGATTGATTTACTAGCAATTGTGCCTTATAATTAATATATAATATAAAAAAAGTTTGATTGTAAAATAATTTAAAAAATAATATAGGGGAATTTATATGAATAAAAAAAGTATAATGAAAATTTGTTGGTTAAATAAAATAGTTTTTATTATAATTGGTGTTTTGGGAATAGTTTTACTTACGAAGCATATTGGAATAGACATTAAGAGTCAAATTTTGCTTTTATTAATCTTATTTAGCATAAGTATGTTTATTTCATACCTTAAGGTTAAGGCATATGAAGACGAAATTAATTTAGATATTAAAAGCAATTTGGATAAACTTATAAACATCACTAAGGATGATGACTTTTTACAACATATTCAAAGTTATATATTTGCTAATAAGAGAGAAAATTGTGTGTTAGCATGCTTTGATTTATGCAGACTTAAACTTATAAATGAGATATATGGTTATAAGCTAGGGGATGAAGCATTAGACAATATCTCAAACAACTTAAAAAATTATTTTGGAAATGAAGCTATTTATGGAAAGTTAAAAAGCGATGTCTTTTTATTAATAATAAAACTTGAAGATAGAGATGAAAAGATTCCTAATTTGGCAAACCTTATTAAAAATAAAATTGTGACCTTGAGTCAGATAGATAGTTTTAAAATGAATATAAACATTGAAGCTTCTATTGGTATTTATAAATTTAATAATGATGAAATTGACATAAAAAAAGCCATAGATAATGCTGATATGGCAAGAATTAAATCAAAAGGATTAAAGCATATAGAATATGTTGAATTTGATGATGCTATGGAAAAAGAAATAAAATCACTTATGAAAATAGAACAAGATTTATTTTTAGCTATTAAAAACAAAGAGTTCATAATTCACTACCAACCTAAATTTGATTCAAGTACAAATAAAATTATAGGTTCAGAAGCATTAATAAGATGGATTCATCCAACCTTAGGTATGGTTGCTCCAAATAATTTTATACCTATAGCTGAGAAAAGTGGTTTGATAAATAATATTGGTAGATGGGTGATTGAAGAAGTTTTTATTACTATTGATAAATGGATTTCAGAAGGGATAAATGTTTTACCAGTTTCAATAAATTTATCTAGAGTAGAACTTTATAAGAATGATTTAGTAGATTTTTTTAAGTCGATGTTTGATACATATAATGTTCCTAGAAAACTTGTAGAAATAGAAATAACAGAAACAACAGCTTTAAATGATGTAAAATTTATTAGTGAGAGACTTTATGAAATTAAATCTTTAGGTATGAATATATCATTGGATGACTTTGGCATAGGGAACTCAAATTTTATCAATCTTAAGGGGATACCAGTAGATGTTATAAAAATTGATAGGTCACTTATATTAGATATAGTAACCAACTCAAAAACAAAGGTTATGATAAAAGCCATTGTTAATCTTTCGCACGATTTAAATCTAGCTGTTATATGTGAAGGTGTAGAGGATATGGAACAAGTTAAAGTTTTAAATAATATGGGATGTAATTTTATACAAGGTTATGTATTTTCTAAGCCAATAGATGAATGTAGTTACAAGGAACTTCTTACTGGAAGAAGTAATATAAGTTTAGAAGAGAGTCTTTTGAAAGAATATATGGCAGTTGAGGAGGTGGAATAATGATTTCAGAAGACGTAGATTATGCAATAAGAATTGTAAGAGCTATATTTAATAATGGAGAAAATAATCCAATAGATGTCAAAACAATATTAAAAAATGAAGATATACCAATATTAACACTATATAAACTACTTAGAAAACTTTGTGCAAATAATTTACTTACTTTTAATAAAGAAGATGGAAAGAAATACATGTTAAATGTATCATTGGATACAATAAGTTTGAGAACAATTGTAGAAATAATTGATGGGAAAATATATATAAATAAATGTACTAGATATGTATCTAATTGTAGTAATTGTTTAAAAGGTTGCAAGGTAAATCAGGAATTACTAGAGATAGAAAAAGAAATCTATAAACTTTTATCAAGAAAATCTATAAGACAGATATTAGAATAATAAATTTTTAGCTTAGCTAATAGTTGGAGGTTTTCAGTTATGGATGATATATCTCAAGATAATTTTCTATTATCTAAAGAGTATGAGAATAGTTTAGATGTAGATACTAAAAAAGCAGGTGGAATATACTATACACCTAAAATCATTGTCGATTATATTGTTAAAAAAACCTTGAGAAATCACGATATAATTAAAAATCCATATCCGAGAATTCTTGACATATCTTGTGGATGTGGGAACTTTCTTTTAGAAGTATATGATATTTTATATGACTTATTTGAAAAAAATATTTATGAATTAAAAAATAAATATGATGAAAATTATTGGCAGATTGATAATATACACAATCATATATTGAACTATTGTATATATGGTGCTGATATCGATGAAAATGCTATAAATATACTAAAGGATAGCTTAAAAAACAAAAAGACAACGAATGATTTAGAAGATGAAGGTATTAAAATCAACCTATTTTGTTGTGATAGTCTAAAGAAAAACTGGCGATATAAGTTTGATTACATAGTTGGTAATCCTCCGTATATTGGACATAAAAAACTTGAAAAAAAATATAAAAAATTTCTTTTAGAAAAGTACAGTGAAGTTTATAAAGATAAAGCTGACTTATATTTTTGTTTTTATAAAAAGATTATAGATATCTTAAAATGTGGAGGAACTGGAAGTGTTATAACGCCGAGATATTTCTTAGAAAGTTTGTCAGGAAAAGATTTGAGAGATTATATTAAGTCAAATGTTAATATTAAAGAAATAGTAGATTTTTTGGGTGCAAATATATTTAAAAATATAGGTGTTTCTAGTTGTATTCTTACTTTTAATAAAAAAAAATTGAATGATACGCCTATAGATATATTTAGAATAAAGAATGAAGATGTATCTATAAATAAATTTGAAACACTAGAAGAACTTTTAAATAGTAGTAAATTTGAATATTTTAATATAAATCAAAACTTGCTTTCTGATGAATGGATAATTGTAAATAAGGATAATGAATCTTTTTATAATAAAATACAAGAAAAAGGTAAATATAGCCTAGAAGACATAGCTGTAAGCTTTCAAGGCATAATTACAGGATGTGATAAGGCTTTTATTTTAAGTGAAGGGGATTTAAAATTAAATTTTGTAGATGAGAAGCTTTTAAAAGATTGGATAAAAAGCAAAAATATAAACAAGTATGTAGTAGAGAAAAGTAAATATAAGTTAATATACTCAAATGATATAGATGACGAGGTTAAAAACAAAAAAATACTTGATGAAATTATAGGTGTGTATAAGACTAAATTAGAAAACAGAAGAGAATGTAAAAGTGGAATAAGAAAGTGGTATGAGCTTCAATGGGGTAGAGAAAAGCTTTTTTTCGAAAGAAAAAAGATAATGTATCCATATAAATCCAAAGAAAATAGGTTTGCTATAGATTATGATAATAATTTTTCAAGTGCAGATGTATATTCTTTTTTCATAAAAGATGAGTATTTAGATAAATTTTCATATGAATATTTAGTTGGAATTTTAAATTCTAGTGTATATGATAAATACTTTAAAATAACAGCTAAAAAAATGAGTAAAAATATATATGATTATTATCCTAATAAGGTTATGAAGATAAGAATTTTTAGAGATAATAATTATGAAGCAATAGAGGATTTATCAAAACAAATAATATCAATTTTATTAAATGAAACAATAGACAAAGACAGAGTAGAAAAATTGCAGATAAAAATAGATAAATTAGTAATAGATTCTTTGGGAATATAAATAAGTATGGATATGAAAAAATATGTTGAATGTTAATAATTTATCTAAATTGATAAAGAAAAAGTTAACCATATAAAAAATATTAAAAATATATACTTTTGAATATTTTTTTGATAAAATAAAAATAAATTTGTACAATTTTATTTTTCTCCAATAGCTAAAAGTAGTTTTTTGAATTAATATTTGCTGAGGAATATAAATTAGGAACGCTTTAAATAGTAGGTGATAATATGAAAGGATTAGTTTTAGAAGGTGGAGGAACAAAAGGAGCTTATCAAATAGGTGCGTATAAAGCTTTAAGAGAACTTGGTATAGAATTTCAAGGAGTAACAGGAACATCAATTGGGGCTTTGAATGGAGCATATATAATTCAAAACGATATTGAGGTAATGGAAGATATATGGCTAAACTATGATTATACTCATTTTATGAATATTGACAAAGAAAGCTATGAGAGATTTAAAAATGTAGATTTTACTACGAAAAATATCAATGCAGTTTTTGAACTTATAAATAAAGCCAGAAAAAATGAAGGTATAGATATAAGCCCATTAAGACACTTGATGGAAACTACATTAAATGAAGATATAATAAGAAAATCAAAAAAAGACTTTGGACTTGTTACGGTTTGGTGGGATAAAAAAATTAATCCTCATCCATTGTATATAGAAGATATGCCACAAGGTAGATTGGTTGATTATTTAATTGCTAGTTCTAGTTTGCCTATTTTCCAAACAAATGTAATGGATGATAAATTGTATTTGGATGGAATGTTTTGTGATAATATGCCAATAGGGCTTTTAGAAGATAAAGGATATGAAGATGTTGTTGTAATTAGGTTAATTGATGATTTTCTTGGAAAAATGAACCTAAATAAACATCAAAATATAAATATAAAAACCATAATACCATCAGAATATTTAGGCGGTTCTCTTAATAAAGATAGAGATAATGTAGAAAAAAATATTCGATTAGGATATTTAGATACTATGAAAGCTTATGAAAGATGCGATGGTATTAAGTATTACTTTGATGTAGAGTATAAGTATGATGAAGAGTATTGTTTTGATAGATTTAGAAGAATGAGTAATGAAACAATACAATGTATTTGTAACTTATTGAATATAAAAAGAGATGTTTCGCTTAGAACTGTTATGGAAAATGTAATACCAAAGCTTGGTGAGACACTTGGTTTACCCAAAAATTTTTCATATAAAGATTTATTTTACTGTGTATATGAGAAAAAACTTGAAGAAAATAGTATAAATAGGGTAAAATTATATGATTTTAATAAGGTTATAGATGTTGTAAATACAAATATTGATTCTAATAAGAATTTAGCATCAAATTTTGAAATTAGACCTAAAATCAGTATTAAAAAGAACAAAAACACAAAATTATTGACAAATTGTATTATAAAAGACTTAAAAAGTCAAAGTTAAATAAAAAACAAAAAAAAATTTGTAATTATACTCGAAAAAAGTGTATATTAGTAGTATAATATTTTTGTAGCACTAGTGGGAACAAAAAATGACCATAGGACAAAAAAGTACCACTAAGTGCCATTAAAGTAAAAAATAGGAAAACAATTTTAAAAAATATAAAATGTTAGGTTTATAGGAGGATTTAAAAAATGGAAAAAGTAGTTAGTATCAAAAATGCAAGTGGATTACATGCTAGACCAGCAGGAATGTTTGTTAAGAAGGCTGCTGAGTTTAAATCAACAGTAGAAGTTGTGGCAAAAGACAAAACTGTAAATGCAAAATCAATCATGGGAATAATGAGTTTAGGTTTAGCTCAAGGAGAAGAATTAAAATTAGTTGTAAATGGAGAAGATGAAGAAGTAGCTTTAGCAGCAATGGTTGAATTAGTTGAAAGTGGATTTGGAGAGTAGATATAATAATTTCTAAAAATTTGGTATTTATAATCTAATCATTGCTTAGAGTAAAAGTAACAGAGAAACATTAAAAATATACAGACAAAAGTTTGTAAATATTTAGTTTCTTTGTTACTTTCATGTTTATTTAATCAGAAGATTAAGATTATTATTAATTGGGTATGAAAATATAAATATTTTAAATGATGAAATAAGTAAGATATTTTTAATTATAAATTTGGAATCAAAATACAGAAGATATTTTTAGGAGGTAGGGTTATGGCTTACAAAGGAATAGGAGCTTCTCCTGGTATTGCTTTAGGGAAAGCGTTAGTAGTTGAGCATAGTGAGTTAGTAATTGAGAAAAAAACTATAGATAATGTTGAAGCGGAAGTTGCTAAATTAGAAAATGCAGTTGTAGTTTCTAAAGAAGAATTAATAAAAGTTAAGGAAAAAGCTTCTCAAGAATTAGGAGAAGAAGAGGCAGAAATATTTGAAGCACATTTATTAGTTTTAGAAGACCCAGAGTTAATTGGTTCTGCAATTGATAAAATCAAAACTGAAAATGTAAATGCAGAATATGCTTTAAATGAAATAAAAGAAATGTTTGTTAGTATGTTTGAGTCTATGGACAATGAATATATGAAAGAAAGAGCAGCAGACATAAAGGACGTTACAAATAGAATACTTAGACATATACTAGGAATCAAAGTTGTTGATTTATCTGCTTTAAGTGAAGAAGTAGTATTAATAGCACATGATTTAACTCCATCAGATACAGCAACTATGAACAAAAAAATGGTTTTAGGATTTTTAACTGACATAGGTGGAAGAACTTCTCATACAGCTATAATGTCTAGAACTTTAGAAATCGCTGCAATCGTTGGACTAAGTGATATAACTTCAAATGTTAAAGATGGAGATTTTGTAGTTTTCAATGGAGATACTGGTGAAGTAATCGTTAATCCAGATGAAGAAACTATAAGCAAATACACTGAGTTAAAAGCTAAGTATGAAGAGGAAAGAAAAGCATTACAATTATTAAAAGGAAAGCAATCAGTAACTCTTGATGGGAAACACGTGGAATTAGCTGGTAATATAGGAACTCCTAATGATATAGAAGGTCTAATAAAGAATGATGCTGAAGGTGTTGGTCTTTATAGAACAGAATTTTTATATATGGATAGAGATTCTTTCCCAACTGAGGAAATACAATATGAAGCTTATAAAGCTGTATTAGAAGGAATGGAAGGTAAACCTATAGTTATAAGAACATTAGATATAGGTGGAGATAAAGAGTTAAGTTACTTGACTATGGAACCTGAAATGAATCCATTTTTAGGTTACAGAGCAATAAGACTTTGTTTAGATAGAACAGATATATTTAAGACTCAATTAAGAGCTTTATATAGAGCAAGTGTTCATGGAAGATTGAGAATAATGTTCCCTATGATTTCATCTTTAGAAGAATTATTACAAGCTAAAGAAGTTGTAAAAGAAGTTTTAGCAGAACTTGATTCTGAAGGTATAGCTTATGCTAAAGATGTAGAAATCGGTATGATGATAGAAGTGCCATCTGCTGCTGTAATATCTGATATACTTGCTAAACATGTAGATTTCTTCTCAATAGGAACTAATGATTTAATACAATATACTTGTGCAGTTGATAGAATGAATCAAAAGATAAGCTATCTTTACAATCAATTTAATCCAGCTGTTTTAAGACTTATAAAGACAGTTATAGATAATGCACATAAAGAAGGTAAATGGGCAGGTATGTGTGGAGAATCTGCTGGAGACCAAAAAATGATACCAATACTTTTAGGTATGGGATTAGACGAGTTTTCTATGTCTCCAATATCAATACTTCCTGCTAGAAAATTAATAACTTCAGTTAAAGAAGCGGATATGAAAAAATTAGCTGATGAAGTACTTAATATGGGTACTGCGGAAGAAATAAAAAGATATATTGAAACAACTTTTAACATGTAATTTATAAAATATATAATATGTAATTTACAAACTTATATTATATAAAATATCCATGTAGATATGTTATAAATAATATGAATAACTCAATAAGTAAAGAAAAGCCATAGTTTATTTTATACGCTATGGCTTTTTTATTATTATAAATTAAAATTTATAATACTTTAATTATAGTTTGTGTTTTTTGTAGACTTATTTTTTAGGTAATTGCACCTGAATATGTATTAATGTTATGTGGATGTACTTTTGAAATATGGTAATATATATTAAGGGTGAATGGTTTAAAGAGTATATATTTAACCTCCTATGGCGAAATTCCTCTTCCTCGTCATAGGAGATGGAGGATGTAAGCCTAACCGATAGGTTATTTATTTTACTTGATTTTCAAAAAATGTATTGTATTATAAAATCAGTAGTAAAAACTGAAAGGAAGTAACTACAATGAAATTAGATAGTAATAATCATTAAGTATTTTTGTTACACTATCACTTAGTTATGTGTATAAAATATAGAAGAAAAGTAATAGATAACTCTATATCAGATAGACTAAAAGATATATTTGTAGATATCTCCCCAAATTATGGAGTGGAGTTGCTAGAATGGAATCATGATATTGACCATGTGCACTTGTTATTCAAAGCAAAACCAAATACAGAGATATCTAAACTCCTAAATGCTTATAAATCAGCATCAAGTAGAAGAATAAAGAATGAATTTCTAAGTATTCGTAAGTCCTTATGGAAAGAATACTTTTGGAGCAAAAATTATTGTCTAGTAACAACTGGTGGAGCTCCATTGGATGTTGTAAAATAATACATAGAAAATCAAGGAAAGTAGGGATAATATGCTAAGAGCATATAAATATAGATTATATCCAAATAGCGAACAAAAAGAATATTTTGCTAAAACTTTTGGATGTAGCAGACTTATATATAATCTTATGTTATCCTATAGGATTAAAGCATATGAGGAAAACAAGGACTTAGATATTAAAAAAATAAAATATCCTACACCTGCACATTACAAAAAGGAATATGAGTTCCTAAAAGAAGTTGATAGTTTAGCACTAGCAAATGAACAAATGAATTTAGATAAAGCCTATAAAAACTTTTTTAGAGATAAATCAGTAGGTTTTCCTAAATTCAAATCTAAGAAAATAAACTACCATAGTTATACTACTAACAACCAAAAAGGTACTGTAAGGATTGAAAATGGATATATAAAATTACCTAAACTAAAATCGATGGTTAGGATAAAACAACATAGAATGTTTGATGGAGAAATAAAGAGTTGTACTATATCGAGAACACCAGGTAATAGATATTATATTTCTATATTAGCAGAAACTGAAATAGAGAAACTAAAAACTATTGATAAGAAAATAGGTGTAGATGTTGGATTGAAAGAATTTGCAATATGTAGCGATGGATTTAGAGTAGATAATCCTAAACACTTTAGAAAATCAGAGAAAAGATTAACTAAACTACAAAAGGACTTATCAAGAAAACAAAAAGGAAGCAATAATAGATATAAAGCAAGATTGAAGGTAGCAAGGTTGCATCAAAAGATATCAGACCAAAGAGCAGATTTCCTAAATAAGTTATCAACTAAACTAATACACGAAAACCAAGTTATAGTTATTGAGGACTTGAAGGTAAAGAATATGGTGAAAAATCATAAGTTAGCGAAAGCTATAAGCGAAGCAAGTTGGTCGGAGTTCAGAAGAATGTTAGAATATAAAGCTAATTGGTATGGTAGAGAAATAATAGTAGCAGATAAGAATTTCGCATATAGTCAATTATGTTCTAAATGTGGATATAAAAATCCATTAGTGAAGAACTTAGGACTAAGAGAATGGGAATGTCCAGAGTGTGGAGCATTCCACGATAGAGATATCAATGCAAGTATCAATTTACTAAACTTAGCCATATAAATGGTAATCATAAGGGTTAGGAACTAGCCCAATAGCTTGGAGATACTGATAACAATAGTTATCTTGACCAAGAAGCCACCACTTCAAACATTACCGTAGGTAGTTAAGTGGATGGTAGTTCACTGATACTAGATTTGAAATGAATTTACCAGATTATATTAATAGCGATACAATTGTATATATAGAAAAAATGGATTTAGGAGAAGAAAAAGATAAAAGAAGTTATAATGTAATATTTGCCAATGATGGGGTAGAAAAAGCTGGTGGGAAGTTAGGTTTTTCTGATATTAATATTGATGTTATAAATGATGGTGGAGTGTGGAAAGTATCTGGATTTACGAAATAAATTTAAACTTAAAATTATTAATGTTAAAATTTGATATTGTATTGAAAAATAATTAAAAGTATTTAATAATAGAATTAAGGGTAAAATAAATTAAGAACTTAAGATATTGAATATGAATGTATAATTCTAATGTGATATCCAGATAAATCCTGAATTTAATTTGAGTTTTAATATATATGGTCTAAGGTTTGATTATTAAAGATTTAATTGTAAGTGTTACAGTTGATGATATTGATGTAGAGATTAAAGTTTAGAGTAGAAAGTGCACCTTAAATTTTAAAATGTAAATTTAAAAATGTAAGCTAGTACAATCTAAAAATTATAATCACTCAATAGATTCAGGGATTTATTTGTTTATTATAAATAAGTGGGAGTAGATTTTTCTACTCCCACTTTGTATATTATTATTTAATCAAAAATTATCACATTAAAATCCTAAGATTAGTTGATATTTCCTGCTTTATTAGCAAATAACTCCTTAATAACATTGTTTCTAGTAGCTAAATCTCCATTAGAATTATTTGTTTTTTTCATAATTACAGAATAACGCTTTTTATTTATAAAAAATATTAAAATCTTATCATCATCAAAGTTATATTCTTTGTATCTATCAATAGATTCATAACCTAAATTTAAGATGTTTTTATCTTTTATGCTATCTACATCCAAAACATATGATGGGTCAGCCTTTAGTAATATATTAATTAAACATTTTTCTTCACCAGCACAAAATAAATCAACCTTATTTGATATAGACTTAGATTGTTCTGAAGTTATTTTTACAGGAATAAGATTACTATTGCTATCTCTTAAAAGAGAACCATATGTGTCTTGTTGATATACTAAATTAACTTTTTTCTTAGGAACACTTACCATCTTATCCAAATGTACATAATGATGATTTTCAACAAAGCCTTCATTTAATATTTCAACAAAGTTGTCAATTTTACCTAAACAAAAAGATTCTATAGATTCTTTACAGAATTTATTTGTAAATGGTATAATGTTTACGTTTTCCTCGTCTATATTCCATGCTATAGCATAATCCAATGAATATACTTCTTCCTCTATATCTGCAAAATTATATTGTACTATGTTTCCTTTCAAAATTACTCAACCTCCATCTTATAATATATTTAATATACTTTATAAAACTTATATTATACTTAAATAATATCATAAATTAAATGAATATGATATAGTAAATGATGAAAAAATTGAAAAAAATAACTATAAATGAGTATTAAATATAAATAGTATATACTAATGGGATGAAAAATGTCCACTATTAACTTTATTACCCCGCATGTTTATAATTAAATTATTAATATAAAATAGAATCTATCGACAATGAATGGACTTTTAAAAGAACTTAATATAAAATTAATTAAATAAATACTTAAAAATGATTTACTTTAATGATAAAATCGTATTAAAGGAGGTTAATTTTATGGATATAAAAAATAAAATTAAATCTATGTTTTTGCCAGATAAAGATGACTATTTAGATGATGAAGAATTTGAGGATGATATAAAAATTAATGAGGATAATTCAGAAGAAGATAATAATGTACATTTAAATGACTTAAGCAGAGTGAAATATGACTATAGAGAATTAAAAGACATAGAAAATCAAACTGAAGAAATGTGTTTACTAGCAGTAAGGCAAGATGGTACAATAATAGAATTTGTAAAAGATAAGACTGATAGGGTGTGCATGGAGGCAGTAAAGCAGACTTATAAAGCTCTCAAATACATAACAAATCAAACCGAAGCTATATGTATAGAGGCCGTAAAACAGAATTATAGAGCATTATATTACGTAAACGACAAGACAGAAAATATATTAATTGAAGCTATAAGAAGTGCATCAACTCATGATGTTATGGAAGTTTTTAGATTTGTTGAAGAGCAGACAGAAGAGGTATGTTTAGAATTAATAGAAAGAGCATCAAAAAATGATGTGGCAGAAATATTAAAGGATATAAAAGAACAGACTCCAACAATATGCTTAGAAGCAGTAAAAAAAGATGGAAAGTCTTTAGCTTATGTTAAGGAACAAAATAATAGTATATGTTTAGAAGCAGTAAAGGAAAACTACAGTGCATTGCCTTGTGTAGAAGAACAGACAGAAGAAATATGTATAGAAGCAGTAAAGCAAAATGATTTTGCCTTGTATTATGTAAATGAACAGACAGAAAAAATATGTATAGAAGCAGTAAGACGAAGTTATATGGCTCTTCAATATGTAAATAAGCAGACGGAAGAAATCTGTTTAGAGGCAGTAAGAAATGATGGAAGAGCACTACAATATGTAAAAGAGCAGACAGAGAATATTTGTTTAGAGGCAGTAAGACAAAATGGGAAAGTATTACAATATGTAAAGAAACAGACAGAAGAAATATGTATAGAAGCTATAAGGGGCTCATTTAAAGATTTTGAAATAAAAGAAATATTGACCTATATAAAGATACTAACAGAAAAAGTATGTTTAGAGGCAGTAAAGCAAAATGGAAATATTCTTAAATATATAGAAGAGCAAACAGAATCAATGTGTATAGAGGCGGTAAAAGAAAATTACAGTGCTATACAATATGTAAAAGAGCAAACAGAAAAGGTTTGTTTGGAAGCAGTAAATCAAAGTTTTGAGGCACTTAAATATGTAAAAGAACAAACAGAGGATATTTGTTTAAGGGCAGTAAGACAAGATTATAGAATGATAAAATATGTTAAAAATCAAACAGAAAAGATATGTTTAGAAGCAGTAAAACAGAATTATAGAGCTTTGGAATATGTAGAAAATCAAACAGAAAAAGTTTGTTTAGAGGCAGTAAAACAGAATAGAAAAGCACTTCAATATGTGAAGCAAAAACAAAGTTAAACATATATATTACGAAAATAAAAGCAAAACTAAGGTATATCATAAAAATAAATATAAAATTAAGGATTTATAATAAAAATAAAAGCACATAACTTATATGCTATAAGTTATGTGCTTTTATGCATATAAAGCTTAATAAAACTCTTTTATTATAACTTTTTTATTATATAAAAAATAACAAAATGATTATATAGGTCTTTTTTTGACCAGTTTTACAATTTCAATAACTAGTTTTGAAAAATATATTGAATTTTCTCAAAAAAGACGCTATTCTATATATGTAAAATTTTTTTCTGGAGGTAATAATGTTTAAGAGATATGCTGATAAAATGACATCTGTTTTAATTTATAACAACATGATAGATAACCATGAATCTAGGGTGTATTCTTATGGATTTGAAATATTAATTGCTTTTATAGTTAATATAACGACCATACTACTCTTAGGTTTTTTATTTGGGAAATTTACATATATATTATTTTTTTTAATATGTTACTGTCCAATAAGACAATTTTCTGGAGGGTATCATGCAAATAACTATTTTAGATGTCTATTAACCTTTATTTTTATAATCTTATCTACAATATTTATTATAGAAAATCTAAATGTATATTTATTTAAAAATATTATTATGATTATTGCTAGTATTAGTTGGATTGGAATTTGCATCATGTGTCCAGTAGAGCATAAAAGTAATCCTATAAGTGAGATAGAAAAGTTAACTTATAAAAAAATTGCTATATCTATGTCTACAGTAGTCTTGTTAATGACAGTTTCAAGTTTTTCATCAAATGTATTTATGGATTATTTTATATATAGTGCTTTTGCAATGTTTTGGATTTGTATAATGCTAGTATTAGGTAAATTAAAATCTAAAAAGAATATAAGTAAAATGTGTACGAGGGAGAATTAAATTATGAAAAAGTTTATTGTGAAAATTATGAAGTGTGCTAGTTCATTAGCACTGAGTACTGCAATTTTGTCAGCAAATAGCACTTGTCCATGGATTATACATCAACCCAAGGTACCAAAAGAAATTAAGAATTTAAAAAAGATAAATTAAAAACAAGCAATTATTTATATGAAATAATTATAAGAAATATTATGGTTTAATAAATACAAAATAAGCAAATTATTTATATAGAATTATTATAAAAAGAACTTATTATACTTTTAATAAATATAAAATAAGTAATTAGATACAAAAATTTTATTTTATGAGTACATAATATACTTTATTTTGTAATGTACAAGTGTGCTAATTTAGGGGGATATAGTGTATCCATTGAAATGACTTACGAGTAGTAAGTCATTTTTGTATTGTATGTATTTTAAGCAAACTGTATGATATAATGAAGGGTAAAGTTTAATTAAAATAGTAAAAAACTTTAGTATAGATAGTAGTTTAGGAGGTAGGTTATGAGTATAATACATAAATTTTCTATGAATGGATATAATATCGTTTTAGATGTGAATGGAGGAGCTGTTCATGTATTAGATGATGTTGCATACGATTTATTAGATTTTTATAAAGAAAAAAGTAAAGAAGAAGTACTAGATATATTAAAATCTAAATATCAAGAAGAAAAAATAAATGAAGCATATGAAGAAATATTAAATTTAGAAAAAGAAGGTCTTTTATATACAGAAGATACATATCAATATCATCCAAGCTTTGTACATAGAGAGCCTGTAGTAAAAGCATTATGTTTAAATGTAGCACATGATTGTAATTTGAAATGTAAGTATTGCTTTGCAGCTCAAGGGGATTTTGGTGGAGAAAAAGAACTTATGAGTTTTGAAGTCGGTAAAGCAGCAATAGATTATTTGATTGCCAATTCTGGAAGTAGAAAAAACTTAGAGATAGATTTCTTTGGTGGAGAGCCTCTAATGAACTTTGAAGTTGTAAAGCAATTAGTTGAATATGGAAAAAGTATTGAAAAGGATTATAATAAAAATATAAGATTTACAATAACTACAAATGGTGTTCTGTTAAATGATGAAATTATAGATTATATAAATGAAAATATGCATAATGTAGTTTTAAGTTTAGATGGAAGAAAAGAAGTCAATGATAATATGAGACCAACTTTAAATGACAAAGGTAGTTATGATATTACATTGCCAAGATTTAAAAAACTTGTAGAAGGAAGAGCAAAAGATAAGTATTACTATATAAGAGGTACATTCACAAGAGATAACTTAGATTTTTCTAAAGATGTTATGCATTTTGCAGATTTAGGGTTTAAATTAACATCTGTAGAGCCAGTTGTTGGAGATGAAAGTAATCCATATGCACTTAGAGAGGAAGATTTACCAAAAATATTTGATGAATATGAAAAATTTGCGGTGGAGTATGCAGATAGACAGTTACAAGGAGATGGATTTAAATTTTTCCATTTTATGATAGATTTAAATCAAGGACCATGCGTAATAAAGAGAATAACTGGATGTGGTGCTGGAAATGAGTATCTTTCTGTAACACCAAGTGGAGACATATACCCATGTCATCAATTTGTTGGAAATGAAGAATTTAAAATGGCAAATATATTGGATAAAGAAATTGTACTTCCAGAAAAGTTAAAAAATACATTTAGAGAAGCTCATGTATATACTAAGGAAGAGTGTAAAAAATGTTGGAATAAGTTCTATTGTTCAGGTGGATGTCATGCAAATGCAATAAACTTCAACAATGATATATCAAAACCATATGAGTTGGGCTGTGAAATGCAAAGAAAGCGTACAGAATGTTCTATTATGATACAAGCAAAATTAATGTTAGAAGGAGCAAATAATTAAATTTATATCTTAAAGGAGTTGTTTATATATGATTAGAGAGTATTTAGAAGATAAACCTTTAATTGATGAAAGTGTCTTTGTAGCAAAATCAGCAGATATAATTGGAAATGTTAAAATCGGTAAAGATTCAAGTGTATGGTACAATGCAGTAGTTAGAGGAGATGAAGGACCAATAACTATTGGAGAAAATACTAATATACAAGACTGTTCAATAGTACATGGAGATGAAAATACTGTAATTGGGAATAATGTAACAGTAGGGCATAGGTCAATAGTTCATGGTTGCAAAATTAGTGACAATGTTTTAATTGGAATGGGTTCAATAATACTAGATAATGCTGAAATAGGAGAATACACTTTAATTGGAGCAGGTACATTAATTACATCTAATAAAAAGTTCCCACCAGGAGTTTTAATAATGGGCTCTCCCGGAAAAGTAGTTAGAGAACTTACTGAAGAAGATAAAAAATATATTGATGAGTCATATCAATGGTATTTAGAAGCAGCACAAAATCAAAAATAACAATTAAAGAGTGGTTGTTTCAAAACATGCTTAAATTTGTTTTGAGGCAACCACTAATTTATTTTATTAGGTTAGTTGGTATTTTAATTTTGAGAAAGCAGTTGTTTAGAATAGGTATGAAATGTCAAAAATAAAAATTAACTGAGTTAAAGAAATTTAATAAAATTACTAGTATATGTGATAAAATTAAATATTAAAGAGGATATAAGATATTAGAGTATCAATTAGTAAAATAATGTCGTAGACAGAGATAAATTAAGGTGTAAGTTTTTGGGTATACCTATTCTAGGAGTGAAAAAATTTGAGAATAAGTTATAGGAATTTAAAGAGATATAGAGAAATTGGATATATTTTGATAAAGTATGGTTTTAGTTTTATTGTAGAAAGATTAAATATAGAGGGCATAGCATATAAAATACCACTATTTGACCCACCAGAAGAAATAAAAAATATGACAACTGGTGAGAGAATGAAAAGAGTCTTAGAAGAACTAGGACCTACATATGTAAAAATAGGTCAAATATTGAGTACAAGAAAAGACTTGTTAGACCAAGATATAATTGATGAAATATCAAAGCTTAGAGATGATGTAGAAAAATTTGATTCAAATATAGCCATTGAAATATTTAAAGAAGAAGTAGGCTTAAGCATAGAAGAAGTATTCTCAGAATTTAAAGAAGAACCAATAGCAGCAGCTTCAATTGGTCAAGTTTATGAAGGAATACTTAAAACAGGAGAAGAAGTGATTGTAAAAATTCAAAGGCCAAATATAGAGAAGATAATAAAATCTGACTTGGAGATTCTTAGAACTATTGCACATACATTAAAAGACTTAAAAAAAGATTTTAATTTAGATTTAGAGCAAATGATAGAAGAATTTCAAACTCAATTAATGAGAGAACTTGACTACAATTTTGAATCTATAAATGCAACTAAATTTTCTAGGATATTTAAAAATAGTGATGAAGTATATATACCAAAAGTATATTCAGAATATAACAGTAAGAGAATTTTAGTAATGGAGAAAGTTAATGGCACAAAGTTAAGTGATGTAGAAAAAATAAGAAAATTAGGTTACAATACAAAAACTATTGTTGAAATAGGTGTTAGGTCTTTTTTTATACAGGTATTGTCACATGGTTTTTTTCATGCAGACCCACATCCAGGTAATATATTTATAGTTGGCAGAAACAAGATAGCATATATAGACTTTGGAATGATTGGAATTATTGATAATAGAACTTTGAACCAATTAAATGAAATTGCATTAGCAGGTGTAGAAAAAAATGTTGATAAAATAATTTACTTATTAATAGAAATGGATGCATTAAATGGAGAAGCTGATGTTAAAGGTCTTAGACAGGATTTATTGTATCTAATACATTACTACTATGATATCTCTATAGAAAAGATAAATGTGACAGATATATTAAATGAATTGTTTAGATTTTTTAGACAGTATAAGATAATTATGCCTGCACAGTTTGTAACACTTGCAAAGACTATTATAACATTAGAGGGTACAAGTAGAACCTTGAATACAGATTTTTCTCTTGGCTCTATGGGAAAAGAGTTTATGAAGCATCATTATAAAAGTAAATTCAATCCTAAGAATGTAGTTTTAAATTCAAGACAAAATGTGGAAGAGATATTGCTTGACGTAAAAACTATTCCAAAACAGTTAAAAGCAATCTTAAGAAATGTAGAAAGAAATAATATAAAAATGCAAATTGAAGATGTTAAAATGACAAAATTAGAAATTTGTATAACAGAATTAACTTCTCAAATGTCATTAAGTTTAGTATTAGCATCCATCATAGTAGGTTCTTCACTTATAATTGCATCACCAAATATAGAAAATAATATATGGATAAAATTTACTGCTATAGCAGGGTTCTTTATTTCTTTTATAATAGGGCTATGCTTAGTTATAAGAAGTATTAGGTCAAAATACAAAAAAGATTAGGGGGAATTAAATTTGAAAAAATGGAAACTGAAATATAAAGGGAAGATAGAGGAAAGTGAATTTAGCAAAAAACTTAATATTTCCCCGGAAATCTGCCAAATTTTAAAAAATAGAGGTATATATACTGAAAAAGATTCAGAAATATTCATGAATCCATCTTTAGACTATTTAAGAGACCCTTTATTAATGAAAGATATGCAAAAGGCTGTAGATAGAATAAAGTCAGCTATTGATAAAAAAGAAAAAATTTGGATTTATGGAGATTATGATGTTGATGGTGTATCTTCTACTTCTATTTTATGTTTATATTTTAATAGTATAGGATATCATGTGGATTACTATATTCCAAATAGACTAGAAGAAGGCTATGGTATAAATGAAGAGGCTATAAAGCTTATAAGCTCTAGGGGATGTGACTTGATTATAAGTGTTGATTGTGGAATTACATCAGTATCTGAGGTTAACCTAGCAAATAATTTGGGTATAGATGTTATAATAACAGACCATCATGAATGCCAAAATGAAATTCCCTCAGCTTTTGCAGTAATAAATCCAAAGCAAGAAGATTGTAACTATCCATTTGATGCATTATGTGGATGTGGTGTAGCATTTAAAATGATACAAGCACTTACTCCAAAAGAAGATTTTAAGACTAGCATGTATGATTATTTAGAAATAGTAACATTGGCAACTATTTGTGATATTGTTCCACTTGTGGATGAAAATAGAATAATTGTAAAAAATGGTTTAAAATTAATGAAAGAAGGCAAAAATATTGGATTAAGAGAGCTTATAAAAGTTTGTGGTGTAGAAAGTGAAAAAATAGGTTCTTCTCATATAGGCTTTGCAATTGGGCCTAGAATAAATGCATCAGGACGTTTAGGATATTCTTATTTGGGTGTTGAGTTATTTACTACTCAATCTAAAGATGAAGCTGTTGAAATAGCTAATATATTGGAAGAAAAAAATAATGAAAGACAGATGATTGAGGCTCAGATGTATCATGAAGCTGAGGAAATATTAAAGTCCAATAGTAGATATAATGAAGATAAAGTATTGGTTTTAGCTAAAGAAGGTTGGCAACATGGGATAATAGGAATTGTAGCATCTAAGTTGACTGAAAAATACTATAAACCAACGATTCTTTTAGGTGTAGAAGATGGAGAAGCTACTGGTTCAGCAAGGTCAATAAAAGGATTTAATATATTTGAGGCTCTTGTAAAGTGCAAAGACTTAATGACTAGGTTTGGTGGACATGAGCAAGCAGCTGGATTGTCTTTAAATTCAGAAAATGTGGAAGCTTTGGCTAATGAAATAAATAAGTTTGCAGATTATAATTTGACTGAAGATGATATGATAGAAAATGTAAATGTTGAATTTGAACTACAAGAAAATGTAATAAGTTTAAATCTTGTGGAGGAATTACATAAGTTAGAACCATTTGGATTAAATAATCCTAATCCTAGATTTATAGTTAGGAACTATATTCTAAAAGACTTAAAAATCATAGGTAAAAATCAACAACATTTGAAATTAAGCATAGAAAATGAAAAGTGCTATGAATGTATAGGATTTAACATGAGTCATTTAAAATCATTATTCAAGGTAGGAGATAAAGTAGATGTATTGTTCCAACTAGATGAGAACAACTATATGGGAAATAGGAAAGTGCAGTTTCTACTTAAAGATATTAGATTAGCTCGACCTAAAAGTGCAAGTAATGACAAACTTTCGCTAAAATTAATGTCAAAAATAATACCAAAAGATTCACAAAGCTTGTATAATATATCTGAGTCTGGTTTTGAATTATTTGATGGAAATACAGATATAAATATATTTGATTATTTTGAAAAAGAGACATTGATAATATCTAATTCTATAAATGGATTCTATAGAGCAATATCAGATGTATCACTTATAGATTTGGATTTTAACATAAATTACAATATTATTGAAGATATTAACAAAAATACTGATAAATTAGAGCTTATATTTTCTCCTAATATTGATAAAATAGACTTAAAAAGATATAATAATATTATTCTTTATGATTATTTATACAATAAAGGCGAATATTCGTATATATATGAGAATAAAAGAGAAGAAAGTGAAATTATAAAATATTATAATAAAACAGACCTATTATATTTAAAGAATGTAGTTAGTAATATAGTTCCATCAAGAGATGAATTTATAACAATTTATAAACAAGCACTTATAAAAAAAGAAATTGATTTGGATATGGTAAA
Organism: Clostridioides sp. ES-S-0048-02; assembly: GCF_020658495.1. Taxonomy (NCBI): domain Bacteria; kingdom Bacillati; phylum Bacillota; class Clostridia; order Peptostreptococcales; family Peptostreptococcaceae; genus Clostridioides; species Clostridioides sp. ES-S-0048-02. The sequence goes on from NZ_JACVWH010000002.1 coordinate 518,657, forward strand.
TATAAAGGGAACTTTTAATGTAATTCCATTAAAGTTTTTTACGATATTGAATGTGTTTAGAGAATTAAATTTACTTGACTTTAATTTAAATTATGAAAAAAATTCTGTACTCATAAGAATATTGCCAAAACCACAGAAAAAATTAGACTTAAATGAGAGTTTAATACTCAATAATCTAAAAAAATTAGAAAAACAATACAATAGCAGTTATTAGGAGGCGTTTCCCATGGATTTAAAAAACTTTATAAGGAATATTGATGATTTCCCAAAGCCAGGTATAGATTTTAAAGATGTTACAACTCTATTTAAAGACGGCGAGGCATTTAAATATGCAGTAGATTCTATGGCTGAAGAATTGAAAAGCAAGGGTGTGGATTTAGTAGTAGGTCCAGAAGCAAGAGGATTTTTGATGGGTACACCTGTAGCATATGCACTAGGAGTAGGATTTGTTCCAATTAGAAAACCTGGAAAGTTACCAGGAGAAGTTGAGAGTTATGAGTATGGATTAGAGTATGGTACGGATACTTTAGAAATACATAAAGATGCAATTAAAAAAGGTCAAAAAGTGGCAATAGTAGACGATTTATTGGCTACTGGTGGAACTATGGAAGCTGCTGCTAAGCTTGTAGAAAAATTAGGTGGAGAAGTAGTTTCTATGCAATTTTTAATTGAGCTAGAATTCTTAAATGGGAGAGAAAAGTTATCTAACTATGATGTTAATTCTCTTATAAAATACTAGTACTTTTACAATAGTTGGTATAGCACCAACTATTTTCATATATATTAAAATTTTATACAAAATAGGTGGTTATATGCATGATAAAGAATTACAAGAAATAATTGAAAAGATAAAAGTTTATGCACCTAATGCAAATTTTGAAAAGGTTGAAAAAGCCTACAATCTTGCAAAAAAAGCGCATGATGGACAATATAGAAAATCTGGGGAACCATACTTTATTCATCCATTGGCAGTGGCAAATATTTTAATAGAGATGGAATTAGATATTGAAACTATAACAGCAGGTTTGCTTCATGATGTTGTAGAAGATACAGAATATACCTATGAAGACATAACAAAAGAATTTGGAAAAGAAGTAGCGGATTTAGTTGATGGAGTAACAAAACTTGGTCAGATAAAATATCGTTCAAAAGAAGAAACTCAATCTGAAAATTTAAGAAAAATGTTTCTAGCAATGGCAAAAGATATAAGGGTTATACTTATAAAGCTTGCTGATAGATTGCATAATATGAGAACGTTAAAATACATGCCTCCAGAAAAAGCAAAGTATAAAGCAAAAGAAACTTTAGAGATTTATGGAGGTATAGCCCACAGATTAGGTATATCTAAGATAAAGTGGGAACTAGAAGACAGAGCATTAAGGTTTATGGACCCAGAAGGGTACTATGAATTAGTTGATAGAGTGTCAATGAAGAGAAGTCAAAGAGAAGACTATATACAAGGGATTGTTGAGCTTCTTAAAGATAAGTTTAAAGATTTAAGTATACCATGTGATGTATATGGTAGACCAAAGCATTTTTACAGTATTTATAGAAAGATGCAGAAAAAACACAAGACTTTTGAAGAAATTTTTGATTTAACGGCTGTAAGAATACTAGTAGATAATGTAAAAGACTGTTATGCTGTACTTGGTATAGTTCATACATTATGGAGACCTATCCCAGGCAGATTTAAAGACTATATAGCAATGCCAAAGCCAAATATGTACCAATCATTACACACTACTGTTGTAGGGCCTGATGGAGAGCCTTTAGAGATACAAATAAGGACTCATGAAATGCATAATATAGCAGAAAATGGTATTGCAGCACACTGGAAATACAAAGAAGGTATTTCTGGCAAAGAAGTAAAAGTTGAAGAGAAACTTCAGTGGTTAAGACAAATGATGGAGTGGGAAAAAGATTTAAAAGACCCACAAGAATTTATGGATGCACTTAAAGAAGATGTATTTAATAGTCAGGTTTATGTATTTACTCCACGAGGAGATGTAATTGAATTACCAGCAGAATCAACTCCAATAGATTTTGCCTATAGAGTCCATACAAATGTAGGAAATAAATGTGTTGGAGCAAAAATTGATGGAAGAATAGTACCTATTGATTATAAGCTTCAAAATGGTAACATTGTTGAAGTACTTACATCATCTAATTCTAATGGTCCAAGTAGAGACTGGCTTAACATAGTAAAAACACCAAATGCAAAAAGTAGAATTAGACAATTTTTCAAGAAAGAAAGAAGAGAAGAAAATGTTGACCGTGGGAATACCATATTAGAAAGAGAGTTTAAGAAACATGATATACCACAGAAAGACCCTCTTGTTGAAAAATATATGGCATTAGTTGCCAAGAAGTTTAATCAGCCAAGTGTTGAAGACTTAGTTGCCACTGTAGGTTATGGTGGTATAATGTCATCTCAAGTTGTATCTAAAGTAAAAGATTTGTATTTAAAAGAAATTAAAAAAGTAAAAAAAGAACAACAGATGCAAGAAGAAGATTTAAATAAACACAATATGAGCGAAACAGAATACAGCAAAAAGAGAAAGAAAAATTCATCACAAGGTATTGTAGTAAAAGGACTTGATAATATCTTAGTAAGGTTTGCTAAATGTTGTAATCCACTTCCAGGAGATGAGATTGTAGGATATATCACTAAAGGTAGAGGTGTAGCTATACACAGAGCGGATTGTCCAAATGCAAATAACAATGGAGATTTCTTCCAAAATAGATTAGTGGAAGTGTCATGGAGTTCAGCAGGTAAAGGCAAGTTTGAAGCAGAGATTCAAATAAAGGCTGTTGACAGAAGAGGAATTGTTAATGAAATAACTCATATTGTTGCAATGGATAAACTTAGCTTAAATGGAATAAATGCAAGAAAAGGAAAAGATAGTATTGTAAGTATAAATCTACTTGTAGAAGTTAATGACACTGAGGAATTGAAAATTCTAATGAAAAAATTAAAAGCAATTCCTGGTGTAGAAAGTATTTATAGAATGACAAATTAGAGTTAAAATAATAGGGAGGAAAATATGAGAGCAGTAGTACAAAGAGTATCTTCATCTAAAGTTACAGTAGATGAAAACATTATAGGTCAAGTAAATAAGGGGTTGCTAGTACTGTTGGGAGTGACTCATGATGATAAATCAAGTGATGTAGACTACATGATTGATAAAATATTAAACCTAAGAATTTTTGAAGATGAAAATGATAAGATGAATTTATCTCTAATGGACATAGGTGGAGAACTTTTAGTAGTATCTCAATTTACTTTATATGGAGACTGTAGAAAAGGAAGAAGACCTGGATTTAGTAACGCAGCTAGACCAGAACTTGCAAATGATTTGTATGAAGAATTTGTAAAAAAAGCCAAAGATAAAGGTGTAACAGTAGGTACAGGTCAATTTGCAGCTCATATGATGGTAGAATTAACTAATGATGGACCAGTAACAATACTATTAGACTCAAGTAAATCTTTTTAAGGGGGAAAACTTTAATGGTTATAAAAAAATTTGTAGATAGTTATTTTGGAGTAAACACTTATGTGTTAGGTGATGAAAAAACTAAAAAATGTGCAGTTATAGACCCAGGAGGAAGTTTAGTAGATACATTAAGCTTTGTCAAAGAAAATGGATTGAATGTTGAATATATAATTCTTACTCATGGACATGGTGACCATATAGGGTATGTTAAAGATATTAAAGATAAGACTGGTGCTAAGGTAGTTGCACATACTGATGAAAAAGAATTATTAAATGATAAAAATAAAAACTTAAGTTACACAATGAGATGTGGCGCACAAGAATTTGATGCAGATATATATGTAAATGATAAAGATAAAATGGAACTTGGTGAATTAAAAATGACTTTCTTGCATACACCAGGTCATACACAAGGATGTATGTGTATAAGAGTTGAAGATGACATGTTCACAGGAGATACTTTGTTTGCTGGAAGTATTGGTAGAACTGATTTATATAGTGGAGATTTCCACCAAATGGAGAAATCACTTAAAAAATTATGTAAATATGAAGATGCTGTTAGAGTATATCCTGGTCATGGGCCAACTAGTACTCTAGGTGTTGAAAAGAAGACAAATCCTTACATGTAATTTTATATTAATATTTAAAAATAGTATCAAATATTTAATAAATGTATCAGTGATGGGGTTCTTCTAGTGTTTAAATAGAAGGAGTTAAGTTGATGTTGGATGTTTTTTTAAAAGGACATGATTATAAGTATGAAGTAGCAGAACTTATAAAATTGTTTACTAGTGAATTTAAATTTAATGACTTTGCTGAGTGTAGCAATAGTATAGAGTCAAGATATTTAATAAATAGATTGATTTGTGAAAATGATACTTTACTTTCAATTACTGAATATTATGAAGGTGGTAACTTAAAGTATGAATCAATACAAAATATCAAAGATATAAATACGGAGTTTTTAAATGGATTTTGTAATAATAATACGATTGAAGAGTTTTTAGATAGACTAGACAGTGAAAGTAAGAGAAAGATTAGAAAATTATGCAAAGAAAGTATTAAAAAAAGTATGTTTATAGTACTTAAACAAATATTTAATTCTTATGTTCCATGGGGCATTTTGACTGGTATAAGACCAGTCAAAATTGTCCACAATCTGATGGATGAAAGACTAGATGATGATAGTATAAGAACTATTCTAAAAGAGAACTATTTTATAATGGATGAGAAAATAGATTTAGCTCTTGAAATAGCTAAAAGAGAACGCTTATTTATGTATCCGATAGACAAAAATAAAATTTCTCTTTATGTAAGTATTCCATTCTGCCCAACTAGATGTGTATACTGTTCATTTCCTTCAAACTCGTTAAAGCAATTTGGCCATTTAAAAAGAGAATATATCTATAAATTGATTGAAGAAATTAAAGGGTTTTCCAAAGTTATTGAGGATACTAATAAAGAAATTGAAACTCTATATATCGGTGGTGGAACTCCTACTACATTGGATGAGGAAGAATTGGATTTACTTATAAATGCTCTCTTTAGAGAATTGGACTTAAGCAAAATTAAAGAATTTACGGTAGAAGCAGGTAGACCAGATACTATTACCAAAGAAAAATTAAGTGTATTAAAAAAACACAATGTAAGTAGAATTAGTATAAATCCTCAAACTATGAATGATGATACTTTAGTTAAAATTGGAAGAGAACATAAAGTTTCTGATTTAGTAGAATGTTTTAATATGGCTCGAAATATGGGATTTGACAATATAAATATGGATATAATTTTAGGTCTTATAGATGAAGACTTAGACATGGTAAGAAATACATTAGAGGAAATAAAAAAGCTTTCTCCTGAAAGTCTTACAGTTCATACATTAGCTATAAAAAGAGCTTCTAACCTAAATATAAATATGGATAAGTACAAAGAACATTTAACTCAGTATGAAGAAATGATAAAAATGATAGATTTATCAATGAAATATGCCAAGGATATGGGACTTAATCCATATTATATGTACAGACAAAAACATATGCTAGGTAACTTAGAAAATATAGGTTATGCTAAAGAAGGATATGAGTGTATTTACAATATACAAATTATGGAGGAAAAACAAAGCAACTATGCCTTGGGTGCAGGTGCTATATCAAAATTTGTCTATGTAGATGAAGATAGAATTGAAAGAGTAGAAAATGTAAAGAATGTTGAACAATACATTGATAGAGTAGATGAAATGATAAAAAGGAAGAAAGAAGAGGTATATAAAAATGTTGACTAAAGCTCCTAGAGGAACTAAAGACATAACTCCAAAAGAGGCTTATAAATGGCGTTATGTAGAAAATAAATTTAGAGAAATATGTGCTTTATATGGGTATGAGGAAATGGTAACTCCTATATTTGAACATACAGAACTTTTTAAGAGAAGTGTTGGAGATACTACAGATATAGTTCAAAAAGAAATGTATTCTTTTAAAGATAAAGGGGATAGAGAAATTACTCTAAAGCCAGAAGGTACAGCTGGTGTAGTAAGAGCATTTATAGAGAATAAATTATATGCAGATACTCAACCAACAAAATTATTTTATGTTACACCTTGTTTTAGATACGAAAGACCACAAGCTGGTAGACAGAGACAATTTCATCAATTTGGTATAGAAGCACTTGGAAGTGATACTCCTTCAATGGATGCTGAAATAATAGCACTAGCTGTTCAATTTTTTAATGAAGTTGGATTAAATGATTTGGTAGTGAGTATAAATTCAGTGGGTTGTCCAGTTTGTAGAAAAGAGTACAATGCTTTATTAAAAGAATATCTTGATTCAAAAGCAGATATATTATGTGAAACTTGTAATGAGAGAAGAGAAAAAAATCCAATGAGGGTTATAGACTGTAAAAACCCTACATGTAAAGAAAATATCAAAGATATACCATTTATTGCAGACCATTTGTGTGATGATTGTAAAGTTCACTTTGATAAACTTCAAGAATACTTAAAGGAAATGAATATAAACTTTGTAATTGATAAAACAATAGTTAGAGGGTTAGATTACTATAGAAAAACTGCTTTTGAAATTATATCTAATGATATAGGTGCCCAAAGTACTGTATGTGGTGGAGGCAGATATGATGGTCTTGTTGAACAACTAGGTGGTCCAAAAGGTATAAGTGGAATTGGATTTGGACTAGGGATTGAAAGACTTTTACTTACACTTGAAGGTAATGGAATTGAAATAGAAAACCCTCAATCTACAGACATATTTATAGTAACTATAGGTGAAGAAGCAAATACAAGAAGCTTTAAATTGTTGAAAGATTTAAGACAAAATCATATAAGTGCGGATAAAGACCATATAGAAAGAAGTGTAAAAGCACAATTTAAGTATTCAGATAAAATAAATTCAAAATTTACAATAGTAATTGGTGATGACGAGCTAAAAAATGACACTGCAACATTAAAAAATATGAAAACATCAGAGCAAACTACTGTAAAATTAAGTACATTAGTTGAAGAATTAAAGCAAAAGCTGTAAAATAAGAAAGTATGATGTTTTGTGTATTAGATAAATATATAGCATTAAAATTAAATAAAATGGAGGTAGTATCTTGGAAACTTTAAAGGGTTTAAAGAGAACTCACTACTGTGGAGAGTTGAGAGAAAAAAACATAAATGAAGAAGTTGTACTTATGGGATGGGTACAGAAAAAAAGAAACTTAGGAGGACTTGTATTTGTTGATTTAAGAGATACAAGTGGATTATGCCAAATAGTTTTTGATACAGATGTAGATAAAGAAGCTTTTGAAAAAGCTGAAAAATTAGGTGCTGAGTTTGTAATAGCAGTAAAAGGAAAAGTATGCGAAAGACAGTCTAAAAACCCTAACATGCCAACTGGGGACATAGAGATATTTGCAACTGAACTTATACTTTTAAATAAATCAGAAACTCCACCTATTTATATAAAAGATGATGATGATGTTTCAGAAGCACTAAGACTAAAATATAGATACTTAGACTTGAGAAAATCATCTATGCAAAGAAATTTAAAGTTAAGACATAAAGTAATGAATATTACAAGAAATTACTTATCAAATAATAGATTTTGTGAAATAGAAACACCATTTTTAATTGCTCCAACACCAGAAGGAGCAAGGGATTATCTTGTACCAAGTAGAGTTAATCCAGGTAAATTTTATGCATTACCACAATCACCACAATTATACAAACAATTATTAATGGTAAGTGGTATGGATAGATATTTCCAAATAGTTAAGTGTTTTAGAGATGAAGACCTAAGAGCTGATAGACAACCAGAATTTACACAAATAGACTGTGAAATGTCTTTTGTTGAACAAGAAGATGTTATGAGTATGATTGAAGGATTACTTGAAGTTATATTTAAAGAAGTTTTAAATGTAGAATTGACACTTCCACTTCCTAAAATGACTTATGCAGAAGCTATGGCTAGATATGGTTCAGACAAACCAGACACTAGATTTGGTTATGAACTAACAGATATATCTGATGTCGTTTGTAATTGTGGATTTAAGGTGTTTGCTGATGCTACACAACCAGGAAAAAGCGTTAGAGGTATAAATGTAAAAGGAAAAGCTGACGATTTTACTAGAAAACAAATATCATCATTAGAAGAACATGCTAAAACATATAGAGCAAAAGGGCTTGCTTGGATGAAAGTAGGTCAAGATGGAGTAACTTCTCCAATAGCAAAATTCTTTAGCGAAGATGAAATGAATGCTATACTTACAAGAATGAATGCAGAAGCAGGAGATTTACTTTTATTTGTAGCTGATAAAAACTCAGTAGTATTTGATGCTTTAGGACAAGTTAGACTTGAAGTGGCAAATAGACTTAATGTACTAGATAAGAATGTATATAATTTATTATGGGTAACTGAATTCCCTGTTTTTGAAGAAGATGAAGAAACAGGTAAGTTTGCAGCAATGCATCACCCATTTACATCACCTATGGATGAAGATTTAGATAAACTAGAAGATGGAGATAAAGCATCTTTAAGAGCTAAAGCTTATGACATTGTATTAAATGGATATGAAATAGGTGGAGGAAGTGTTAGAATATCAAATTCAGATGTTCAATCAAGAATGTTTAAGGCACTTGGGTTTACAGAAGAAAGAGCTAATGAGAAGTTTGGTTACTTATTAGAAGCATTCAAATATGGAACTCCTCCTCATGCTGGTCTAGCTTTTGGGCTTGATAGACTTGTTATGTTGCTTGCAGGAGCTGAAAATATAAGAGAAGTTATTGCATTCCCTAAAAATCAAAATGCTGTTTGTCCTATGACAAATGCTCCTACAGTAGCAGATGATGAGCAATTGGATGAATTAAGTATAAAAGTTGATATAAAAGATAAAGAATAATATATGAATAAGAAATAATATATAAAAGACTGTCGCACTAAAAATAGGGTGACGTCTTTTTTTTGTACTATTTAATAGTAATAATTGTCAATTAAAAGTAACATTAATTATTATTTACACAATTCTAAAAAAGAATTCTGTTAGATTAATAATCCAAACTATTCCTACCTGATACTACAAACAATAAAATACTATATTAGACAAAAAAATTAAAAAATTACCAAATTAAAAATTATTTAAAAATAAATTGACAACGATTTCGAGTTGTTATAATATGTAATAAAGAACTTGTTATATAATGTTATAAAAATACTACATGAGGGGGTGAGTAAAATGGATGAAAAAAAGCAAAAAAAAGAAATGGACTTAGAGGTAAATTCATTTATTCCTTTGTACCAACAACTATATGACAACATAAAAAAACAAATAGCAGCTGGTATATATAAGCCAGGAGATAAACTTCCATCTGAAGTAGACCTATGTAAGGAGTTTAATATAAGTCGTATAACTGTGAGAAATGCGCTTAATGAACTTGTAAAAGAAGATATATTATGTAAAAAGCGTGGAAAAGGAACTTATGTAACTATTCCAGAGAGAATAGAAGCAACATGTGCAGGAAATAGTTTTACTAATTCTTGTCATCGTATTAATGCAAAACCAAGTACTAAGATAATCTCTATTTTGATAAAAAAAGCTGATAAGCAGGTGGCTGAAGCTTTAAATATTGGACTAGAAGAGAAGATAATATGTATTAAAAGACTTCGATTAATAGATGAAGTACCTGTTATTTTTGAAGTTGATTACTTTAGAATAGATTACATGTTTTTATTAAAAGAAGAGCTGGAAGATAAGTCTTTAATGGAAGTTATATCTAATAATATAAGTACACTACCTAATCGTGTGGAAAATATATTTGAAGTAAAACACTCAAACAAAGAATATTCTGACCACCTTAAATGTGCAAGCAATATGGCATTATTAAAAGTAAGACAATTAGTATATACAGAGAATAATGATGTTTTATATTACAATGAACAATTTATAAGAAGTGATAAGTATAAATATGCAGTATCAGCAGAAATATAATTTACACTTAGGAGAGGAATAAATATGAGAAAAATAATATTAGCGTCTCATGGAGACTTTTCAAAAGGGCTTTTAGATTCAGTAAAAATGATAGTAGGAGATTTAGCAAATTGCGTTAATTCATACAGTTTATATCCTGGACAAAGCGCTTCAGATTTTGCTTTAGAGTTAGAAAAAACAATAGTAGAAGATAAAGAATGTGAATATATAATTTTATCTGATTTATACGGAGCAAGTGTATGTACTGCTATGTTAAGGTTAACTAAGTTACATAATGTTAAGCTATTTTCAGGAATGAATTTAAATATGGTATTAGAGCTTCTTACAAGATTTTCTGATAAATTAACAACTGAAGATGCAGAACAGTTAGCAAAAGAATCTAGAATGGGAATACAAAATGTAACATTACAAATAAATGAAGAAGAAGAGGTATTTTAGTTTATGGACAATAAGGGAATATTATCAGTTTTTAAAAACAAAAAGCCAATTATAGCAATGATACACCTAAAGGGAGATACTTCAGATGATATTTTTGAAAGAGCTAAAAAAGAAATTAGTATCTTAGAAGCAAATGGTGTAGATGGAATAATGTTAGAAAATTACTATGGCAATTACTATGATTTAGAAAGAATACTTGAATATGTATCTAAATCTAATTTGTCAATACCATATGGAGTAAATTGCTTAAATGTTGATACTATGGGATTTGAACTAGCAACAAGATATAATGCAAGCTATGTACAAGTTGACTCTGTAGTAGGTCATGTCAAACCTAGAGATGAGGCTACTTTAGAAGAATTTTTCAAATTACACCGCTCAAAATGTCAAGCTTATTTAATTGGAGGGGTACGTTTTAAGTATCAACCAGTTTTATCAGAAAATACTGTTGAAGAAGATTTAAAGATAGGAATGACAAGATGTGATGCTATAGCAGTTACAGAAAATGCTACAGGGCAAGAAACATCAATGGAAAAAATAGAATTATTCCGCAAAAATGTAGGAGATTTCCCTTTAGTTATTGCAGCTGGAGTTACATTAGAAAATGCAAAAAAGCAGCTTGAGATAGGGGATATGGCAATAATAGGAAGTTACTTCAAAGATAATTACCAAGACTTTGGAGATGTTAGTGCAGAACACGTAAAAACATTTATGGATGAAATAAAAAAAATTAGGGAGGAATTATAATGATTAAATTAGTAAGGGTAGACCACAGACTTATACATGGACAAGTAGCATTTACATGGACAAAGTTTTTAAATACAGATTGTATATTAATAGCAAGTGATGAACTATTAAAGGATGATTTAAGAATGGCAGGGCTTAAAATGGCTAAGCCATCTAATGTCAAACTTGTAATGAAAAGTATCGCAGATTCTATAAAAGCACTTAATTCAGGTGTAACTGATAAATACAATCTTTTGATACTTTGTGAATCTGTAGAAGATGTTTATAGACTATCTAAAGAAGTTAAATCTATTAAATCAATAAACCTTGGTGGAACAAAATCAGATGATAATCGTGAAAATATATCTAAAGCAGTTCATGTATCAAAGGATGATATAAACATGATTAAAGAATTAGATTCAGAAGGTGTAAATGTATTCGTACAATTAGTTCCTGATGATGATGCTACAAATGTAATGAAACTAATATAATTTTAGGGGGATAAAAATGGAATTTACACAAGTTATTCTAATAACTCTAATTGCATTCTTTGCATATATGCATTGTTTTGTAGGTTCTACAATGCATAATAGACCTATAGTTGTTGCACCACTTGTTGGTTTAGCACTAGGAGATTTACGTACAGGTATAATAATAGGGTCAACATTAGAACTAGTATTTATGGGTGCATTCCCAGTTGGAGCAAGTAATCCTCCTGACTTTGTATCTGGTTCTATTATTGCTACAGCATTTGTAATATTAACTGGTCAAGATGTATCAGCAGCAGTTGTACTTGCAGTTCCTATAGCAACTTTAGTATTACTTATAGACAACTTCTTAATGACAGTAGTACTTACATGGGGAGCTCATCTTGCTGACCGTTATGCAGAAGATGGTAACATTGAAGGCGTAGAACGTATACAATTATTATTTGGTATAGGCAATAAATTAATACTAGCAATAATAGTAGGTACAGGATTCTCATTAGGTGTTCCAGTAATAGAAAAAATACTTTCATTTATACCATCATATGTAATTCATGGTATGGATGTTGCAGCAGGCGTGATACCAGCAATAGGTTTTGCCATGTTAGCTAGAATGATGCTTAATAAGAAAACGATAGCATTCTTATTATTAGGTTTTATAATGGTTGCTTATTTAAAAATAACAGTAACAGGAGTTGCATTATTTGGATTAGCAGTAGCTTTAATATATGTTAACTTTTTAGGCGAAAAGGAGGTAGTAGTAGATGACAACGAATTCTAAGAAATTAGAAACAATTTCGCCAGATAGCAAAATAACAAGAAAAGACTTTTGGAAATGTTTTAGAAGGTCTTTAACATTAGATTCATCTTGGAACTACGAACGTATGCAAAACATAGCATATGCATATACGATGGCACCAATAATCCGTAGATTATATAAAAATGATAAAGAAAAAAAATCTCAAGCTTTAAAAAGACATCTTGAATTTATGTCAGTTACACCTCATATAAGTACTCTTTTAGTTGGTATATCTGGAGCTATGGAAGAAGAAAATGCAAAAAATGAAGAATTTGATGCAAAGAGTATAAATGCTGTTAAATCAAGTTTAATGGGTCCAGTTTCTGGAATAGGAGATTCATTTTTCTGGGGAACATTAAAGCTTATAGCAGCTGGAGTTGGTATAGCTTTAGCTTCTCAGGGGAATATAATGGGTCCAATTTTATTCCTTCTAATAATAAATATTCCTCACTTTATTATTCGTTATATATGTTTAGATAAAGGATTTAAGTATGGAACTCAATTTTTTAAAGATGTAAGTGGTTCAAATATAGTCTCAAAAGTTATGGAAGCAGCATCAATGCTAGGACTTATGGTAATTGGAGGGATGACCGCCTCTAATGTAATACTAAAACTTAGTGTTAATGTAGGGAGTGGAGAATGGGCAGAGCCTATTCAAACTTACTTAGACCAAATAATGCCATGTATGCTTCCAGCTATGATATTTGGAATTATGTATTGGTTATTAGGAAAAAAAGTCAAGACAACTACGATATTAATTTCAGTTATGATTATTTGTATAATATTAGCTGCAATTGGGGTAGTATAAGTAAAATTATGAATATGATTTTTGATAATCTTTTCTACAATTGAAATATATAAAGGGGGGGCGTACTAAAAAATAGGCGACTCCCCTTTTGAATAAAAAGTAAATACTAAGTTCAAATAAATCACCAATTTTATGCCCATAGTGGCAAGCACCTTTTTCTTTTTTATCCATTAAAGTTATCTTTATATTTGGTCTTCTAGCCATAATCTTACACATCCTCCTTTGTATTCATATTCAATATAATAAAAATACTGTATTTTAAAATTTTATCATGAATTCGTTTTTAAGTAAATTTTGTTTTAAAAACTATTTTTATAATAATAATCAGAAAATTTAGACTAAATTTGATTAGTAAAGTTGTAATAAATTCACTAAAAATAAGTTAGAATAGGTAAAAATTGAAGTATTTATAAGCCTCATAAAAAATATTTGGGAATAAATTATACACTATAAAATTTTAATAAAATAAGTATAATTCTAATAAAACTGAAATAAATTTAAAATATGTGTGAATAGTCTAAATTTAAATAATAATTTTAGACTATTTATCTATCTATAACTTAAATTATATCAAATTGATAATAAACTATATATTATACTTTTTTGTAGAGTAGAATTATAATTATAGAAAGAAAAAAAACTATCAAGGGTGAAAAAAATGTAGAAAAAAGTAGAAAAGATTCTTTTACAAAGAAAGGGAGGGATAATCTTGCAAGAGAGAGAAGAATTAGTTTTAAATCCAGTTCCAAAAGAGGAAAGAGTTGGATGGTTAGCTCCATTATTTAATATGCTTGGCTCTAATATAGCCATATCAGAATTAATGGTTGGAGGAACCTTAATTTTAGGAATGACTCTTTCCAATATGATTATTACATCAATTATAGGGAACTTAATATTAGTCGCAATTATTATGATACAAGGTTATATTGGTTGTAAAGAAGGGTTAAATACATATGTATTAGCTAAGGGGGCATTTGGAGAGATAGGTGGAAAATATCTAATATCTCTATTGCTTGGAATAACTAGCTTTGGTTGGTTTGGTGTACAAGCAGGAGTTGCGGGATTATCAGTACAAAAAATATTTCCAAGTGTAAACTTAACTCTAGTCACAGTTATACTTGGATTATTAATGGTAGTTTTCGCTTTGTATGGTTTTAAGGCAATGGCTAAGTTTAATTACTTAGTTATACCACCACTTATAATATTAATGGCTTGGGGAGTTTTTAAAGCTTTTTCTACTTATGGAGTTGAAGCTATCTACAATTACACTCCTCAAACAACAATGAGCATGGTTGAAGGATTAAATATGGTTGTTGGTCTTATCATAGTCGGTGCGATTATATCACCTGACCAATTAAGATATACAAGGGGAGTAAAAGATATTTGGATAATTGGTTTTTTAGGATTAGGTATTATTTCATTGTTCCAGCAAGTTGCAGCAGGTGTAATGTCTATGGGTGCTCCTACTTGGGATATAACAGAAGTATTGGCTAATTTAGGATTTGGATGGATAGCATTTGTTATTTTAATACTTGCATCTTGGTCAACCAATGTATCAAATGCCTATTCTGGTGGATTGGCACTAAAAACTATTTTTCCAAATGTAAAGAGAAATGTATTAACTTTAGTTGCAGGTCTAATAGGTACAACAATAGCAGCTACTGGTATAATATTCAAATTCCAATCGTTCTTATCTTTCTTAGGAATAGCAGTTCCAGCTATAGCAGGAATTATGTGGTGTGAATATTATTTTATACAAGGAAGAACTTATAAACACAGAGAAGGAATAAATTGGATTGCAGTAATAAGTTGGTTAATTGGTTTTGCAGCGTCATATTATACTTCAAAAATAAGTTTCTTAATACCACCAATAAATGGAATTGTAGTAAGTATGATTCTTTATTATATACTAATGAAATGTTTTGGAAGTAAGGATAAATAAAGGGGGAAATTGTATGAGTCGTAAAGTGAAAATAGGTATAATTCAACAGCATAGTGTACTTGGAGATGTTAAAAAAAATATAGAAAAAGCAGTAGAGATGATAGATGATTTGGGAAATCAAGGTGCAGATATTATTTGTTTGCCAGAATTATTTGCTACAGGATATAACTTAGAATATTTAGGTGGAATTAAAACATTAGACCTAATAAGAGAACATAACAAATACATAGAAAAATCAATGTCAGAAGCAGCTAAAAGAAATAATGTATACCTAATATCTCCATATGGAACTTTAGAAAAGGACTCTACACATGTTTTCAACTCAGCTGTTATATTCGATAGACAAGGTAATATGATGGGAGAATACTGTAAAAATCACCTATGGTCATTAGAAGCAGTATACTTTAAAGCAGGGGAAAAAGTAGATGTATATGATGCTGATTTTGGTAAATTTGGTGTAATGATATGCTATGATGCAGGATTCCCAGAAGTGGCTAGAGAATTGACATTAAAAGGCTCTGAAATAATATTTATACCTTCTGCATGGAGAATACAAGATGAAGATATGTGGGATTTAAACGTATCTCAAAGAGCTTTAGAAAATACTGTGTATACAGTAGGAGTAAATTTAGTAAGTAATGACCCTAATTTGATACTGTTTGGAAAGAGTAAAATATGCAATCCTAGAGGAACTATAATAAGTCAATTAGATACATATAGAGAAAAATATATATTAGCAGAGATTGACCTAGATGAAATAGAAAAATATAGGAACGATATTCCATACTTAAAAGACAGAAAAAATAGTTACAATATATAATTTTACATTATATGTTAAGGTACAATTTTGATAAAAAATAAAATAGGAGGATATGTCAAACGCTAAAGATAAAGTTATTAACTCTGTTTGATATATCCTCTTTAATAATACCAGCTTTGGTTTAAAGGTTTTTGAAATAGTTTATAAGAAAGTCTTTAAATAATAAGACTGCTTTAGATGCATAATTCTCACTAAACCATGAAAGATTTAAATATCTTTTAAATTCAATATCTTTTATATGTAATAGTTTAATTTCAGGGTCTCGAGATAAGCCCCATGATTTTCCACATATAAATCCAACTCCTTGAAGTGATTTTATAAGAGCATAGATTGTATATGGAGAATCGGATTCAAAGGCTATTTTGGGCTTGAAATTAGCTGATTCACATAATATATCTATTATTTCTCTGTAATTCTCACCTTTAGTTATAACTATAAAATTTTCATCTGAAACTTCATTTAGATAAACCTCATCTTTTAAGGATAGAGAGTGGTTTATTGAAACTCCTAATAATATTTCCTCGCAGGTTAATGTTATATTATTTTCTGAGTTTAATTTTGTAAATGAAGAAGATATATACAAATCAAAATCACTTTTCTTATAAGACGATGGTAGAGTATGTGAAACATTAAAGGTAATATTAGGATATAGTTTTCTAAAGTTGCTCAAAAGTGGCGGTAATACATTAGCAGCTGCTGTAGCTAATATTTTTACTTCACCAGAGTTTTCTAAGGAAATATCTTGTAATTCTTTTTTTGACATTTCTACTAAATCTAAAATACTATCCACCCTTTTTAGAAATAATCTACCATATTCATTTAGTACAATATATCTTCCTTTTCTATCAAACAACTGAACCCCAAGTTCTTTTTCTAAAGAAGATATGGTTTTACTTAAAGCTGGTTGTGCTATATTTAGTTTTTGTGATGCTTTTGTTATGTGTTCCATTCTAGCGACAGTTTGAAAATACTTAAGATGCAATAAATCCATAATATAAAATACACCTCTTTTAATATAACTTGAATTATATAAATTTGATAATTAATTATATATTATACATTATAATACAAAGCTTGTATAATAAACTATAATATGGCATAAAGTTATGTAAATATTTACTAATACATTTACATAATCTAACTAATAAAGGAGATATTTAATATGAAATTAACTAAGGAAATATTAGAATATGCTTTAATAGGAGGTACAATTTTAGGTGGAGGAGGTGGTGGTGCAAAGGAAAGTGGAAGAGAGATGGGGGAATATGCCTTACAACATGGATTTCCAAATCTAATAAGTATAGATGAATTACATGATGATGCAATTGTCTTAAATGTATCAGCAGTAGGAGCTCCAGCAGCACCACTCAAGTATGCTGATAATGATGATTATATAAATACAGTCAAGATATTTATTGATAAACTAGGATTAGATATACAAGGTATTATTACAAATGAAAATGGAGGATGTGCAACAATAAATGGATGGCTTCAGTCTTCTGTACTTAAAATACCACTAATAGATGCACCTTGCAATGGTAGAGCCCATCCAACAGGCCTGATGGGGAGCCTTGGATTACATAGAGATAAAACATATAAGTCTTATCAAGCTGTGTCTGGTGGAAATCCAGAACTTGATAATCATATAGAGGGATTTGTAGAGGGGTCTTTAAATAAGACAGCAGGACTTGTTAGACAGTGTGCTGTAGCAGCAGAAGGTTTAGTTGCTGTAGCTAGAAATCCTGTAAAAGCATCTGTTGTAAAAGAAAATGCTGCTATAGGAGGTATAAGCCATGCAATAGATTTGGGTAGAGAGTTTTACTTAGGTTTAGAAATATCAAAAGATAAAGCAATAAACAACGTTGTCGAATTTTTGAATGGAGATGTAGTTTCAGAAGGAACAATAGAAATTTTAGAGTTAGAAACTACAGGTGGATTTGATGTAGGTAAATTGATTGTAAATGGTTATGAGGTAACTTTTTGGAATGAATATATGACAATAGAAAAAGAGAATAATAGAATAGCAACATTTCCAGACTTAATTATGACTTTTGATAAAAACACAGGCATGCCTGTTACATCAGCAGAAATCAGAGAAGGGCAAGAGATAGTTTTAATAAAAACTTCTAAAGAAAATTTAAAACTTTCAATAACAATGACACAAGAAGAATTATTAAAAGATATAGAAGATATATTAAATAAAAAAATAATTGGAGTTAATTAGGATATGTAGTAATTTGATTGATTGAAGAATTAAAATTGATTAAATTTAATGAGCAATATAATACCTATAAAACTATAAATAAAACAAATACTTAGGAAAAAGTTTATAAAAATAAAAAAATAAATAAGATATGAAAGATAATAAGAAAAAGTTTATAAAAATATAGATAAAATAAAAAATGCTGTAATATTTATAAAAATAAAAGTAAAAATATTTAAACAAAAACTATAAATAAAAGAAATAAAATTGGATGGTGAGCAAATATGATGTTAAAACAAGTTTTGGAAGTTTATGATATTATTGATAGCGCAGAAGTAGATGGAGAATGTGTAAAAAAATATTTGGAAAGCTATGGTGGGAAGAATATATTAGTAAAAACTTTAGGTACGGAAAAAGGGTCTACTGACTTAGTAAAGCTTACAATACCAGGAAAAAATGGAAAATCATCAGGAGGAACAGCTAAGACATTAGGTGTTTTAGGAAGACTAGGAGGAATTGGAGCAAGACCAGAAATGATAGGTATGGTTTCTGACGCTGATGGAGCTTTAGTAGCAATAGCAGTAGGAGCAAAATTATTGGACATGCAGAATAAGGGAGATTTTATTGATGGAGATGTAATAGTTTCAACTCACATATGTCCAGATGCACCTACTAAAGAACATAAACCAGTTCCATTTATGGATTCTCCAATTGATATGAGAACTATGAATGAAAATGAAGTTGATTTAAGCTGTGATGCTATATTATCAATAGATACAACTAAAGGGAATAGAGTTATAAATACAAGAGGTTTTGCTATATCTCCCACAATAAAAGAAGGGTATATTCTAAAAACAAGTAATGATTTATTAGACATAATGCAGACTACTACAGGAAGACTTCCTTACGTATTTCCAGTGTCAATACAAGATATAACTCCATATGGAAATGGTTTATACCATATAAATAGTATTCTTCAGCCTGCTGTAGCTACAAAAGCACCTGTAGTAGGAGTTGCTATAACAACTGAGACAACAGTTGCTGGATGTGCAACTGGAGCAAGTAATTATTCTGATTTAGAGAGTGCAGGAAGATTTGTTGTTGAAGTAGCAAAACACTATTGTGGTGGAAATTGTGAGTTTTATGATGAACATGAATGGAATATTTTAATGAATAGATATGGAAGCTTAGATAAGTTTCAAACTTTTGGAGAAGAATAAAGTTGTCTTTTATTGATGTTTTAGAATGGATGATATAGGCTAAATTATTGTGATATAATATTTAGAGTAAATAAAAATTGTAGATATAATAATTTTAGGGGGAGTTAATATGAAATCAACAAAATCAATATCATCAGTATTGTGTTTATCTCTAGTTTTAAGTTTATCATCAATATCATATGCAAATGAAGTGGGTAGAACGGCAACAGAAAATACTTTAATAGGTAAAGATAGATATCAAACAGCTATTGAAGTAAGTAAAGAGGGTTGGAGTAGCGCAAATGAAGCTGTAATAGTGAATAGTGAATCTATTGTAGATGCATTATCTGTTACACCATTTGCTAAATTAAAGAACGCTCCAATACTACTTACAGAAAAAAATAATTTAAATTTACAAACAAAGAAAGAATTAGAAAGATTAGGTGTTAAAAAAGTCTATATAATTGGACTATCTGGTTCTGTATCAGATAATGTAGAAAAACAACTAGAATCTAATAACTTAACAGTTGATAGAATTGGTGGTAGTGACAGACATCAGACAGCTTTAAACATAGCTAAAAAGATAGAAGGTTTAAAAGACATATCAGAAATAGCTGTGATAAATGGATATACAGGTCTTGCAGATGCAGTTAGTATAGCTTCTGTAGCTGCTACTAATGGTATGGTTATACTTCCGGTTTCTGATGCATCTGGAGTGTCTAGTTTTAAGGATTTTATAGCTTCTAAAAATATAAGTAAGTCATACATAATAGGCTCTACTAATGCTGTATCAGATAAAATAAAACAAAGTCTACCAAATTCAGAAAGAATAGGTGGAGCAGATAGAAATGAAACAAATGGAAAGGTAATAGAAAAATTTTATACATCAAATGACTTAGATAATGTATTTGTAGCTAAAGATGGAATGAAAAAACAAAATCAACTTATAGATGCTCTAGCAGTAGGTGTATTGGCATCAAAAGAAAATTCTCCAGTACTTATAGTAGGAGATAAATTGAGTGCAACTCAAAAGAGTATATTTACAAATAAAAAGGCGACTGCTATAACTCAAGTTGGTAGTGGTGGAAATGAAAATGCATTTGCAGAACTAAAAGATTTACAAGAGAGTAGTACTGGTAAGAAAGTAATGTATGTAGCTAATACAGATAAAGTAAATGTAAGAAGTGATGCTACAATAGAAGCTTCTGTAGTGGGTTATCTAAACAATGGTGATGAAGTAGAAGTTTTAGAGGTACTAAAAACGGGATGGGTTAAGATAAAATACAATGACGATATTGGATATGTCAGTGGGTCTTATCTAACAAGTAATAAACCTAATAACAGCAGTGAGAATGTTAAGATAAAATATGTAAAAGAAAAAGATGGTCTAAATGTTAGAAAAGGACCAAGTACGGAAGATGAAAAAATAGGACAACTTCCATATGGAAGTAAGGTAGAAACTGTAGAAATGTTTGCTACTGGATGGGTAAAAATAAAATACAATAGTGGATATGGTTATGTAAGTAATGATTACCTATCTGATACACCAGTTATCTAAACTTATAGATAATAAACAATAAAGAGACTGTCTTAATATTAATGACAGTCTCTTTATTGTTATGAAATGTAGATTTTAATAATGATTTATATTTTGATAACCTAACTTTAGAAGTTATTATTGTAGATATTATTAATATATAAATACTTAAAATCTGATGCTTAATACCAAAATTGCATATTAATATGATGAGATAATTTAAATATAAATAATTTTATCTAATTATTATTATAAATTAAGTAGTAATATAAAAGAAATAGCTAAAATGAGTCCTTTTATTTTTGTTTTTTGTATCTATTTGGTATAATAGTATTGAAACATATAATAATTTAGATAAAATTTCTTAAGAGGAATACTATGAGGAGAACATAAAATGAAAAAATGTCTTTACTGTAATAGGGATATAAAGTCACCAAATAATAAATTGGCTATAAAATACGATGACAATACCAATATATATCCATGCCGTACAGAATGTAAGGAAAAAATTGAAGAATATATAATAAAAAAACCTACTTATAAGTTTATAAATATATTGGAGGTTCTTTTAGGTGTAGGTGGAATATTTTGCTTTTTGAGCAAATGGACTATTGCAGCCCAAATTGTACTTGGAATTGACGCATTAGTTATATTTTTATTTCCATTAGCAGGGTTTAAGATGAATGGTAAATTAAGTATGGAGCAAACTAAGCATCAGAGCAGGTCTATAGCAATATCAATTTTAGCATTTATAATAGTAATAACTGTATTATATTTTAAGCAAATTGGTAAGTAAATCATAATTGTATAGAACATCATAAGAGTATGAGGTGAGTTTATGGAAGAAAGAAAATTAGCACCAAACAATGAGCGAGAAGCTCTTATAAAAAGATTAAAAAGAATAGAGGGTCAAGTTAAAGGGATACAAAAGATGGTAGAAGAGGAGCGTTATTGTGTTGATATATTAGTTCAAATATCTGCTATAAGGTCTGCTATAAATAGAGTGGGTACAATTATTTTGGAAAATCATATAAAAGGATGTGTAGCAGAAAGTATCAAACATGATGATAGTGAAAAAACTGAAGAGATGATAAAAGAACTTATGGATACCATAAATAAATTTACAAAATAAGGGGGCGATTAGGTATGAATCAACAAGGATTTATTATGGAGATTGTTGATGATAGAACCGCAAAATTAAAAATGCAAAGACACTCAGCTTGTGCTGCTTGTGGAAAATGTGCTACTGCTGACTCATCAGAGTCAAAAGAGATATTAGTAGAGGTAGACAATACAATTGGTGCGAAGGTTGGTGACCATGTAGAAGTAAGTATGGATAACATGAATGTATTAAAAGCAGCTGTGATGGCTTATATAATACCTCTTGTAGCACTTCTTGTTGGAACAATAGGAACATACTATATATTGGGAGCAATTGGCATGACATCTGGCGTTGAAGCGATAAGTGGATTAGTTGGGATTTGTCTTACAATAATTTGTTATTTGTATTTAAAGAAGAATGATAAAAAATTTAGAGATAGTAGAGAATTTATACCAGTAATCACAAGAATCTTAATTGACCTTTAAAATGATTATAATTTAAAAATAGCAATGTACTCTTATAAACACTTAATGTATATTTATAGGATTTCGGTACATTGCTATTTTTATATTTTTATTTTGATTTTCTTTGAGGAATAAAGTTCTTTCGTATTTTTAAAAGGTTTAATGTTCTTACAAAAGAAGTTACAACCAATACACCAAGCGATATTGCAGCACTTAAAAATAGTGCATCAGTACCTTTTGACATAGCTAAATCATAATTTTTTTGAATTAAAGATAACATTGTATTGTATAATCCAATTCCTGGTATCAGAGGAAGAATACCTGGAATTACAAATACAATAGCTGGTTGCTTTAGTTTTCTAGCCAATATCTCACTACATGCTGAAACCAAAGCGGCAGCTATAAAACCCGCAAAAATTGAGTTTGTAGTAAAATTAAATAAATATACATACACAATCCAACCAACTCCACCAGTTATTCCAGCTGGAAGAAGTAGATAAAGTGGTGCATTAAAAAAAACAGCAAATCCAGCAGTTGCAATGCCTGAAAATAAAAAATGTAAAATCATTGACATATCAGTCATTAGAAAGGACCTCCAATTCTATACCATGTATCAAGGACAAAACCGACTCCAGAAGCAATTGCAATAATAATCATAGCAGCATCGAAAGCACGAGAAATTCCTGATATTAAATTACCTGATATTAAATCTCTGATGGCTTTTATAAAAGCAACTCCTGGGAGTAGTGGCATTATTGCTCCAACTATAAGCATTTTAGGGTCATTCAAAATACCTATTTCAACTAGTAAAACTCCTGAAAGTGCTATTAAAAAAGAAGATACTAAACATGAAAATGCAGATATTGCACTTATCTTCATGGTTTTATCATAAGTAATTGCAGCAAATATTGCTATTATAAATGTAAGAATAAAATTTAATATATAATTCCCTCCAAGCAAGCAAGCAAAGCAAGCAGATGCAATTCCTGTACAAGAGTAAAACAACCATAAAGGATAAGGTTTTACCTCTTGGATTTCATAAAGACGTGCAATAGCAGTATCAATATCATATTCTTTATCATTTACAAATTCTCGAGAAAAACTGTTTAATAAGGAAATCTTATTTAAGTTTATACCTCTTGATTGAATCGTTTTCATAAACGAAAAACCGTCAAATTTTTCATCTGAAATAATTATTACTGTAGGAGTTGTAAAAATATTTACATGATAAAATCCTCTTGACCTGCATATTCTAAGGACACTGTCTTCAACCCTAGATGTTTCAGCTCCATTTTTTATCATAAGTTCCCCTACAAATAGAGCTAATTTTAGAATATTTTTTTTATATTCAAGTTCCTCATTTTGATTCATAAATACACCTCCAAATTAAAAAACATAATATTGAAATTATATCAAATTTTTAAGTAATATTCCTTATATATATATAAATTATATTATCTTTTTTTTATTTAAAAATAGTCACATCTAAATTATATCCAATTAAAAGAATTAGACAATATTATTTATTATATTTTAACTTAAAATACAGAAAGAAAACATGTAAAAGTAGTAAAACACTTGACTATTAATTTATAAAAGACTATAATAATAAATTATCATATTGATAAAAACGAAAATTATGAAATGTCTGTAAAAGTAAAATTTAAATAATAACTAGGAGGAGTAATATGTTTGAGAACTTGAAAAAAGCGGACCCTGAGATTTATGAAAGTATGAAAAGAGAGTTAAAAAGACAACAAAGGAATATTGAGTTGATAGCATCTGAAAATATAGTATCAGTTCCAGTAATGGAAACTATGGGAAGTCATCTTACTAATAAATATGCAGAAGGTTACTCAGGCAAAAGATATTATGGTGGATGTGAGTACATAGATGAAGTTGAAACTCTTGCAATAGATAGAATTAAAAAGATATTTGGGGCAGAACATGCTAATGTTCAACCTCATTCTGGAGCAAATGCAAATATCGGTGTATATTTTGCTATGCTAAAACCAGGTGATGTTGTTATGGGAATGAATTTATCTCAAGGTGGGCATTTAACTCATGGTGCTCCAGTTAATATTTCTGGTCAATATTATAAATTTTATGAATATGGAATAGATAGAGATAGTGGACTTATAGATTTTGATGATGTTAGAAAAATAGCACATGAAGTAAAACCTAAAATGATAGTTGCAGGAGCAAGTGCATATCCTAGAGAGATAGATTTTAAAAAATTTAGAGAAATAGCTGATGAGGTTGGAGCATTACTTATGGTAGATATGGCTCATATAGCAGGTCTTGTAGCTGCTGGTCTTCATCAAAATCCATGTGAGGTAGCTGATTTTGTTACAACAACAACTCATAAAACTTTAAGAGGACCTCGTGGAGGAGTTATCCTTTGTAAAGAAAAATATGCTAAAGCTATAGACAAAGCAATATTCCCTGGAATTCAAGGCGGACCTCTTGAGCATATAATTGCATCTAAAGCAGTATGTTTTAAAGAAGCTTTAAGTGATGAATTTAAAACATACCAACAACAGGTTGCTAAAAATGCAAAAGCTTTAGCTGAAGAACTTATTAAGAGAGATTTTAAATTGATTTCTGGAGGAACAGATAATCACTTAATATTATTAGATTTAACTAATAAAAATATAACTGGTAAAGCAGCAGAAAAAAGATTAGATGATGCTTACATAACTGCTAATAAAAATACAATACCATTTGATCCAAATGGCGCACTTGTTACAAGTGGAGTAAGACTTGGTACTCCAGCTGTAACTACTAGAGGCATGAAAGAGGAAGATATGGCAGTAATTGCTGAGGCTATAGACCTATGTTTAACTTATGATGAAGAATCTAAGGCAAGAACATTGGTTGTTGGTTTAACTGAAAAATATCCTCTATATGAAGAATATAATATTATGGATTAATTAAAAGTATAATTAAATAAGACATATTTAAAGAATTAAAATGATAGTATTTATGTTTAAGTATGTTTATAAATACAAAACCCAATTAATTAGGAGATAGCTTCCAATATTAATTGGGTTTTGTATTTTTTAATTAAAACTTTAAGATTTCTTAAGAATTATACTAGGTTTTTCTAAAGATTTAAAGTTTATACTTATAAATATAGTAATTAAAGGTATTTAAAGGCTTTAATGAGGAGGGAATCTTATGAAAGTATTAATTCTTACAGGAAAATTTGGTATGGGTCATTACTCAGCATCAAACTCTTTAAGTGAAGATATAAAAACAAAATTTAATAATTCTGAAATAATAATTAAGGATATATTTGAATATATTATGCCTAACTACTCAGATAAAATGTATAAAACTTTTTCTATTCTTGTAAATCGGGGAAGTAGTCTTTATAATTTATTTTACAAATGCACTGAAAATGGAAAAAAAGATATAAAATTTACATTTTCAGATTATTTCTTAACTAAATTAGACAAGTTACTTAATGAAATACAACCAACAGTAGTTATTTCAACTTTTCCATTTTGTTCTCAAGTAGTATCAAGATATAAAGAAAAGTATAATTCAAATCTTCCTTTGATAACATGTATAACAGATATAAGTAGTCATTCAGAATGGATTAGTAAAAATACAGATTGTTACTTAGTGGCTAGTGAATCTACTAAAGAAGAACTTATTTTAAAAGGAATAGATGAAGATAAAGTAAAAATTAATGGGATACCTGTAAAAAAAGAATTTAAAAAAATAGAACATATAAATCATTTAGATAAAAAAAACATCCTCATAATGGGTGGGGGCTTAGGTTTATTGCCTAAGTCAGAACAATTTTATAGAGAACTAAATAGTTTAGAAGGAGTAAAAACTACTGTAATAACTGGTAATAATAAAAAAATGTACTATAAATTGTACAATAGATATGAAAATATTGAGGTTGTAGGCTATACTAATGAAGTATACAACTATATGGAGAGTGCTGACCTTATTATTTCTAAACCAGGTGGAATAACATTATTTGAAACAATTTACTCAGAGCTTCCAATATTAGCATTCAATCCATTTTTGCAACAAGAGATAAATAATGCTGATTTTATACTAAATAATGGAATTGGAAGAATACTTGATAAAAATAAAAAATACTATGTAGATGAGATAAAAGACTTAATCTATGATGATGTTACACTTAAAGAAATGAGTTTGAATATGAAAAAACTTAAAAAACAATTTGATAATAATTCATTAGAAAATATTTTATTTTCATTTGATGGACAAGGAGTGTGTAGAGAATGTATGTAGTAGGTTTAATTATAGTTGTTGCTTTGATTTTTTTAATCCATTCAATTATACCTACATATTATAATAAATTATTAAATAAAGATGTATTGAAAAATATGACTGAGAAGAATGAAATTGCTCTTACATTTGATGATGGACCAGACAAAAGATATACAGAAAAATTGTTGGATGTACTAAAAGAAAATAATATAAAGGCCATGTTTTTCGTAGTGGCAAAGAATGCTGAAAAAGAGCCTGAAATTATAAAAAGAATGTTAAGAGAAAATCACATAGTTGGTTTACATTCACTAGAACATAAGAATGCATGGCTTTATAGTTATAATTATGTTAAAAAAGATTTTATTGAAAGTACAAATACAATGAAAAATTTAGGTGTAGATGTAAACTACTATCGTCCACCATGGGGTCATACTAATATATTTTCATATCAATTTGTTAAAAAATATAACTTAAAGATGACCTTATGGGATGTAATGGCAGAAGATTGGAGTAAAGATAGTACAGTAGAGATTATAGTAAATAAGTTAATAGATAGAACAAAAGAAAATTCTATAATTTGTTTGCATGATGCAGGAGAAAACTCAGGAGGAGCAGTTGGCGCACCTGAACGTACTATCGAAGCATTAAAGATAGCTATTCCAAAACTCAAAGCTAGTGGTTTTAAATTTGTAACACCAGAAAGGATGTAGTTATGATAAGTAAAACTGAAAAGAAAAATAAGTGTCTAGGTAGTGTAACCTTCTTAGTTTTACTAATGGGTATAACTGGATACTTTGTTTTTAGAGGTCAATCAATTGAATCGTTAATAAAATCATTAAAAGGTGCAAGTCCTGTGTTTATATTAATTGGATTTGCAATGATGTTTATATATGTTGCTTGTGAAGGTATAAATATATATTTAGGTATAAAGGCTTTAAATCAAAAAACTACATTTTTAAAATGTATGGGATATGCGTTTGTTGGATTTTATTTTAGTTCAATTACACCTTCAGCGTCTGGAGGTCAACCAGCGCAAGTTTATTACATGAAGAAAGATGATATAAACATATCTTATTCTTCACTTATACTATTAGTTATTGTTGTCATTCACCAAGTTGTTGTATTGGCATATAGCGGAATAATGTTCATTATGGAACGTGAATTTATACTAAACAATGTAAGAGGAATGAGTATTTTATTGATATATGGTGTAATAACGAATGTTGCTCTTGTTGTTGGAGTAATTGCAGTTATATTTTCAAAAAAATTAGTAAATAACTTCATAATATTCATAACGAATTTATTAGGAAAATTAAGAATAATAAAAGATGTTGAAGGTTCACGAAAAGTGATAACTTCTCAAATTGAAGAATATGTTAAAGGTGCTCAATATATAAAACAAAATCCAAAGTTAGTAATTAAGATTTTACTTATAACTATTGTGCAAATAACAGCTATGTTTTTAGTACCATTCTTTGTATATAAAGCTTTCCATCTATCAACATATACTGTGTTTGAAATATTAGCAATACAATCATTACTCAATATTGCTGTTTCATCTTTACCATTACCAGGAGCTGTTGGGGCATCTGAAAATAGTTTTATGACATTATTTAAGATATTTTTCCCAGGGCATTTATTAGTGCCAGCGATGTTACTTAGCAGAGGAATAAGTTTTTATGCATTCGTTGCTATAAGTGGTTTAGTATGTATTGTAGCACATGTTAAATCTTCTGAAAAAGTTAAGTCAGTAAAAGAAGTTGTTTATGTAAGATAGTATTGTATAGTTTATTTTTTACATCAAGGATATGTGTGTACGTTTTGATTAAACTTTGAGCATACTTACAATAGTAGAAAGTATTAAAACGTATGACATTGCTAAGCTTTTACTAATAAAGTATAATATTTTATATAGTTTGAAATATTTAAGAAATATAGTAAAAAAGGAGCTTAGCGATGAATAAAGAGATTCAAAAAAAAATTTTAGTAGCTGATGATAATCCAGAAATTAGGGAAATTGTAGAAATACTTTTAACTGGTGAAGGTTATGAAGTTGTTATGGCGACGAACGGAGAAGAGGCCGTAAATTTAGTAGACAGTACAATTGATTTGATTATTTTGGATGTTGTTATGCCAGTAAAGACAGGGTTTGTTGCATGTAATGAGATTAGAGAAAAAACAACAGCTCCAATATTATTTCTAACTGCGAAAACTCAAGATTCCGACAAGGTTATTGGGTTTTCAGCAGGAGGAGATGACTATTTATCAAAGCCTTTTTCATATTCTGAGTTAATTTCAAGAGTTAAGTCACTACTTAGACGTTATTATATATATCAGGGGAAGGAAAAGAATAAGGAGCAAAATATATTGAAAACAAGAGGTTTAAGTGTAAATTTGGATACTCAAGATGTCATATTGGATGGAGAAACTATATTTTTGACAACTATAGAATATAGCATACTAGTTCTTATGCTAAAAAATAGAAAAAAAGTTTTCTCGTCTGAAAATATATATGAAAGTATTTGGGATGAGCAATATTTTTATACAGCAAATAATACTATAATGGTACATATTAGAAATTTAAGAAAAAAATTAGAGAAAGATCAGAAAAATCCACAATATGTAAAAACTGCATGGGGAAAGGGGTACTATATTGATTAGCAAAATTAAGCCATCAAAGTTGGGTGTCATACTATTGATATATGTAGTAATCTCAGCTGGGGTGGCTTTTATTTTAAATATACCATTTTATTCTGCCGTTGAGTCAATAGTAAAGGATGTATCAGAAGGTAGAACCTACTTTAAAAGAGAAGCAGACCAGTTAATGGCTGATTTTCAAATCTATGTGAATGATAAAAATTTAAGTTCAAATGATGGAGAAGATATATCAAATTGGAATAATGACAATTGGTTTGTATCTATGAAAGTATATAAAGGAAATGAGCTTTTTTATGATACACTGTACTATCCAGATGAAGTACCTGATAAGAGTGAAGAAAATGAATTTTATAGTAGCTCTATGGCTAGACATTATGAGATACAATTTTCTGATATTAAAGCTAGTGTAGTTATAGTAGCACTGTTTAGATTTCGATTTCAAAACTTTATAGAAGCTGTTTCTATCACATTTATGGCAATTACATTTATTGTAACATTTTTATTGCTGTTGAGTAGAAAGATTAAATATCTAAGAAAAATAGAGATGGGCATAAAGATAGTAGAAAGTGGTAGTTTAAAGTATAGAATTCCTGTTAAGGGTAACGATGAATTATCATCACTTGCATCTAGTATTAATGAGATGAGTCAGGCACTTGATAATCAGATTATAAAAGAAAGAGAAATGAAGAATAAAAATAAGGATATAGTAACTTCAATATCACATGATGTCAGAACTCCATTGACATCAGTAATTTGTTATTTGGATTTAATTAAAGATCATAAGTATAATAGCCCTGAGCAATTGGAGCAATATATAAAAAATGTGAGATTAAAAGCATATCAGATAAAAGATTTGACAGATGACCTTTTTACACATTTTGTTAATTCGGAAGAAGAAGTTTCTAAAAAATATGAAAAGATTAATGCAAATGAATTTATATTTCAACTGCTTTTAGATAGTTCATATACATTGGAAGAAAAGGGATTTCATATAAAAATAGAAAATGAACTTTATAATCAATATCATATTTATGTAGATGTAACACAATTTAGAAGAATATTTGATAATCTATGTTCCAACATAATAAAGTATGCAAGAAGGGATAGACCAATAGTATTTTTAATTAAAGTTGAAGATGGTAAGCTGTTAATTATACAAAAAAACAAAGTTAGTAACATTCATAAAGATGTAGAAAGTTTTGGAATTGGCATAAAAAACTGTGAAAAGATAATTGCATATCACAATGGAAGTATAAATGTAAACTCAGGTGACAAAGCGTTTTCTATTGAAATATCTATTCCAGTAAATGAATCATAAATGTCTAAATTAAGTACTACACATGCCAATTGTTATGTGCCTATGACCAAGTAACAAGTTTACTTGTAAGACCATATAATATTATTATCTTAAAAAAAGGGGACATAATAATATGGTTTTAACAGGAGCGCATTATATTTACATTGTATTTATGGTAATTATCTTAATTACTATGCTTATGAAAAAAGATACTATAGTACCATGTATATTAGGTGTTTTTTTCATGGGGCTATTCTTTGAAAAAAATATCTTTGGAGCTATAACAGCAGTGTTTAACTCGTTTATTATATCTTTAAATGAGTTGGGACCTATTATTTTAATCATAGCTATTATGGTAGCTTTATCTAAAGCTCTAGAAGCAAATAATGCCATACAGTATATGGTAAGACCATTTTCCAAAGTTATAAAAAATTCTAACACAGCATTTTTTGTAACTGGATTTGTAATGTTGATTCTTTCTTGGTTTTTTTGGCCAACTCCAGCTGTTGCCTTAGTCGGAGCTGTATTTTTACCTGTTGCTATTAGAGCTGGATTACCAGCGATTGGTGTTGCAGTAGCATTAAACTTATTTGGTCATGGTCTTGCCTTATCTACAGACTTTGTTATTCAGGGAGCCCCAAGTATAACAGCTGGTGCCGCAGGAGTAGCAGTATCATATGTCATAAATGATGGTATGATTTTATTTTGGGTAATGGGAATTGTAACGATATCGATGGCGTTTTATACATTAAAAAGAGATATCAATAAAGGAATGTTTAGAGAAGAGCTTAAAGATTTTGAAAGTGAAGAAGTAAAAGAATTTAATGGAAAGTCTAAGATAGCAACTATTTTAGTAGCTTTAGGATTTCTTGCTGATATAATTGCTATGTATATGTTTGACCTAAAAGGAGGAGATGCATCAGCTCTTTTAGGAGGAACAGCAGTGTTTCTGATAATTATTATAAACACTATAAATTTCGGTAAAAATAGTCTTGAAAATGTGTGTGAAAATATAATAGATGGTTTTGTGTTTGGTATAAAGATATTTGGAGCTATTATACCAATAGCAGCGTTTTTCTACATGGGAGAAGTTGCACCTTTAACTGGTGTATTTGGAAAGGTATTAGCCCCTGGTTCTCAAGGATTATTATCAGATATAGGGATAGCTCTTTCTCAAACTATACCACTTAATAAATTTGCAGTATCAGGTATAGAAACTGTAGTAGGAGCAATAACTGGGCTTGATGGTTCTGGGTTCTCTGGAATCTCATTAGTTGGTTCACTTGCATCTGTATTTGGAACTGCTATTAATGCAAGTGTTGGTGCATTAGCTGCATTAGGTCAAATTAGTGGTATTTGGGTTGGTGGAGGATGTCTAGTTCCTTGGGGGCTTATTTCAGCAGCAGCAATTTGTGGAGTTAGCCCTATTGAATTGGCAAAAAGGAACTTTATTCCTGTGATAACAGGTCTCATTGTAACAACAATAGTAGCAGTATTCATTATTTAGACAATAAAAGCTAATATTATTTTACTTGTAGATTAACAAAGCTTATATAAATTAAAAATAAAAAATCATATAAATTAAAAATAGATGTACAGTTATTATCTACTAAAAGACTTTTGTATCATGTAAAAACTATACATCTATTTTTTTTTGAAGTATTTAATTTGAAATAGTTTATGTAAATTAATATCTGAATATTACATTTAAAATATAGCTTTTAAATATATTTCTAAATGTTAATAATTTAGAAGCTCAAAATTGTATCCTAGTTTTCTAGCATCTGATATAAAATCACTTAGAATTTCTGTACTAGTTTTAGAAACAGCATGTAGTAATAAGATAGAACCATCATGTAAATTATCCATTATTTTCTTCTTAGCTTCCTCATGTGATGGTTGTTTTTCAGTATCCCAATCTCTATATGCGAAACTCCAAAATATAGTTTTATAACCTAGGTTTTTAGTCATTGCTAAGCTTTTTTCTGAATATTTACCCATAGGAGGTCTGAAAAACTTAACTATGTTTTTTCCAGTTAATTCTTTATAAAGTTTTTCAACATCTTCAAATTCATCATTAAAGCTTTCTAGATTGCTTGTTTTTGTTGGCATAGAAGGATGAGTTTTACTATGACTTCCAACTATGTGACCTTCTGCAACCATTCTTCTTATCAAATCTTCATGTTCCTTTATATATGGAGAGGTAACGAAAAAAATGGCCTTTACTTTATTTTTTTTTAAAACATCTAGTATCTTTGATGTATATCCATTTTCATAACCTTCATCAAATGTAAGATATAATGTTTTTTGACCATCTTTGATGGGTCCATTATATATAGCATTATAGTCAGAAAAATTAAATTTGATGTCAGTATTTACTTCTGGAGTTTGATGTTTAGTATTTGGTATATAAAACCAATCAAGAGCAGTATTATCCAAAGATGACACATCTAACTTTTCATTATCATTGTTCACAGTATTTTTATTTGATGGACTGTCTGTTCCATCTGAAACAGTTACATTGGAAGTATCTTTACTATCATCAGCATTTTGAGAATCTCCTTGTGTTGATATTTCTTTATTCTGTTCTGTGTTTTGTTTTTTTTGTGAGTTTGAACATCCCACAACGAAAAAAATAGATATAGAAAGTATTGTCAAAACGTATAGTATCTTTCTAAGCATTTTTTAGCTCCCTTCTAAATTAATTGTAATTATATATAGTATTATTATAGTTTGAAAGTGTTATTATTAATAGTTACATATTTGAAAATAAAGTCGCAATAGTATTATAAAATATGAATAATTAATAAATTTAAGAAAAAATGTAAAAAAGTAGTTGACCATATTATAATAAGATGTTATTATAATAAATGTGCTCAACAAGGAACCAAAAAATAATGAGTACAAAATGATTTATTTAATAAAATGAACTTTGAAAATTAAACAGTAGGTTAATTTATAAAACA
This sequence comes from Clostridioides sp. ES-S-0048-02, assembly GCF_020658495.1. NCBI lineage: Bacteria > Bacillati > Bacillota > Clostridia > Peptostreptococcales > Peptostreptococcaceae > Clostridioides > Clostridioides sp. ES-S-0048-02. The sequence continues at coordinate 552,332 of NZ_JACVWH010000002.1, forward strand.
AGAAACAAACCATAAAGCCAGATATTTAGATAACAATAGTATCTGAGCCTGATAAACTTTTATTTGAGAGTTTGATCCTGGCTCAGGATGAACGCTGGCGGCGTGCCTAACACATGCAAGTTGAGC